>CAUUZE010000014.1:0-34018 GCA_963549665.1 Campylobacter concisus | reverse complement strand
TGGCTTGGTTGGCTTGGTTGGCTTGGTTGGCTTGGTTGGCTTGGTTGGCTTGGTTATCGCCCCTCTGCTTTTCTAAATTTTTCTCTAAATTTGCCAAATTTATCAAAAATACTAAAAATAATATGTATAAATATATGTAAAATATTTTGTATTATTTACTTTTCTAGCTCAAATCTTTTTCTGAAAATTTAAGATAACGCCCAAATTTCGCTAAAAAGTTAAAATGGATTTAAAATGCTTTGGGATATAATTTGCGATAAATTTATCAAAAGGCTAAAGTGATGATAAAACAAATTTCTGGTTCACAGATGATAAGCGAAGCCTTGCACGAAGAGGGCGTTGAGATAGTTTTTGGCTATCCTGGCGGTGCAGCTTTAAATATCTACGACGAGACATATAAACAAACTTATTTTAAACACGTCTTGGTTCGCCACGAGCAAGCTGCTGTTCACGCAGCAGACGGATACGCTAGGGTTAGCGGCAAAGTTGGCGTGGCTTTTGTGACAAGTGGTCCTGGCTTTACAAACGCGGTCACTGGTCTTGCCACAGCTTACAGCGACAGCATCCCAGTTGTGCTTATAAGCGGTCAAGTACCAACCTTTATGATCGGCACAGATGCCTTTCAAGAGATCGATGCAGTCGGCATTTCACGCCCCTGTGTCAAACACAACTTTTTAGTAAATAGCGTTGAGGAGCTACCTTGCATCATAAAAGAGGCGTTTTACATCGCAAGATCAGGCCGCCCAGGACCAGTTCATATCGATATCCCAAAAAACGTCACTTCAAAGCTTGGCGACTTTGTCTATCCAAAAGAAATTTCTATCCCAAGCTACAAGCCGACATATAAAGGCAACTCTAAGCAGATCAAAAAAGCTGCAGCTGCGATAAATGAAGCAAAAAGACCACTTCTTTACATCGGTGGTGGTGCGGTCGCATCAAATGCAAGCGAGATCATACGTAAATTTATGAAAAAAACAGGCATCCCAGCGGTCGAGACGCTTATGGCTCTTGGCGTGCTTGATGCAAAAGATGAGCTAAATTTAGGCATGGCAGGCATGCACGGCAGCTACGCTTCAAACATGGCTCTTAGCGAGTGTGACCTTCTCATATCGCTTGGCGCTAGATTTTGCGATAGGGTCACAGGCAAAACTGACGAGTTTGCTAAACATGCAAAGATCATTCACATCGACATCGATCCAAGCTCTATCTCAAAGATCATAAACGCTCACTATCCGATAGTTGGCGACCTTACAAACGTGCTAAGCGAGCTTTATGAAGAGGTGAAAGGTGAGCCTAAAAACTATGCGCCTTGGAGAGAAATTTTAGATAGATATCAAAAGCTAAATCCACTTGGCTACACAGATAGCGACAAGGTCTTGAAGCCTCAATGGGTAGTTGAAGAGACCGCAAAGATAGTTGGTCCTGAGGCTATAATCGCAACTGACGTTGGTCAGCACCAGATGTGGGTGGCGCAGTTTTATCCATTTAACCGCCCAAGACAGCTTGTCACAAGTGGCGGCCTTGGCACGATGGGATACGGCCTCCCTGCAGCTATTGGCGCAAAGTGCGCGAAGCCTGAACATTTGGTTGTAAATTTTACAGGCGATGGCTCGATACTTATGAATATCCAAGAGCTAATGACTGCTTATGAGACAAATGTCCCTGTCATAAACATCATCTTAAACAACAATTTCTTAGGCATGGTGCGCCAGTGGCAGACATTTTTCTATGAAAAGCGCTACTCATCGACTGATCTTAGCTTGCAGCCTGATTTTGTCAAGATCGCTGAGGGATTTGGCGGCGTTGGCTTTGTTTGTAAGAGCAAAGATGAGTTTAAAAAGGCTTTAAAAGAGGCGATCAAGAGTAAAAAATCAGCACTTATCGACGTGAGGATCGACCGCTTTGAGGACGTGCTTCCTATGGTTCCAGCAGGGGCTGCGATTTATAATATGATATTAAAGAGCAAGGAAGAAAAATGAGTATCAGAAGAACGATTTCGGTCATAGTTTTAAATGAACATGGCGTTTTGGCTAGAATTTCTGGGCTTTTTGCAGGCAGGGGCTACAACATCGATACGCTCACAGTCGCTCCGATACCTGAGAGCAACTTCTCAAGACTAAGCATCGTCACAAGCGGCGATGAGAGGGTTTTAGAGCAGATCGTAAAACAGCTTCATAAGCTCATCCCAACATACAAAGTCATAGAAAGTGGCGAATTTGTCGAAAAAGAGATGGCCCTTGTGAAAATCCCACTTGGCGAAAATTTTGCCGGCCTTGAGGCGATACTAAAGACATACAATGGCATCGTCACAAACACAAACGAAAACTACATCGTCGTCATGGTGGCTGACGATGCGAGCAGGGTAGAGAGCTTTTTAAAATCGATAAAGAAATTTAACCCAGTTGATGTCGTGCGCGGCGGATCTGTGATAATGGATATATGATGAAACTAAGCGAAATAGCCTTAAAAGTAGATGCTACTTTTAGCGGAGAAGATCTTGAAATTTTTGCTCTAAATTCTTTAAAAAATGCAAATAAAGCTGAGCTAACATACTGCGATGGTGAGAAAAATGCTAAATTTATAAGCACTTCAAACGCTGGAGCCATCTTGGTGACAAAATCGCTTTTGGACCTAGTGCCAGCTGGCATGGTAGCGCTTGTGTGCGACAACCCGCACCTTGCATTTGCCATCCTTAGCAAAATTTACGCTAAGCCGCTTTTTTGCGAGCCAAAACCATCAAATATCGCCCAGAGCGCAACTATCATGCCAAATGTCTATATCGGCTCAAACGTGAGCGTGGGCGAAAACACGATAGTGATGGCTGGAGCTTTTTTGGGCGATAACGTAACTATCGGTAAAAACTGCATCATCCACCCAAACGTCGTCATCTATAATGACTGCGTCATCGGCAATGAGTGCCACCTGCTAGCAAACTGCGTTATAGGTAGCGACGGCTTTGGCTATGCGCATACAAAAATTGGCGAGCATGTGAAAATTTATCACAATGGCAACGTTGTTTTGGGCGATTTTGTCGAGATCGGCGCTTGCACGACGATAGATCGTGGCGTTTTTGAAAGCACAATGATCGCAAACTATACAAAGATAGACAATCTCGTTCAAATAGGCCACAACTGCGAGCTTGGAAATGGCTGCCTCATCGTCTCACAAACTGGACTTGCTGGTTCAACAGTGCTGGGCAGAAACGTCGTCATGGGCGGACAAAGCGGCTCGGCTGGTCACGTAAGCGTTGGAGACTTTGCTCAGATCGCGGCACGCGGCGGCGTTAGCAAAGACCTACCTGGCGGCAAAAAATACGCTGGAGCTTATCCGATAATGGAGCTTTCAGAGCAGTTTAAACTACAAGCAAAGATATTGAGATTTTTCAAGAAAAACTAAATTTGGCGGAGCTCTCCGCCAAATAGTTGTCGCACTTCTATAATTTAAATTTTTCTTTTATTTTATTTCACCGCAATCACAAACCATATTTATGGCTAATAAAAATAGCTAGCAAGAGATCTAATTTAAGCATTAGATTTTTTGCATATTAAATAACATAACAAAACGGCTGAACTAATATGAGCAAAGTGTTATAAGATGTAGTAATTTTTATATTTAATGGTGTAGAGAGCAGTCTATCTACTAAAGCTTGTTTGCTCGTGGCGGTAAAAAGCAAATTTGGATACATGCTTTGATATATAAAAACTTCTAAAAGATATTAGTAAAACGCTGGTGGATAAAATTCCTTTTACTAAGGTGATTTGCCTAAATTTATAAGGTAATATCACACCAACATTTACTTTATTGCTTATTAATTTTAACTCTTTATAGTGGTTACATAAAATGTGAATTCTAGAAAAGAAATTTACAAAGCTAAATTTATTTTCTATTTTCGTCTAGGACTTTTTGCATGCTCTCTCTAGTCGCCTCTAGCCAGTTTTGTTTTGAGGTATCGACTAGATCAAGGCAAAAGAGCTTGATGTCTGCTTTTTTAAAGCTAAATTCTTTCACTTTCATCGCATCGCTTCCAACGATCACGATAGGCTGAACCTTTAAATTTAGCTTTTCAACTAGCAACTTCGCACCACCTTTAAATGGCAAGAGCTCTTTGGTTTGAGACCTTGTACCTTCTGGAAATATCGCTAAAACACGGCCATTTTCTACTCTGTCTTTTGCTTCGCTTAAAAGCTTTATTAGCGAGTGCTTATTTTCTCGCTCTACTGCTATCATCTTAGGAAGGCTCAAAATTTTACCGATGATCGGGATCTTACCTATCTGTGCCTTTGCGATCCAGCATATATTTTTAGGATGGATCTCTTCAAGTGCGATGATATCAAGCATGCTTTGGTGATTTATCAGCAAGATATTTGCTTCGTCGCTAAATTTACCGATCACTTCAAGCTTATATCCGCCAAAAAATCTCTGCGATCTGCCCCAAAATTTTCTAATAGCTCTATTTTTAGAGTTAAAGAGCCACATAAAAAGTACGACAAAAACGACGCTTATCACAAATTCAATAGAAAAGAAAAAAGCTCTAATTTTTGACAAGATCACCCTTTCTTACCCAGCCGATTTTGCCGTCCGCGAATAAAATTTTTGAGTAGTCATCTTTTGTGTCTAAAATTTCAACATTTTCATTTTTGCGAGATGTATAAAAAACGGTTGAATTTTTAGTTGGCAAGATAGTGACGCTCACATCTGGCTTAAGCACTGCTTTGCCAAAAGGATTGTAAGTGTAAATTCCAAGTGCGATAAAAATAGCTGCCACAAAGAAGTAGCTTAGCTTTCTACGCCAGATCGCTAGCAAGATAAAGATAGCGACCAAAGAGTAGATCGTGATATCTTTGTAGGTGCTAAATTCGCTTTGTTTTGGATTTAGACCGATTTGCGTGCTAACCTCGTCCTCTTCGACGCTCACAGGCAGTGAAAAGCTCTCAAATTTAGCTTTTTTTAGGTTGTAGTAGTTAAAGTCAAGCGTCTTTTTGTTTGGCTTAAATACTGCAAAATAATATGCACTTTGCGAGTTAAAGTCGCCATTTATCGTATCTACGCCTTGCTTTAGGATCGTTTTGTTTTCGATATTAAAGGCGCTTAGATCGACATTGTTGCCGTAAATTTCAACGACCATGATGTTGTTTATATCATCAAATTTAGTTGTTTTAAATTTCTTGACCTCAAGGTTATCAGCGACGATGTGGTTGTAGTTTTCGTCACTTCTAAGCTCTTTTAGCTTTGGTAAAAAGATATTTATGTTTGAGTTTTGATAGTTCTCACCATTTCTTTTTAGATCCAAGCTAACTCGTAAAGTCTTTGCGTCAATGCTCGTTGCTTCAAGATAGAAAGTGCCGATGTATTTGTTTTCATCGCCTTTTACCCATTGAAAATTCTTCTTATTTAGCCATTTGATATTTGTCTCATCAAGCTGTGTCTCAAACTCAAACTCAAGGTCACTTTGCGTATCAGCCACGATCTCAACGCTAAAAATTTCTCCTACTACGACGTTTTTAGGGATATTTGTCGCTTTTAAAAGGAGGTCTTTTATCTTGATCTTGTCATAGACTTGATTGTCAGGGACACTGATGTCTGGTTCGTTTGTCGGGACGATATTTCGCATCTGCTCTGGAGTTATACGCTCTGGCTGTGGGGCGATAGAGCGTGGAGAGACGAGCTTTCTTGATATATCTTCTTCGCTTGGAGTCTTTGCTTGCGGCTTTGATGCTTGGCTATTTACAAATTTATCCTCTCTTGCCTCATCCATCATGTCAAAAACGCTGACTTCATCAGTGTTTGCGGCAAATAAATTTAGCGCGAGTAGGGCGATAAAAAGTGTTCGTTTTACCAAACTAGCCCTTTTAACATCTTCATGCCATCATCTGTGCCTAAAATTTTCTCGCAAGCGCGCTCTGGGTGAGGCATAAGACCAAAGATCTTTTTGCTCTCATCGCAAATCCCAGCTATACTATCAACTGAGCCATTTGGATTTATCTCATTGCCGTGGCTGTCGCAGTACTTTAGCAGGACTTGCTCGTTATCATATAGGCTTTTTAACGTCTCTTCGTCGGTGTAATAGTTGCCCTCGCCGTGAGCGATGGGGATATTTACCACTTCGTTTTTAGCTAAATTTGCTAGGAATTTATTGTTATTTGAGATCACTTTTAGGTGGTGATATTTTGAGACGAAATTTAAATTTTCATTTCTTCTCATCGCGCCTTTTAAAAGTCCAAGCTCAAGAAGCATCTGAAAGCCATTGCAAATTCCTAAAATGTAGCCGCCTTTTTTCGCATGCTCTTTTACAGCCTGCATAGCAGGGCTAAATTTAGCTATCGCAGCCGTTCTTAGGTAGTCGCCGTAGCTAAAACCACCAGGCAAAACGACTAGATCAGCATCGATCTTATCTTCTTTGTGCCAGATGATCTGCGTTTGGCAGCCAAGTAGTTTAAAAGCGTGAGCTGTGTCTTCTTCGCAGTTTGTGCCAGGAAAAAGTATGATGGCTACTTTCATAGCACGATCTCGTAGTCTTCGATGACAGTGTTTGCTAGAAGCTCTTCACACATAACTTTTAGCTGCTCTTTTGCTTTATTTTTATCGCTCTCATCGATATCTAAAACGATTTGTTTGCCTATCCTGACATTTGAAACACCGCTAAATCCAAGTGAATTTAGCGCATGCTCCACTGCTTTACCAGCAGGGTCTAAGACCCCGCTTCTTAATGCTATGTTTACAACAGCTTTCATCTTTGTCCTTAAGAAAGAATTCTTCTTAAAACTTCTTCATAAGCGACTTTTACGCTACCAAGGTCTTGTCTAAATCTATCTTTATCAAGTTTTTCGTTTGTTGTCGCATCCCAAAATCTGCAGCTATCAGGACTTATCTCGTCAGCTAAGATGATGTTGCCATCTTTGTCGATACCAAATTCGACTTTAAAATCAACTAGTTTTAAATTTCTCTCTGCAAAGAATTTAAATAAGATAGAGTTGATCTCTCTTGCTGTGTGTCTTAGTGTTTGAAGATCTTTTTCGCTCTTTACTAGGCCCATGATGATGCAGTGCTCATCAGTCACCAAAGGATCGTGCAAATCGTCGTTTTTGTAATAAAACTCAACAAGCGTGAAAGGTAAAACCGTGCCTTCTTTTATGCCAAGTCTTTTGCTAAGTGAGCCAGTCGCGATATTTCTCACAACAACTTCAAGAGGTATGATCTCGCATTTTTTAACTACTTGCTCGGTGTCGCTGATGGTTTCAACTAGGTCAGTGACGATACCTTTGCTCTCTAGCAGTTTAAAAAGCTGAGTAGAGATTTTGTTATTTAGCGCGCCTTTGCCAGCTTCGTTGCCTCTTTTTTGAGCGTCAAATGCTGTTAAATCGTCTTTAAATTCAGCCACAAGTAGATTTGGATCGTCTGTGGCGTACATTTTCTTGCCTTTTCCCTCGTAGATAAGCTCTCTTTTTTGCATGTTGTTCTCCTTTAGATTATTGTTGTTTTATCTTTAAAATTTTGATCGTATCAATCGCTGTTTTTAACTGAATGTCCTCATCGACTTTTTTCTGTGTGATTATATTTTTATCATCTTTTGCTTCAGTTTTATTGCCTTCGCTTGTTGGATTTATCTTGTTTAGCTCGCTTTTTAGGTGCGCTTTTAGTTCGCTTTCTTTGATGCTAAATGCGCTATCATCGCTTTGTGGTACTTTGCCAGGATGCACGACTACATCTGGTGTTACGCCAACAGCTTGGATAGTTCTGCCACTTGGCAAGTAGTATCTTGCGATGGTTAGTCTTAGCGCTTCTGTATCGTCTATTGGTAGGATCACCTGAACGCTGCCTTTACCAAATGTGTTTTCGCCAATTATCACCGCACGCTTGTGATCTTGCAATGAACCGCTTACGATCTCGCTCGCACTTGCACTTCCGCCATTTACAAGGACAACTAGTGGGAGTTTTGAAAGAGTTTTGCTAGCACTTGCTTTATACTCTACATTTTCAGATGCCTCACGACCTTTTTGAGATACGATGATGCCGTTATCTACGAAAAGATCCACTAGATCAACAGCTTGATTTAAAAGACCGCCAGGGTTGTTTCTAAGATCAAGTATGATGCCATTTGCTTTAGGATGCTCTTTGATCGCATCTTTTACCTTTGTGACGACGTTTTTGTCAAAATTTGTGACGCGTATATAAAGGATGTTTTCATTTTCTATCATTTTTGCATAGACAGACTCAACCTTTATAAGATCTCTTATAATTTTTACGTCAAATGGCTTTTGCTCGCCTTTTCTTAAGATCGTAATTGTTATCGGAGTTTTTGGCTTGCCGCGCATCTTATTTACAGCTTCATCTATCGTTGTGCCGATAGTTGAGTTGCCATCGATCCTTAAAATGATATCGCCTGCTTTTATGCCTGCTTTATCAGCTGGAGTGTCCTCGATAGGCGAGATAACGGTTAGTGCGCTATCTTTCATGCCAACTGTTATGCCAAGTCCGCCAAATTCGCCGCTTGTTTGCACCTGCATATCTTTATATGCTTTTTCATTTAAAAAGCTCGAGTGAGCGTCCAAATTTTGCATCAAACCAGCGATGGCTTTGTCGATTATCTCTTTAAATTTAATGTCATCAACGTAGTATTTTTCAACGGTTGAGATGGTTTTTGTAAGTTTTGAAAGTGCTTCAAGTTTCGCACTCGCCTCATCTTCAGTTTTAGCAAAAAGCGCGTTTACTGCTACGCTTGAGATGAGTAGGGCGCCTGTTATTTTTAGCGCAAAAGATCTAGTAAATTTATTCAAAATATCTCCTATATTTTTTGGCTCAATTTTATTAACATTTGGCTAAAAAAAGCATAAATTTAGCCTTATATTTTTAGCTTTTATCTATTTTTAACACAAATTTATAACAGCAAATTTTAGCAATTAAATAAAAAGAGTGACAAATGTTATAAAAATACTTGACAATATAAGACTAAAGTTATATAATGCCGCCATTATAAAATAACTTAAGGAGCTTTAATGGCTGACATAACAGAAAATTTAACAGCGCAGATGCAAGAGACACTTGAAAAAGGCGTTAGCTTAGCGATCTTTTCTAAAAATCCACAAGTTGTGCCACTTCACGTCTTTTGGGCTTTGCTCGCTGATAGCAATTCTATTTTGAATCAAGTATTTAATAAGATGAACATAAGCAAAGACGCAGTCGAGCTTGAGATAAAAAGCAAGATCTCGTCACTCCCAAGCAGCTCAAACGTCACAAAAGATAACGTTTCAGTTTCAAGAGAGCTTATAAATTCGCTTGAAAATGCAAAAGCTTTAATGGTAAGCATGGGCGATAGCTACATAGCTGTTGATACATGGATCATCTCGGCTCTTGAGCTTAGTGAGATCAAACAAATTTTAAGCAAATTTTGCGATATCTTAGAGATCAAAAAGAACCTTGAGAGCATAAGAGGTGGTAAAAAGATAGATAGCCAAACTGGCGATGATACCCTTGATAGTTTAGAGAAATTTGGTATCGATCTAACGCAAAAAGCGCTAAATAAAGAGCTTGATCCAGTCATCGGCCGTGATGAAGAGATCACTAGGATGATGCAAATTTTAATAAGAAAGAGTAAAAACAACCCTATCTTGCTTGGTGAGCCAGGTGTTGGTAAAACAGCCATCGTTGAAGGGTTAGCTCAAAAGATAGTCGCTCGCGATGTGCCAACAAGCCTTGCAAACAAGCGTGTCATCGCACTTGATATGAGTGCGGTTGTGGCTGGTGCAAAGTATAGAGGCGAGTTTGAAGATAGGCTAAAAGCTGTTATTGACGAGGTCAAAAAAGCTGGCAACATCATACTTTTTATAGATGAAATTCACACCATAGTTGGAGCTGGTGCGAGCGAGGGCGGAATGGACGCTGCAAATATCCTAAAACCAGCTCTTGCGCGTGGAGAGCTTCACGCCGTTGGTGCGACAACGCTAAAAGAGTATAGAAAATACTTTGAAAAAGATGCAGCACTTCAAAGACGTTTTCAACCAATAGACGTTAAAGAGCCAAGCGTAAATGAGGCATTGCAAATTTTACGTGGTATAAAAGAGCGCCTAGAAGTTCACCACGGCATCACGATAACAGATAGCGCGCTAGTTGCCGCTGCAAGGCTAAGTGACCGATATATCGCAAACCGCTTCTTGCCAGATAAGGCGATAGACCTTATAGACGAGGCAGCAGCTGAGCTTAAGATGCAAATAGAGAGCGAGCCATATGAGCTTTCAAAGATAAAACGCGAGATCGTAACGCTTCAAGTAGAAAAAGAAGCGCTAAAGATGGAGGATGCGGATAAAAATAAAGAAAGACTTGGCGAGATCGAAAAAGAGATAGCTGACCTAAATGAGAAAAAGCTAGCGCTTGATACTAAATTTGAAAACGAAAAGGCCGTTTTTGGCGGAATTTCAAAAGCAACAAAAGAGATCGATAGCTTAAAATCACAAGCTGAGATAGCAAAAAGAAATGGCGATCTTCAAAAGGCTGCCGAGATAGAATACGGCAAGATAGCTGACGCTAAAAAGCACAAACACGAGCTTGAAGAAAAATGGGAGCACATGAAAAAAGAGGGCGTGCTTCTTAAAAATCAAGTCGATGAAGAGCTTGTGGCTGAAATTTTGAGCAAATGGACTGGAATTTCAGTTAAAAAGATGCTAACAAGCGAAAAAGAGAAATATCTGCGCATCGAAGAGCATCTAAGAGAGAGCGTTGTCGGTCAAGATGACGCACTACACGCACTTGCACGTGCTGTTAAGAGAAACAAAGCAGGGCTAAATGAGGGTCAAAGGCCGATTGGTTCGTTTTTATTTCTTGGACCAACAGGCGTTGGCAAAACTCAGTCAGCTAAGGCTTTGGCTAAGTTCTTGTTTGACGATGAGAAGGCGCTTATCCGCTTTGATATGAGCGAATATATGGAAAAACACAGCGTGAGCAGGCTTCTTGGTGCGCCTCCAGGATATGTAGGCTACGATGAGGGCGGTCAGCTAACAGAGGCGGTTCGCAGAAGACCTTACTCAGTCATACTTTTTGATGAGGTTGAGAAGGCTCACAAGGATGTATTTAACATACTTTTGGGCATACTTGATGATGGACGCGCGACTGATAACAAAGGCGTAACGGTTGATTTTAAAAACACGATCATCATTTTAACTTCAAACATCGCTTCAAATTTCATAATGGAGCTAAAGGGTGAAGACCGCGATGTGGCTGTTAAAAACGAGCTTAAAAACTACTTTAAACCCGAGTTTTTAAATAGGCTTGATGATACTATTATCTTTAATCCTCTAAACGAGCAAGGTTTGATATCTATCGTTGAGATCATGTTTAAAGAGCTTGAAAAAACTCTTCACAACCGCGGTATCAAGGCAGTTTTAAGCGAAGAGGCTAAGAAATTTATCGCAAAAGCTGGCTTTGACATAGTTTATGGCGCAAGACCTCTTAGAAGAGCGCTTTATGAGCTAGTTGAAGATAAAATTGCTGATATGATCTTGAAAGATGAGCTTGAAAGTGGCGATGAGATCACCATCGATAGCAACGGTGAGAAGATCATCATTAAGAAAAAATAACTTCAAATTTACTTGGCAGGTTGGATCAACTTGCCAAGCCTACTATAAATTTAACTAATATCCTTATTTAATCTGTAATAAAATATAAAAAACAGCACGCAAAGCATCGCTACAAAGGCAAAAACTATCAATGTGCCATCTTTAAATGAGCTTAAAAACATGCCATTTGTATTCATACCAAAAAAGCCAGTGATGAAATTTAGCGGCAAAAATAGAGCCGAAATGAGCGTCAAGAGGTAGATATTTTTATTTATCTTGTCATTTTTAGCGCTTTGTATAAATGAGTAGATGTCATCGACCCTATAGGCGTATTCGTTGGCTATGGTCTTAAAGACACTTGCTTCGTGGATGCTGTTTTTAAGCTCTTTTTTTAGCCCTTGCTGCTCACTTTGGCAGATCGCAAGAGCTTCGTAAAAGTGCGAAATGCTGTTTTGAAATTTTCTGATCTCATACTTTAAAAAGTGGTGTCTTTTTATAAATTTCTCAAAATTTTTCTGGCTAGCATAAATTTTCTCATACTCATTTAGCTCGTCTTGGTGCTCTAAAATTTTATTTGCATATTCGTTACAAATCCCCTTAATAGCTGCTTCAAATGTGTTTTTATCGCATTCATGCTCAAGATCTTCTTTGTAAATTTTGCCATCTTTAAATAAAAATTTAAAAACTTGCTTTTGTGACGGCGAGATGAGCGTGATGTAGTCAAATGCATCTCCATAAAAATATCCACAAAGTGCGCTTTTATAGCTCATCTGTGCTCCTTTTTGCGTAGAAATTTCGCTTAAATTTAGCAAATTCACCGACCTCTATCGCCTCTCTCATCTCTTTCATTAAATTTAGATAGTAGTGCAGGTTGTGAAGGCTTGCTAGTCTAAAAAACGTTAGCTCTCTAGCCTTAAAAAGGTGGTTTAGATAGCCTCTAGAGTAGCGCTTGCAGGTGTAGCACTGACACTGCGGATCAATCGGCGCGTGGTCGTTTATAAATTTGGCTGATTTTATATTTATCTTGCCAAAGCTAGTAAAGAGCGTGCCGTTTCTTGCATTTCTTGTTGGCATAACGCAGTCAAACATATCAACGCCTCTCTCCACGTTTTCAACTAGGTCTTCAGGCGTGCCAACGCCCATTAGATAGCGAGGCCTAAGCTCATCCATAAATGGCATAACCGCCTCAACCGTATCATACATCGCCTCGTTGCTCTCGCCAACGCTTAGCCCTCCTATGGCAAGGCCGTCAAATGGCATCTCGTTTAGCGCCTGCGCGCAGAATTTACGTGCCTCATAGTCGGTGCCACCTTGAACGATACCAAAGATATTTTGCTGCAAGCCAACGCCCTTGCTTTGCATAAATTTGTGATAATCAATCGCCTCTTTTGCCCATTTTATCGTTCGCTTTATGCTAAGATCTATCCTTTTTGGCTCAGCTGGCAATGCAACCAAATCATCAAGTATCATCATGATGTCGCTGCCAAGCTCATACTGCGTGTCAAGGACGGATCTTGGCGTGAAGTAGTGCGTGCTGCCGTCGATGTGGCTTTTAAATTTTATCCCGCCATCGTCGTTTTTGGTGTTTGACCTAAGCGAAAATGCCTGAAATCCGCCGCTATCAGTTAAAAACGAGCGATCAAATTTAGAAAATCCATGAAGCCCGCCAAACTCACGCACGACCTTGCTGCCAGGGCGCAGATACATGTGGTAGGTGTTTGCTAAGATTATCTTTGCGTCTAAAATTTCACTCATATCAAAGGCATCTAGGCTTTTAACTGCGCCAACAGTGCCAACTGGCATGAAAACTGGCGTTTGTATCACGCTGTGAGCGGTTGTTAGGACGCCGCGCCTTGCGTTGCCATCTTTTTTTATAACTTCAAATTTCATCTAAGTCCTTAAAATTTTTGATTTTTTATTTTAACAAAAATTATAATATAATCCAGAAATTTTAAGGCAAAGGAACTTTTTGCAAAAGAGAAATGATATCGTTTTTACCGAAGCAAACGGCACTGCGACCATAAAATTTGCAGGCGAGTTTAGCTACAAAGACGCAAAAAATTTACAAAGCATTTTTAAAAAAATCCAAAAGCTTAACGGCAATGTTAAATTTGACTTTAGCGAGCTAAAGAGCATTGATTATGCTGTTTTGATCCTTTTAAAAAACACGCTAAATGGCAAGAAATTTGAGATCATCACAAATGACGAGAAGATAAAGGCGATGGGCGATCTTTTAAATGACGAGAAGATCGACTTTAAATATATGCCGCCTCACAATAGCCTAAATTTCTTCTCGCGCTTAGGAGAGAAAATTTGCGAGGGATTTGTAAATTTGCTTGAGTTTGGCTCGTTTTTGGGCGAGTTTTTGATAAAGAGCGTCAAAATTTTCCTTAATCCTGCAAATTTAAGGTTTAGAGAATTTAGCAACTACATAAAAGATGGTGGTGTAAATGCTGTTTTCATCGTATCGCTCACCGCTTTTTTGATAGGCGTAGTGCTTGCTTATCTTGGCAGTGCGATGCTTGCAAGCTTTGGGGCAAGTATATTTATAGTAGAGATCATGGGCATGCTAACGCTTAGAGAGGTGGCTCCGCTCATCGCTGCTATCGTCGTGGCGGGCAGGTCGGCCTCTAGCTTTACAGCCCAAATTGGCGCTATGAAGCTAACTGAGGAGATAGACGCGATGAAGACGATGGGCTTTGAGCCCTTTAACTTCTTGGTGCTGCCGCGCATCATCGCCATGGTGCTTTGCGTGCCTGTCATCATCTTTATAGCTGATAGCATAAGCATTTTAGGGCAGATGATCATTTGCCAAACGATTCTTGATATCAGCTTTAGCGACTATCTTAATAGATTTCGCGAGATGGTCGAGCTTAGGCACTTTGCTGTTGGCATGATAAAGGCTCCGTTTTTTGGTGCGGTGATAGCGATCATTGGGTGCATGAGGGGGTTTGGTGTTAGTCAAAACGCCCAAAGCCTTGGGGCAATGACAACTGTTAGCGTTGTAAATGCGATATTTTGGGTCATTGCGCTTGATGCATTTTTCGCGATAATTTTTATGTGGCTAAAGATATGAACGAGATAATAGTTGGAAAAAACATAACGACAAGTTATGGCGATAAGATAATGCACGATAATGTGAGCTGGAGCGTCAAAGAGGCTGAAATTTACGGCTTTTTAGGCGGCAGTGGCGCTGGTAAAACGACGCTTATGAAGACGATGATATATCTAAAAAAGCCAAGCAAGGGCGATATATTTTTTGATGGCGTCAATATGTGGAAAAGTAGCCAAAAGGAGCAGCAAGAGATAAAGCTAAAAAGTGGGACGATGTTTCAGTTTGGAGCGCTTTATAGCTCGATGACGATACTTGATAATGTGGGCGTTTTGCTTCATGAATACTCTAAATTTAACAAGCGCCAGATCGATGAAATAGCGATGTTTTGGATACAAAAGGTGGGGCTTAAAAAAGAGGTTTCAATGCTCTATCCAAGCGAGCTAAGTGGCGGTATGAAAAAGCGTGCTGCGCTTGCAAGAGCCTTGGTGCTAAGTCCTAGGGTGCTATTTTTAGATGAGCCAAACAGCGGCCTTGATCCAGTTAGCTCACGACAGATGGACGTGCTCATAAAAGAGCTTCGTGATAGCATCGGCGTAACTGTCATCATGGTGACGCATGATGCGGATAGTATTTTTGATATTTTGGATAGATTTTTGATAATAGATAACAAAAAGATAGCCTTTGAGGGAGATATAAAAGAGCTTGAGCATCTTGAAAATAACCCGCTTGAAGAGCTATTTAAAATGAGGAAAAAGTAGATGGAAAATAGAAATTCTTATACCATTGTTGGCATGTTTTTCATAGCCTGCCTTACAGCGTTTGCCATATTTATCTGGTGGATGACTAGCAAAAATAACACAAAGGTTGATTTTAAGGAGTATTACATCCACACAAGCGAGCTGCCAAGCGGGCTAAAGGTTGATTCTACGGTTAAATTTATCGGCGTGCCAGCTGGAAGCGTTAGCGATATAAATTTTGTCGATGACAAAAACGCTCTTATAAACATCACAATGAAGATAAGAGAGGATCTGCCTATCAAGGCTGACAGCGTGGCTAGCATCGAAGTTCAGGCTATTAGCGGCGTGGCTAGTATCAATATAAGCCGAGGCACGAAGGATTTTAAACCAGGCGATAAGCCTATCTTAAAGCTTGAAGAGAGCCTTCTTTCAAAGCTTGGAAACAACGCTGAGAACATCACTTTAAAGATAAATCAAACCCTTGATAAAGTTGATGGCTTTTTCTCGGCTGAAAATATCTCTCATATCGAGTCAATCCTAAGAAATATCGATAAATTTACTCAGGTTTTAACCGATGAAAATGGCTTAAGCGAGGTTGATAGCATTGTTAAAAATGTAAAAAATTTCACCGACAGTCTAAACAAAACAGACACAAAAGAGCTTGCTAAAAATTTAAACACGCTAATCGCAAGTGCAAATTCAGTTTTTAAATCAGCAAATTCGGCTGTCACTGGATATAGCTCGCTTCAAGATATACTCACTCAAAAGGTAAAAAACGGCGAGTATGACCTTAGAAACACGGTCTCTCCGCTTCTTAGAGAGGCTAGCGAGTTTTTAAATGGATTTGACAAGACGCTACGTGAGTTTAGAGGTGCGCTTCAAAGACTTGAGGACAATCCTTACGAGTTTTTCTTCACAAATCCAGTGCCAAATGACAAAGGAGATAAAAAATGAGAAATTTAATCTTTCTAGCAGCTGCATTTTTATTTTTTGGCTGCTCGCTAAAGACCGACGTGCCACAAGCTACGATGTATGAGATACACTACTCAAACAAGGAGTGCTCGGCTGAAAACAAGCAAAAAGAGCTAAAAAATGTCTTCATCGAAAACGTGAGCGCCCTTGATATGGTCGATACTAGAAAAATTTTGATCGTCGCTGAAAACAATAAGATAAGATATTTGAGCGATGCTAAATTTGTCTCTGAGCCAAGCGAGATGATCTATAAGTCGCTCGTAAAAGGGTTTTACTCAAACTGCGCCGCAAAGCCGATATTTTCGCCAAATGCAAAGGATCTTAGGCTAAAAGTTAGCATCATCTCACTTCAAATAAGAGGCGACAAAGCCGAAGTTTCGCTAGCTTATGAGCTATTTAACGCAAACACCTCGCTAAAATCAGGCATGATCACAAAAGAAATTTTCTGCCCAGATCCAAGCTCGAGCACCATTTTTGAGACGATAAATAAGGCTGCAAATTCAGCTATCGATACTTTAATATCTGAAATAATCTACTAAAATTTTCTTAAATTTTTTGGCTGTAAAAGCTTAAATTTACAGCCAAAAATAGCTTATTTTAAAGACCTTTTGTTATAATGTGGCTTTAAAATACGGAGAATTAATGAAGAAAATTTTAATAATCGCAGATGGAGCTTTTGCAAGAAATTTTTTAGATAGACTTCTTGGAGCAAAGTCAAATTTACACCACTACATCGTTGTTTCAAACGAAGATCACAGTCAAAAGGCAAATTACGAAAATTTTACATTTTATCAGTTTGATCCAACTAGCCTTTCAAAGCTAAAGAGCATAAGCGACAGCTATTTTAGCCAGTTTTGTATCGTGAGCGACAACGAAAAAGAGGCGGTTGCTGTTTATGAAAATTTAAGACAGATCAGCACAAAGACTGAGACCATTTTTATGAACTCATGGGAGCTAGATGAAAAGTGCAAGGAGACTTTCGCGAGCGACAAGCATCTAAGTGTGGTTGATATCAGAGATATCGCAGCTTCAAGGCTCATGGATTATCTGCCAGATATGCCTGTATATGCTGATAATATCGGCTTTAGCGAGGGTGAGATCATGGAGGTGAAGGTACCTATTGGCAGCTCATATATGTATCGTCATATCAGCTCAGTTGCGCAGAAAAAGTGGCGTATAGCGCTCATTTACAGGGGCAATGAGATCATCTTGCCAAGGCCAAATTTGATGATACAGCCAAGCGACATCTTGCTGATCGTTGGCGATCCAAACGTGCTTCAAAACGTCTACCGCTCGATAAAACGAGAAAGCGGGCAGTTTCCAAGTCCATTTGGCAGCAACATCTACACGCTAATCGATATGAGATCAATGAGCAAAGAGCGAGTTAGCAAGCTCATAAAAGATAGCCTATATGTGCATTCAAAGCTAAATAACAAACGCCTTATCTTTAGAGTGATAAACCCAACTTTAGGCGAAAATTTAGAGACGCTAAAGGCGATAAAAGAGAAAAATATCCTTGTTTTGATGGATTATTTTAACAGCGATAATAAATCGATAAAAGATGACGTTTTAAAACACGACATCGGACTGACCATAAGCGACGATAGATACTTTTTTAAATTTCAAAAGCTATTTTATGAGCTTAAAATCCCAGTGCTAAAAACGGGTAAAATTTTACTCTCAAATATAAAAGAGGGCGTGATACTGGGCGATCAAAGCCAAGAGGTAGAAAATCAATCAGCTGTCATTACAGATTGCTGCGCGCAGCTTGATTTGGAGATGAGATTTTACTATTTTGATAACAAACATAGCGACGATGAGGCGCTAAAAGAGCACTTTGAGAGCATTAGCACGCTCTTTTCAAAGCGCATAAAGATAGAAAATCACAGCCTCAAAAACCCGCTAGTAAAGCTAAAAGGCACAAATGATCTGCTTCATTTTGTGATGTTTACTAAAAATGTGGCAAATGGCAGCGCTTTTGCCTTTTTATCGACAAATTTAAATAGACTTTATAAAAAACTAAGCCAAAACGCACAGCTTTTTGTGCCAGTAAGTGAGTAGAAAATGCAGATAAATTTAAACCTTAAGGAAAAGGCGTCAAGCTATAAAATTTATATAAACGAACTTGAGAGATTAGAGCTAAAGGGCAAGGTCGGCATCGTCACAAATGCCAAAGTGGCGGGGCTTCACCTTGAAAAGCTACTTAGCGTTTTAAAGTGCAATGATAAATTTATCATAAGCGTGCCAGACGGCGAGGAGTATAAAAACTTAACAACGATAGAGCAAATTTTAGAGCAGCTTTTTGTTAGTAAATTTGACCGCTCATCTACGCTCATAGCTCTTGGCGGTGGCGTCATCAGCGACATGACTGGCTTTGCGGCAAGCATATATGAAAGGGGGATAAGCTTTATTAATATCCCAACCACGCTTCTAGCGCAAGTCGATGCTAGTGTGGGCGGAAAAACTGGGGTAAATAACAAATTTGGCAAAAACTTAATAGGCTCATTTTATCAGCCAAAGGCAGTTTTTTGTGAGATAAATTTCTTAAAAACATTGCCAAAGAGAGAATTTGCAGCTGGCGTGGCTGAGGCTTTAAAGATGGCGATAACCTTTGATAAAGAGATGTTTAGCTGGCTAAAAAGCGTAAATTTAGATGATGAAAATTTAGCAAAGCTAGTTGAAAAGTCTATAAATTTAAAGGCTAGGGTGGTCGAGCAAGATGAGAAAGAAAAGGGGCTAAGAGCTATCCTAAACTACGGGCACACCTTCGCTCACGTCATTGAAAACGAGACAAATTACAAAGAATTTTTACACGGCGAAGCGGTGGCGATAGGTATGAATATGGCAAATCGCTTAAGCGTTAGACTAGGTCTCATGAGCGAGGCGCAGGCAGAAGAGATCAAGCAGGTATTAGTGAAATTTGATCTGCCTGTAAGCTACAAAATAGAAAATGAATATGCATTTTACGAGGCGTTTTTTATGGATAAAAAGACAAAAGGTGATAAGATAAATTTCATCATCGCAGATAAAATCGGTAGTGCGTTCATCAAAAATGACGTCAAAAAAGAGGACGTTTTAGAAACTTTGAGAGAATTTAAATGAAAAATATCCTAGTTTTTTTAGTTTTTTGCTTTGCGCTTTACGCTGAAGAAAACGTTACACTCGAGCAAAATGTCTCACAAAATTTACAAAATAGCGAGCTTATAAAAGAAATTTCAAACCTAGATAACTCCCTAAAAAACAACATCTGGATCACAAGATACGCCAACTACAACACCTATCAAAAGCTTCTTGATGAGCTAGAGCAAAATGAAAATGAGCTTAAAAAGCTCGATAAAGGCTCAAAAAGAGGTGGCGATCTCATTAAGAGAAGTCAAACTCTAAAAGAGCAGATAAATTTGCTAAAAGAGTATGAGAAAACGCCATTTTCAAATATGCTAGCAGCCCCAGAAATGGAGACACCACCTAGGATAAATAGCCCAGTGGCGCTGGTATCTGGCTTTTCATACATCAAAAAGATAAGAAGCGACAAAATCGAATACCAAAGACACATCAAAGAGCTTGACACCTTGCTTGAAAAGCTTGAAGCAAAAGAGAATTTGCTAAATAGGCTAAATTTGATAGATGATAGCGAGCAAAATAGGGCAAGTCTAAACCTTGCAAAGCAAGAGATAGGCGACTTCAAAGCTGCAAAACAGATCGCTGATACCACTTATAGCGTCTATGAAAAAAGGGCAGATGAAGCGGTAAATATGACGACCTCTGACATCAAGGCTCAGTTTTTAAGCATGGGCTACACAGCCATCGTCATCCTTTTAACGATCGGACTAACATTTATCGCTAAATTTATCGTTAAAAGAACGATCACGGATAACGAGAGATTTTACACGGTCAATAAATTTTTAAACGTGCTAAACATCACCGTTATCATCATAATCCTGCTCTTTTCATACATCGAAAACGTCACATACCTAGTAACCGTGCTAGGTTTTGCCTCAGCTGGTATCGCTATCGCGATGAAAGATATGTTTATGAGTATGCTTGGCTGGATGGTTATCATGTTTGGTGGCACGATCCACGTGGGCGACCGCGTCAGGGTCTATCACGACGGTAGCGAATTTGTGGGCGATGTGATAGACATTTCACTGCTTCGCCTAACCGTTTTTGAAGACGTTAGCTACTCAACTTATAAGACAAACCGCCGTGCAGGTAGGATCATCTTTGTGCCAAATAACTACATCTTTACAGATCTCATCGCAAACTACTCGCACTACGGCATGAAGACCGTTTGGGACGGTATAGATGTCGTGATAAGCTTTGATAGCAATCACAAAAAGGCAGCTTATCTAGCAAAAAATATCGTTAAAAAATATTCAAAAGGCTACACTGACATCGCAAAACGCCAGATGAATAAGCTAAGGAGCCAGTATAGCATCAAAAATCCAAACGTAGAGCCAAGAATTTATACATTTTTTGAGCCTTACGGCATCAATATCTCATGCTGGTTTATGTCAAACTCATACGCCACACTCGCTCTTAGAAGCACGATAAGCGCTGAGATAATCGAGGCATTTTTGGCTCACGATGATATAAAGATAGCTTACCCAACGCAAACTATGCTTATAGGCAAAAAAGAAACGCCAAGCGATCACGTAGCTCACGCTGAGCAAGAGGGCGAAAATATCTAATGCAAAAGATATTTTTTAAGACATTTGGATGCCGCACAAACATCTATGACACCGAGCTTTTAAAGAGCTACATCAAAGACTACGAGATCACAAACGACGAAGAGGTCGCTGATATCGTCGTGATAAATTCATGCACCGTGACAAATTCGGCTGATAGTGGCGTTAGAAACTATATAAACGGCGTAAAAAGACGTGGCGCAAAGGTCATACTAACAGGATGTGGCGCAGTTAGCAAGGGCAAAGAGCTGTTTGCAAGCGGCATTTTTGGCGTGCTAGGAGCCAGTAAAAAGAGTGATCTAAACGAGCTTTTAAAACAAGAGAAGCCATTTTTTGAGCTTGGAAATTTAAACTCAGTCGATAAAAACATCGTCACAAACTACGAAAATCACACAAAGGCTTTTATAAAAATTCAAGAAGGTTGCAACTTTAACTGCAGCTACTGCATCATCCCATCAGTGCGCGGCAGAGCTAGGAGCATGGATGAGGCGATGATACTAAAAGAAGCTAGAATTTTAGCTCAAAATGGCTATAATGAGCTCGTCTTAACTGGCACAAACATAGGCAGCTACGGCAAAGATACAAATAGCTCTCTTGGCAAATTGCTAGCAAATTTAGGCAAAATTTCAGGCATCAGACGCATAAGACTTGGCAGTATCGAGCCAAGCCAGATAGATGAGAGCTTTAGAGAAATTTTAAAAGAGGAGTGGCTGGAGCGTCATCTACACATCGCTCTTCAGCACACGAGCGAGGCGATGCTAAAGATCATGCGCAGGCGAAATAACGCATTTAGCGACTTAGAACTTTTTAATGAGCTAAGCTCACTTGGCTTTGCTTTGGGGACTGACTATATCGTGGGTCATCCAGGTGAGAGTGAAGAAATTTGGGCAGAGGCGGTGGAAAATTTCAAGAAATTTCCTATCACACATCTGCACGCTTTTGTCTATTCGCCTAGGCGTGATACGCACTCAGCGACACTAAAAAGCGACGTTAGTGGTGATGTGGCAAAGGCAAGGCTGAAAGTTTTACAAGGCATTGCTTTTAAAAACAATGAAAATTTTAGAAAAAAACATAACGGGGCTTTGAAAATTTTAGTCGAGCAAAAAAACGGCGACTTTTACGAGGGCTTTGATCAGTTTTACAACAAAGCTAAAATTTCTAGTCAAAACGACATAACAAAAGAGTGGTTGGAGGTAAGCGAATATGAAATTAAGCCAGATGCCAATTATGCAAAAATTTAAATTTAGCAAGAAAAATATCCTGATAATAGCCGCTATGGCTCTGATAATAGCGCTACTTTTTGCTGTGAGCAAAGAGCCACGAAACATCACATATTCGCAGTATATGCAGCTAATGGATGGAAATTTCATCGATAAAGCGGTCATCGACGAAGATGAGGTCATCCTCTATGCGCAAAATAACCGCTTTGCCATCATAAAAGAGGGCATAGACATAAAAGAGCTCATCAAAAAGGTCCCAGTCGAACGAAGCGTGCAGTATATCACGCCAGGCATGGTCTGGGGAAGCATCATCTTTGTTTGTCTTGTGCTTTGGTACTCCTATATTTTTAGGGCTATCAAGAAAAAAGAGGAGAACCTTTTAAACAAAAAAGATGGCGCTTTTGAGATAGAAAGCGTGCTAAATCAAAATGCGATGCCAGTCATCTCAAACGTTAGATTTAGCGATGTAGCGGGCATTAGCGAGGTCAAAAGCGAGCTTAGCGAGATAGTTGATTTTCTTAAAAATCCGCAAAAATATAGAAATTTTGGTATCAAAATGCCAAAAGGTGTGCTAATGATCGGCCCTCCAGGTGTTGGCAAGACACTTGTAGCAAAGGCAGTCGCTGGCGAGGCAAATGTGCCGTTTTTTTATCAAAATGGCGCAAGTTTTGTGCAAATTTACGTCGGCATGGGCGCAAAAAGAGTTAGAGAGCTCTTTAGCAGAGCCAAATCCTACGCACCATCAATCATCTTTATCGACGAGATAGACGCCGTTGGCAAGAGCAGGGGTGGCACTAGAAACGACGAGCGAGAAGCCACGCTTAATCAGTTGCTAACCGAGATGGACGGCTTTGAAGATAACTCAGGCGTTATAGTGATAGCCGCAACAAACAGGATCGAGATGATCGACGAGGCGCTGCTTAGATCTGGGCGCTTTGATAGGCGTATATTTTTATCAATGCCTGATTTTAACGACAGGGTGGCTATCCTAAACACATATCTAAGAGATAAAAACTGCGAAGTGCCAGCCGAAGATATCGCTAGGATGAGTGTTGGCTTTTCTGGTGCGGCACTTAGCACGCTTGTAAATGAAGCAGCGATAAATGCCCTAAGAAACGGCGAAAGCGTGCTTAGGATGAGAGACTTTGAGGCTGTTTTAAACAAGGTCTTGCTCGGCAAGAAAAAGGTGCTAAGCTACAGCGAGAGCGAGAAGAAAATTCAAGCCATCTACCAAGGTGCAAAGGCGCTAAGTGCCTACTGGTTTGATGTGAAATTTGAAAAAATTTCGCTCATTGAAGACCGCTTTATGGCGACTGAGCAAGAGATCGAGTCAAAGTCACAGATGCTCTCACGCATAAAGGTTTTAATCTCTGGCATGTGCAAGCTCGAGATAGATGAGAACGACATCTTTTCAAACTCAAGCAACGATCTAAATTTAGCAAAAGAGATCGCTTCAAAGATGGTTTATGAGTATGGCATGGGAAATTCTTTCGTGCCAAATCCAAACGATGTGGAAGAAATTTTAAAACAAGCAAAAGATGAGATAATCTCATTTTTAAAGGGCACAAACGAGCAAATCGCAAGGATAAGCTCATATCTGCTTGCTTACGAGAGCGTAGATAAAGAGACGCTTGCTAAAATTTTAAATGAAAACTACTAATAAAGGAGAAAAAATGAAAGCAAAAATAGGAATTCTAACTATGTCAGATCGCGCAAGCGAAGGCACATACGAGGATAAATCAGGCCCAGCGATTAAAGAGGTGCTTGACGGCTGGATAGTAAGCGAGAGAGAGTATTTTTACGAGGTGATCCCTGATGAGCTTGATCTCATAAAAGAGAGGCTCGTGCACATGATAGATGTGCTAGGATGCGACCTTGTACTAACGACTGGAGGCACAGGACCAGCAGTGAGAGATGTCACCCCAGAGGCTACTGAGGCAGTTTGCGAGAAGATGATGCCAGGCTTTGGCGAGCTAATGAGAGCTGCGAGCTTAAAATACGTCCCAACAGCGATCCTATCACGCCAAACAGCAGGCATAAGAGGTCACGCACTCATCATAAATTTACCAGGTCAGCCAAAGGCGATAAAAGAGTGCTTAGAGCCGGTATTTCCAGCGGTGCCATACTGCATTGATCTTATAGAGGGTGCGTTTATCGAGACTGATGAAAATGTGATGAAAGTTTTCCGCCCAAAACAAAAGAAAATCTCGTAAATGAGTTTGACAGATAGCCTAAATTTAAAAGCCGCTGCCTTTGCAAATAGGTGGCGACTTGTTATTAAAATTTGGCTTGTTTTTCTTTTTTATCCTATGCGCTGGCCTACTACCTTGGGTTAGAGGTTTTTGGCTTTATCTCTGCCATTTCTATCTTTGGCTGTGTTTGCCTGCTAGCCTTTAGCTCACTTCTTTGGTTTATCGCTAGCCTTGTATTTTTGCAACCTTTGGTATTTTTACTACTTGAAAAATTTGATGAAAGCATTACTGTTTATGCTTTAGCCTGCTCAATTTGGCTGCTTGGCTGGATCACTTTGTCGCTTGTGGTCGATGATAAATTTGCAAGACCGGGAAATGACATCTTGCTAAAGATCACTCGTATAGTTCTTATTAGCGAGTTTGCCTTGCTATATTTTTTTAACTACAACAGCAGTCTTGACATAGAGACTTTAATAAAGTCAGATTTGACAAAGTCGCTGCTTTTAGTGCTAAACTCCTATATGCTGCCATCGCTTGTGACGCTACTTATATTTGATATAAAAACATATATCGCTAGCAAAAATGAGTAAAATTTTACGTATTATTTTATGTAATTTATACTAAATTTAGCCGTTTTTGCTCTCTACTATCTTTTTTATAAGCTCTATATCGTCGTTCATCGCTAGGCTCATGAAGCAAATGCCGTTTGCGCCTGCTTTTATGGTCTCTTTGTAGTTTTTGCCATCTAGTCCGCCAAGTGCGTAAATTTCTTTGTCTAAGCTTTTTAGCTCGCTTATAAAATTTAGCCCTTTTGGCTCCAAACCCGCCTTGCAAGAGGTGGCAAATTTTTATTTTATCCACTACTGCTACCTCTTTAAATTTGATGCTTTCTAGCTGCTATTTTGATGTTTACTTTTGTATGTGTCTTTTTTGACTAGTTTTTAGTTTGTTACTGTTGCTAAATTTAATGAAATACACAGCGTTTATGTTATATTTTGCGGATTAAGTCAGAGTGGCGAAAATTTGCAAAGCATGGTATCAAAGATTGCTTGCATAGTGATTATTGGTAAATTAAATTTTTTAAAGCGGCTATTATTTGCATGCCTTTCAAGTCAAACATCACAGAACTTTTTTAGTTTTCAAACTCAAATTTGCCACCTCATGCAGCGTTAAAAGATAGATAAAACGTTTAAAACTTCAAGCCAATCGTTTAGATTTATTGGTTTTTGATCTTTGTTATCCATTTATATCGGTATTTGTTTCTTATTTTGAAAGACAGACTAGCAACATTTTGTAAATGATTTATAGCTAAATTTGTATTATTTTAAATAAATACTATACAAAATAGCATTTTAAATAATAAAAATTAAATATATATTTTTATTTTATTTATAAATTACCATATATGCCTAAAAAATTGTTAAAAAACTTGATAGTAATACTATCAAGGTTAAGTATATTTTTATCACTTTGTGCTATAATCTGCCAAAAATTTTAAAACAAGGAAAAGAAAATGGCAGATAAATTTGAATTTCAGACCGAGGTCAATGACCTTTTAAATTTGATGATCCACTCTCTTTACTCAAACAAAGAGATATTTTTAAGAGAGCTCATATCAAACTCAAACGACGCACTTGACAAGCTAAACTACCTATGCTTGACTGATGAAAAGTATAAAAGCTTAAGCTACACTCCAAGGATCGACATTAAAGTAGATGAAAAAGCTAAGACTTTAACCATCAGCGACAACGGTATCGGCATGGATAAAGACGAGCTCATCGCAAATTTAGGCACCATTGCAAGAAGTGGCACAAAAGGTTTTATGCAAAGCTTAAGTGGCGATGCCAAAAAAGATAGCTCGCTGATCGGCCAGTTTGGCGTGGGCTTTTACTCAGCGTTTATGGTGGCAAGTAAGATCGAAGTCATAAGCAAACGAACACTAAGTGAGAAGGCCTATAAATGGACATCTGATGCAAAAAGCTACGAGATCGAAGAGGCTAGCAAAGATGGCTTTGGTACGGATATAATCCTGCATTTAAACGACGATGAATTTGCCAATTCTTGGCGCATAGAGGAGATAGTCAAAAAATACTCAAACCACATCCCTTATCCTATTTTTATGGATAAAGAGAGCTACGTCGCACCAAAAGAAGGCGAAAAAGAGGGCACTTATGAGACTAAAAACGAGCAGATAAACAAGGCAAATGCGCTTTGGAGGCTAAATAAAGCCAGCTTAAAAGAGCAAGACTACAACGACTTTTATAAGCAAATTTCACACGATAGCAGCGATCCGCTACTTTATATCCACACAAAGGCCGAGGGCAAGATCGAGTATTCGACACTATTTTATGTGCCAAGCACGGAGCCGTTTGATCTCTTTAGGGTTGATTATCAAAGTGGTGTGAAGCTCTATGTGAAGAGGGTTTTTATAACTGACGATGCAAAAGAGCTTTTGCCGCCGTATTTAAGATTTATCAAAGGCGTGATCGACGTTGAAGACCTGCCACTAAACGTTAGCCGCGAAATTTTACAAGAAAATGCGATCATGCGAAGCGTTAAAGAGCAGAGCGTGAAGAAAATTTTAAGCGAGCTTGCAAAAGTAAAAGATAACGACCGCGATAAATACATAAAATTTTACAAACTATTTGGCAAGGTTTTAAAAGAGGGGCTTTACGGCTTTAACGTTGAAAAAGAGCAAATTTTGGATCTTTGCCTATTTAAAAGCTCAAAAAGAGACGGACTTATCAGCCTAAAAGAGTACAAGGAGGCGATGAAAGAGGATCAAAAGTCGATCTACTACATCAGCGGCAACAACGAAAATATGCTAAGAAATTCGCCACTTCTTGAGAGCTTTAAGAAAAACGATATCGAAGTGCTTATTATGGACGAAGAGATCGATACGATCGTCATGCCAATGGTAAATGAATTTGACAAAACACCTCTAAAATCAGTCTCACATGCTGATATAAACGACGAGATCAAAAGTGATGAGAAGGTCGATGAGAGCAAGGTTGCAAACACGCTTGTTAAGATGAAAGAGATCTTAAAAGACGAGGTTAAAGATGTTAGGCTAAGCTCAAGGCTCTCAAGCTCGGCTGCTGTGCTAATATATGATAAAAACGACCCTGATTACGCTATGCAAGAGATGCTAAAACAGATGGGACAAGGCGCAAATGCTCCAAAAGTTAAGCCGATCTTGGAGATCAATGCCGATCATGAAATTTTTGCCAAACTTGAGAAAAACGAGGCGATGATATATGATATCGCGCCTTTGCTTCTTGATATGGCAAGGCTAAATGAGGGCATGAGCCTAGAAAATCCAGCTAAATTTTCAGAACTTCTAACAAAAGTGATGATAAAAGCTATATAAAATTTGTAAGCCCAAAGAAATTTGGGCTTTTAAATTTATAGTCTAGCAAAAGCCTAAAATACGAGCTAAGTTAAATTTGGCTCCATTGTTAGTTTGACTTTTGCTTATTTTTGCTCTTTGTATTTTAAAATTTGAGCGTAAATTTCATCTTTCAGTTTTAATTTTTCTTTTTTCAAGGCATCAAGCTCAGAGGCTTGCGCTGCTTTGCTATCTATCTTTTCATTTAGCTCGTCATGCTTTTTGCAAAGTGCGGCAAAATGAACATCAACTTTTTTCAACTCATTTATGAGATCAGTGTATTCGTGTAACATACGTAGCTCCTGTAAAAAATTTATAAATTCTAACAAGGCTTTGTAAATGTTTGGCTATCTAAATTTAGATCTATAAAAGCTTAGCGGTTGAGTCAAATTTATGCCACAAATCAAATGCAAAAACTAAACGTATTTTAGTTCTTCTGGCTTGTGTTTGCTCTTTACTAGGCGCTTGGTTAGACGTATGCCATCAACTGTACCGATGACCAAAAGCTTTGTGCCTGTGCCAATTAAAGTATCACCATTTGGCATTGGGATAAATTTATTATTTATGTCTCTAATGCCTACCACGTCTGCATTTGTGATATTTCTTAGGTGTGTCTCTTTTAACCTTTTAAACCTTATCCAAGAGTAGTCAGGCACAAGAATTTCTTCTATGTCAATAGGCGAGCTTTTTGTGTATAGAAATTGCTCGAGTAAATTTTCCATATCAGGTCTTACGCTCATGGCACTTAGACGCTGTGCGACTAGGCGAGATGGGCTGACTACGTTATCAGCACCAAGCTTTTTAAGCCTTTGTGTGTCATCTTCGCTATCGGAGTTTGTGATGATGTGGTAAGGTTTTTTGCGGCCTATCTCTTTTTCATAAAGTCTAACAGATGCGATAAGTGCAATATTATCAGCGATATTTGGGCTAAGAGTGATTAGTCCTTTTGCGCTTGATAGATGCGTTTTTAAAAAGGCGATTTGAGTGTGAGGCTGAGCTTTTATGAAGTATGGATACTTGTAAATTTGAGCTAATTCTGCGATATCTTCTCTGTCATCAACCACTACAAATGGTATGTGATTTTCACGAAACTGAGCGCTAAGCTCGATCGTGTAGAGGTTGTGATAACAAATAACGAAGTGATTTTTTAGTCTTGCGATCTTGTAAAGCATACGCCTTTCCTTTAAAATGCTAATTAATGTGCCTCTTTTTAGAACTTCTACAACGATACCGATTGATAGCGTAAAAATGATGAAGCCAACAAGGATAAATGTTATAGTAAAAATTCGCCCCTTTGGAGTTATGGGCGCAACTTCGGTAAAACCCACTGTCGTGAAGGTCATACCTGCTTGGTAAAAGGCATCTATGAGAGAGAAGTTATCTATAAAGATATAACCCAGTGTTCCAAAAAGTAACAGTAGTACGACTGAAATTAGTGGAAATCTAAAAGGTTTTAGTTGTTCGTAAAGCTCAGTATCTAGGCTTATTTCTGGTTTTGCGGAGTTTGACCAGTTGAGGAATTTTAAAAGTCTTGAGAGAAAAGACATAAATTCCTCTTCATTTTATCTCTTAGTTTGACTGCTTTTTCATAGTTCTTAGAGTAGAAGCAGCAACTTTTATTCTTCTTGTTGTGCCATCTTCTAGAGTAACACGGATAGTTCTAAGATTTGGTAAAAATCTTCTTTTAGTTTTATTGTTGGCGTGGCTCACGTTGTTGCCTACCATTGGTCCTTTGCCAGTTATCGCACATCTTTTTGACATTTTTTTTCCTTATAAACAAAAATTTCTGCTGATTTTATCTAAACAAAACCAAAGTATTGCTTAAAATGAAGATTTATATTTATAAGTTTTGTTGATTTTTTATTTAATTAAGGCTAAAATAGCCCCAAAATAAAAAATCGGTAAAACAAAAATGCTAACTAAAAATCAAATAGATGAAATTTCAAATTTTATCTATACAATGCCCGATGTTTTTTATGAGTGCCAAAAGCACTTGGATGAGGGCGACATCACTACTGCTATGGAGCTTTTTAGGGGGAGTGAGACTTTTAAAGCGTACTTTGCAACGATAGTAAATTTAGGCGATTTTGGCGTTCAAAACCACACTAAAGATATCTATGCGATGGCTTATCCACTAGGCATAGATAACCTAAAAATGATAATTTGCTCTTATTTTGTTTTTATCAAATCTCCAAAAAGATATAAAAATTTTGGTGTAAATTTACACTCGATGATGGAGTTTAATGCCAAATTTCTATCTGACTGGAGCAAACTTCTAAACTACCTTGGACTAAAAAATCAAAAAAATTTATTTCTAGCTGCCTACGCGCTCATTCTTCTTATATTTTGCGAGCTGATCTTTTTAAAGTATCCGCACTCACTTAAACATATCGTTGGTTTTTCTGATATGAGCTTTGATAGGATCTTGCAGCGAAGGTTTGATATTTCGCTATTTGGAGTACTTTTAAAGCTTGCAGGATGGGAGAGCGATAGGCTCAATAGAGAAGAGATTTTGGTTTTAAAATACTTTAAAATTTTGCTCTCTTATGAGGCTAGCACTGCTAAGTTTTTTGACTTTGGCATCGATAGGATCACCGATGTTAGCGTCCATGCTTCGGCTGATATGGTTATAAATTTAAAAAAGGCTCTTAGAAAATGAAAGTAACTTTTGAGGGCTCTTTGGCCATTGTTAGGCCATTTGGATTTTTGGAGGTTAATATCACTCCTTCAAGTATCAAAAAGGCCGAAGTAGAGCAAATTTGCGCAAGGCAGATAAGTGCCATTTTGCTTTCATTAAAAAATGTCACATTTTTTAGCCCACTTTGGCTAAATAGCACATGCGAGCATCTATCAAGCATCGCTAAGCAGATAGGCGCTGAGTTTGCAGTCTGCGACTATGACGATACTTTTTACGAGCTTGTCGCAAAGACTTCAAAAAATATTTTGAGATTTTCACTCTTTGAAAATGAAAAAGTTGCGACTCTATTTTTAAATGATACTTTAGCAGATAGCAGTGAAGCCATCGTGATTTATAACAAAAATGAGCAGTACAAAGACTACATAAACTCGCTTTTGGAGCAAAAGTGTTACAAGTGTAAATTTGTAAAAAGCGTAGAAGAATTTAACGCTGCCAAACAAGCTTACAAATACACCATTAGCACCCTAAATCACATCGTTTTAGGCAAAAAAGAGTTTAGCACCTTTGTAAGAGGTGACGTTGTCATTTACAAGACAGCAGGGCTCATAGATGGCTCTTTTGTGCAGAATTTTGACTATAAATTTCACGAAAGGTTGCAAAAGATAGGCTTTAAATTCTTTGTTTTTTGGTCTGATTCGGTTGGCGCTTTAAATACCATAGGTGCTAGTTTTTTGATAAAGCTATCTGAGCTTAGCCAAAAAAGTGGTGCTATATTGGCGATTTGCGGTTTAAATGAGGGCAACATCTCAGAGACGCTCGCGTCAAATTTAAAAGCGGCAAAGATACTTTTATATAAAAAGATGGATGACTTTTTCAAAGATGACTCGACGCTTTATTTTAAAAAGCGCCTTATCGACATTGAGCCCACAAAGATGAATAAAAACTTGGTTGAGTTTTTGCCGCTTGTGATCTCAAGTATCACAGACGTGCTCTCGCCTTTGATAGAGAGTGAAATTTTATGCCTTGATGCGAAGATCAGCAACTTTAATGTAGAGGGCGAAAATGACTATTTGCGGGCTTGCGTGCTCTTTTATGGCGACGTACAGATGAGAATTTTGCTTGGTGTTAAAAAGGACAAGCTTGGTAAAATTTGCTCTATTTTTTCAGATAATGGCGATCTGGAGTGTGGCTGTTTAAGCGGATTTTCTCAAATTTTTAGTATCATTGCAAGCAAAATTTTAGACATTTTCATAGAGAGAAATTTAAAGGTAAAACTTAGCAACTTTAAATTTTTCGAAAATGAGATGTTTTTCGACAGAGCAAGCAGTGGAATTTTTGCCACATTAAATGCAAAAGAGAGCCAAACTGGCGTGATTTTTATAAGTAAATAAGGATTTAAAATGTACGTTGCACCTAGTATTTTGTCGGCTGATTTCGGAAATTTAGCAGCTGAGATAAGAGCCATTTGCGAGGCTGGGTGCGATCTGGTGCATGTTGATGTTATGGACGGGCATTTTGTGCCAAATTTAACCATCGGGCCAGTCGTGGTAAGTGCCGTTGCAAAGGCTACTACAAAGCCACTTGATATTCATTTGATGGTTGAAAATAACTCATTTTTTGCTGACCTTTTTTTGCCGCTAAAACCAAAATTTCTAACCTTTCACATAGAAGAAGAGAAACATCCGATGAGACTCATCGATCACATCAGAAAAAACGGCGTAAGTCCTGGTATCGTGCTAAATCCGCACACGCCAGTTAGCGCGATCGAGCATATCATCGATGAAGTCGATATGGTGTTATTAATGAGCGTAAATCCCGGCTTTGGCGGTCAGAAATTTATGCCAGTCGTGCTTGAGAAAACAAGGGCGCTAAGGAAGCTAATAGAGCGCAAAAACGCCAAGTGTCTCATCGAAGTAGATGGCGGCATAAACGGACTAAATGCACCTGATCTTGAAGAGGCTGGGGCTGATGTCTTGGTGGCTGGCAGCTATATCTTTTCATCAAATTCATACGAACAAGCCATTCGCGCCATAAAGCTTGAGTTTTGAAACCAAAAAAACAGCGTTTAGAAAATAGCATTGAAATTTTAGCTAGGCAAAATTTAGGCTATCACGAGTTTATTTTAAAATTTAGTGATATCGAGGAAATTTCATCGCTCATTGACGTGCGTGACCTTGATATGTGGCGAACTCTCGGGCTTGACATCACTAGAAATGAAAGTAACGAGATCGAGCTTGGCACGAGATTTAGAGATATTAGCGAGCAGGAATTTTGCGTCGTGGATATCGAAACGACTGGTGGTACGACAAATGGCCAGATCATAGAAATAGGCGCTATAAAAATGAAAAATGGCACCGAAATAGGGCGCTTTGAAAGCTTTGTGGCAGCTAGTGCGGTGCCTGAAAATATCACAGAGCTAACTGGCATAAGAGCAAGCGATCTAGTTGGTGCGCCAAATTTGCTAAACGTACTAGAGCGGTTTAAAATTTTTCTAGGAACTAGCGTTTTTATCGCGCACAACGTAAATTTTGACTACGGATTTATCTCACATAGTCTAAATGAGATCGGCCTTGGCATACTGCTAAACAGAAAGCTTTGCACCATCGATCTTAGCCGCCGCACCATCGCTTCGCAAAAATACGGCCTTGGCTCGCTAAAAGAACTCCTTGGCATAAACAACACCCACCACAGAGCCCTAAATGACGCGGTAGCAGCGGCCGAAATCTTTAAAGTCTGCCTCACTCGCCTACCTTTTAGTATCCAAACGACAGAGGATCTCATAAGCTTTAGCAAAAATGCCCCAAGCGTAAAGCTAAAACCAGAGCCAGTTTTAAAAGCTTTGCAGTAGAGCTGGTTTAAATTTAAGCCGCCTGACTGGGAATTTAGAAATTTGATTTAGTAGAAGCCTATTTGATAGAAAATATCTATCATTGCGCGGTTTGCAATCATCGTGCTTTCAAAAACGCCGCAGTCTATCGCCCTGCAAGTGCTGATCTTTACAAAATCCCTAAAACAACGTTGCCATTGTGATAAATTTCTCGTGAAAGCCAGTTTTGTATGCGCGTAGCCAAGCCGTCGCTACCGATAACGCAGTTTGCTAGGCGATTTTGCTTTTGTAGCAAATTTAGAGCTTTTTGCCAATGTGAAAATTTATTTTCACTAAAACTGCGTGATAAATTTGGAGTTAAATTTAGCTCTGCGGTTTTAAGTGATGAGTAGCTTTTGGCTAAATTTCAAAGCCTTGCGCCAAATATTAAAGAGCTTAGGCAGTTTAAAAAAAAGAGAGTAAAACACCTATTTGTGTGGTGAAATTTGAAAAAGATCGCCCTGTAAAAGAGCTATTTGCTAAACTTTTGGCGTTTAGGGGTTTTCAAGCTTCTAGTATTAGTTGATATGCAAAACTACCTAGAAAATCCATATATGCTGCTTTGGCGCGTGACAAATAACATAGATGCCTTGCGAGATATTTATATCGATGGCGAAAATTTCTGCATGGATGCGACGAGCAAGAGTGAGCTTGAGGGCTATAAGCGTGGCTGGCCTATGCAAACTGACTGCAAGCGTGAAGTGGTGGCTGAGCTTGTG
>CAUUZE010000013.1:0-36327 GCA_963549665.1 Campylobacter concisus | reverse complement strand
TTAAGCGAAGCTGGCGTGGAGGCTGAGTTTGTCTATAAGATAAGTGAGGGCAGACCAAATGTCGAAGATAGGCTTAAAAACGGCGATATCGCACTTGTTATAAATACAAGCGATACAAAATCAAGCGTGGATGATGGCAAAAAGATCCGCCAAAATGTACTTAGATTTAAGATCCCTTACTTCACAACTATCCGTGCAGCACTTGCAGCTGCCAAGTCACTAAGCACAGTTCAAACTGGCAAAGCACTTGAAGTAAAAAGCTTGCAAGAGTATCTAAGCGAGAGGTAGTAATTTTAGTGGCAGTCTTTGCTGTCACTCTAAATTTCACTTCTAATTTAATTAACTATTTTTTAAAGCGCTAGCTACCTTTAAAGCACTTGCAAATGCAAAATGCAAGTTGTATCCTCCAAGCATACCAGTGATATCTAAAACTTCACCTATAAAATAAAGCCCTTTTACGCTTTTGCACTCTAAATTTTCATCTAAAAAATTAGTTTTTACCCCACCTTTTGTAACTTCAGCCCTTTCAAAGCCAAATGTCCCAGCTGGAGCAAACTCATAAGCAAAAAGTCTTTTTATGATGCTCTTTTCATCATCACTAAATTCATAAAATGCTCTATCTTTTAAACCAAAATTTCTTAAAAACTCCAGTACAAATCTCTTTGGCAAAGGCAAAACTGAGCTAAGCTGCTTTTTGCCATTTACTAAATTTTTCTCACTAAATTTAGGCAAAAAATTTATGCAAATTCGACCCTTTTGCCAAAAAAGTGAGGCATTTAGTATCGCTGGACCACTTATGCCTCTATGCGTAAAAAGCAGATCGCCACTAAATTTATGGCTCTCATTTTTTGTATTTATCACTACATCCGCACTTAGACTAACGCCACTAAGCTCTTTAAACCAAAACTCATCTTTTTGCACGCTAAAGCCAACAAGAGCAGGGGCAGGCATTGAGAGCTCAAGGCCAAATTCGCTAGCTATTTTATAGCCAACATCGCTTGCGCCAAGGGCTTTGTAGCTTAGTCCGCCACTTGCGATGACCAAATTTCTAGCTCTAAATTTCTCATCTCTCGTTGAAATTTCAAAAATTTCATCTACTTTTTTGGCGCCAAGAACCTCTTTGTTATAAAAAATCTCTGCATTTTGCCTTTTTAAAAGCAGGCTCAAAACGCTCTTTGCACCGCTATCACAGAAAAATTGATTTTGCTTTTGCTCGCTAAATTTAAGCTCACTAAAAAATCTCAAAACCTGATCTGGGCTTAGTATTTTTAAAATTTGCTCTATAAATTTTTGCTCGCCAAGGTAGTTTTTAGCGCTTACAAAGCGGTTTGTGATGTTGCATCTGCCGCCACCGCTTGCTAAGATCTTTTTGCCAGCGCTGCTGTTTTTCTCTAAAATGGCAACCTTTTTGCCCTTTAAATTTGCCCCTAAAAAGAGCCCGCTAGCGCCAGCACCAACGATGATGACGTCGTAGATCAAAACTTCAAGCTCTCTTTTAAAGCCGCCTCGCTTGTTAGGCGGGAGTCAAATTTGATCACTTGATTTTTCTCATTTTTGTAATAATCCACCACGCCTTTTTGGCTGTTTAGAAGCTCTAAATTTAAGCTCGCTTCTGGGCTTAGGTAGATGTTTTTAAAGATTCTTGGATCGCTTAGGCTAAATAGCAAAACAAGCCAGATCACGCAAAGCACCACGCAGACGATGGCAAGCACTTTAAAACCAAAAGCGTGCATGATGTATCCGCCAAACGCGCCTCCAACGAAGCTGCCAAAGTAGCCAAATGAGTTAAAGATGCCAAGAGCGGTGCCTTTTTGTGAGGATTTTACAAATTTTGTCGCGGTTGATTGCATGATTGGCTCGTGAAGGTTAAAGCCTATAAAAAATATCGCGATGCCAACCACGAAGAGAAATTTCGTAAAGCTAAAGACAAAAATGGCGTAGGTTAGGGCAAAAAGCAATGTGCCAGCTATCAAGATGACCTTGCTAAGCCCCTTGCCATCGCCCAAAGCGCCAGCTAGCCCCATAGCTAAAAAGCCAAGCACAGCGCCAAGCGTATATACCTTGTAAAGCTCGCCACTCTCATAGCCATACTCTTTTACCAAAACGATCGGGATCACCAAAAATGCGATGCTTGTGAGCATCTTTTGCATGAAAGAGGTGAAATTTATGATCATGTAGTCTTTTTGTAAAAAGAGCTTGCCAAATGGCACCTTCTCGGCTTTTGCGCTCACTTTTATCTCTTTTGGCACGACGGTGTAGAGTAGCACGACGCAAAGCAAGCTAAGAGCGGCGCTTAGATAAAAGAGGCTTGAAAGCCCGAAACTTCTAGCAAGAAGCGGCCCGAGCACCATCGAAAGCGTGAAGCTAAGCCCTATAAAAGCACCCATGATCGCCATAGCTTTTGAGCGGTTTTCTTCAGCCACAAAGTCGCTTATCATCGCTGTTGCCACGGCTCCCACGGCTCCCACGCCTTGTAAAAACCTACCAAAAAGCATCGTGTAAATTTCACTTGCCAGCGCGCAGACGATAGAGCCTACCACAAAGATCAAAAGACCGATGGTTAGGGCTTTTTTGCGGCCGATCTTATCTGAGAGAGCGCCAAAGGGCACTTGAAATATCATCTGTGAGATCGCATAGACGCCTACTATTAGCCCCACTAAAAACTCATTTGCGCCGCTTAAATTTAGCGCATAGAGGCTAAGAACTGGCAGGACTATGAAAAGACCAAAAAATCTGCTAGCTACGATAAAAGATAGTGGCAAAACGCTTTTTAACATAAATTTTCCCTTATTTTTAAAAGGACTAAGTTTATCATTTTAACACTAATTTAAATTTAAAAATTTAATCTACTTTTTTGTAAAATACGCCCAAAAATCAAGGAGTTTTGCGATGAAAATCGTGCTTGCGACATCAAATTTAGACAAAGTAAAAGAGATAAAAGAGTTTTTAAAAGGCTATGAAATTTACGCACTAAGCGAGGTTGTAAAGCCGTTTGAGATCGTTGAAGATGGCAGCAGTTTTCAAGCAAATGCGCTCATAAAGTCAAAAGCTGTCTTTGCAAAGCTCAAAGAGCAGAGACTTGAAAGCGAGTTTATCTCGCTTAGTGATGATAGCGGCATCAGTGTGGACGCGCTTGGTGGCGAGCCAGGGGTTTACTCAGCGCGCTACTTTGACCTTGATGAAAATGGCAAAGTGTGCGGCAAAAATGCAAATGACGCAAACAACAGAGCAAAGCTAATTAGCAAGCTAAAGGCGCTAAATTTAAAGAGCTCTCCAGCTCACTACACCGCCTGTATCGCTATTAGCTCAAAATTTGGCGACTACACGACGCATGGCTTTATGTATGGTGAGGCGATAGACGAGGAGCGCGGCACAAACGGCTTTGGCTACGACGCACTCTTTATCCCAGATGGCTTTACAAAGACGCTTGGCGAGCTAAATAACGAGACAAAGCTCAAAATTTCTCATCGCTCAAAGGGGCTTGAACTTGCAAATTTCGTCTTAAAGAGCCTAAAGAAAAACTACAAATAAGCTATTTTTATGAAGAAAATTTTACTTTTTATATTTCTTGCTTTTGGCATTTTGGTGGCGAGCGAGTATAGGGCGCTTGAAGATAAAAGCATAGTTTATAAAGATGAAAATGGCAATGGAAAGATCGACTACATCGCACTTTTTAAGGCAACGGACGAGCTATTTATCTATGCAAAAGCATATCCTTTGAAATTTAAAGATGAGCAGCAAAAGAAGGTGGCGTTTAGTGATCTTTTAAAGGTGGAGAGAATTTTTGACTTTATGGAGGAAGAGGGCCTTAGCAAGAGTCTGGGCGGGCAGGAAGGTGGGTGTTTTAAAATTTGCCAAGCTAGGATCCACGTGATGAAGCACAACTTTGACGTGCAGGGCGAGGCTAAGAAGGCCGATAAAATTTATGGCGAGCTTATAAATTTAACGCCAGATAATGGGGAAATTTATTCTGAATTTGCTGATTTTTTAGCAAATTCTAACCGCTTAGACCTTGCAGAGCAAAACTATGATAAAGCTATAAATTTAGGCGTAAAAAGGGCAAATTTAGGCCTTGCGCTAGTAAAGCTTGCTAGGATGGATCAAAAAGGCGCGCTGCCACACTTAGAAGAGTATCTAAAAAGCTACGCAGATGATGAGTTTGCCAAGATGCTAGCAAGCTCTATAAAAGAGGGCACGCTAAAGATAGAGCCCTAGTTAAGCTCCTTTAGTCCTTTGCTGGCTCGCTCCAAAAGACCCAGCGCGCGAGGGTTTTGCTCTTTGCCTTTTAAAATTTCAAGCACTTCTTTGTAGTTTTTGGCGGCTTCGTCCTTTTGCTCAAGCTTTGCTAGGTCGTTAGCGACCTCTATTAAAAGCTCTGATCGCACAAGCTCGTTGCCACTTAGCTCTGGCGTGATATCAAGTAAATTTAACGCTAAAATGTGGTTTTCGTAGGCTTTTGCAAAGTCATTTTTCATGTAGTAGGTGCTTCCGATGGACTTTATGCAAAGCAGCTCGTCACGCATCGGCGTATTTGAGTTGGTGTCATAAATTTTTTGAGCTTCATAAAAGCTAGCAAGCGCCTCGTCGTATTTGCCTAGCGCCTTTTTTGCTGCGCCTATGTTTTGATAAGAGCGAGCTAGTAGCAGTTTGTCACTAACGTTTGCCGCGAGCTCAAACGCTCTTTGTGAGAGCTCAAGTGCTTTTTGTGGCTCTTTATTTACCATGCAAATGCTGGCGCCATTTATGAGCGAAGTGATCGCCTGCTCGGTGTTTCCAGCTTTTAGGCATGCATGGGTCGCTTGCTCGGCTAAATTTATGGCTCTCTCTAAATTTCTATCACTTTTATAAAACTCATTTACGCTCTTTTGCACCAGCTCGTCGCAGCTACTTGCAAAGAGGCAAATAGGCGCTAAAAATGGCAAAATTCTCTTCATTTTTTCTCCTATAAAATTTGGCTCATTTTACCTTTTGAAGCTAGAAATTTATATTAACTTTGCTAAAATCACTAAAATTTTAAGGAGCCAAAAATGTCAAATATCTTAATCATCGGAGCAGGTGGCGTTAGCCAAGTCGCAACCGTAAAATGTGCGATGAACTCGGACGTTTTTACAAATATCACCTTAGCAAGCCGCACAAAAAGCAAGTGCGACGCGATCGCTAAATTTATAAAAGATCGCCTTGGCGTGCAGATAAATACCGCGCAGATCGACGCTGACGACACAGCGGCCGTAGTGGAGCTCATCAAACAAACAAAGGCTGATCTGCTTCTAAACGTCGCGCTACCATATCAAGACCTAACCCTTATGGACGCTTGTGTAAAGGCTGGCATACCTTACATCGACACCGCAAACTACGAGCACCCAGACACTGCAAAATTTGAATACAAGCTTCAGTGGGCGAAGGACGCCGACTTCAAAAACGCTGGCACCATGGCGCTTCTTGGCTCTGGCTTTGACCCAGGCGTGACAAACGTATTTTGCGCCTATGCACAGCAAAATTTATTTGACGAGATCCATGAGATCGACATCCTAGACTGCAACGCTGGCGATCATGGGTATCCATTTGCGACAAATTTCAACCCAGAGATAAATTTACGCGAAGTTAGCGCAAATGGCCGCTACTGGGAGGCTGGCAAGTGGATCGAGACAAAGCCGATGGAGATCATGTTTAAGTGGGACTACCCAAAAATAGGCGTCAAAGATAGCTATCTGCTCTATCACGAGGAACTAGAAAGCTTAGTAAAAAACATCAAAGGATTAAAGAGAATTCGCTTTTTTATGACCTTTGGACAAAGCTACCTAACTCACATGAAGTGCCTAGAAAACGTGGGAATGCTCCGCATCGACGAGGTCGAGCATAACGGCATGAAAATCGTGCCGATCCAGTTTTTAAAGACACTTCTACCTGACCCTGCAAGCCTTGGCCCTCGCACAAAAGGCAAAACAAACATCGGCTGCGTGATACGTGGGCTAAAAGATGGCAAAGAGCGCCAAGTCTATATCTACAACGTCTGCGACCACGAGGCTTGCTACGCCGAGACAGGCGCGCAGGCTGTTAGCTACACCACAGGCGTGCCAGCGATGATCGGCTCGCTAATGGTAGCAAAAGGTATTTGGAGTGGCAAAGGCGTCTTTAATATGGAAAACTTCGACGCAAAACCTTTCATGGACGAGCTAAATAAGCAGGGGTTGCCGTGGGAGGTAATCGAAATGAAGCCAGGAGAGAGATACGAAGTTTAAAATTTAGATTCTTTAGGCTTGTCTTTTTCTACTTATACTTCGTTGGTTTTAAATTTTGCTCGGTCATTACCCACTCGGTAACTCCCGTCACAAAATTTAAAACCGCCTCGTCTAAGCGAAAAATCCTGCACCTAAATTTATTAAATTTAATATCTTGAAAGACTATATGTCTAGTCTTGGTATGAAAATTTGTTTGCAACCCCAAAATCCATCTCACGATACTTCATCAGAGACTTTGTGGCATTTAAATTTTAATAACACGCTCCGCTTAAAAATCGAATTTCGCCTTGTCTAAGCGAAAAATACCTCGCCTAAATTTGTTAAATTTAACCCTTAGACGGATCATCTTTGCTTTGTGCTTACTCGTAACCGCAAGTAGAAGTTTAGTCTTAGGATAAAAATTCCTTCGCTTCTGCTAGCAGTTGCGACCTTTGGGGATGCAAAGCCCAAAATTCATCTCACGATACTTCGCCTGAGTTCTATTAAATTTTATTTTGTTTGGTCATTACCAGATTGGCAGCTCTTGCCTCAAAATTTAAAACCATATCGTCTAGATAAAAGTCACTTCGCCTAATTTTTGCCTTTAAATTTAAATCTCTTCGCCAAACAAAACCTTGATAAATTTACCTCACCCCACCAAAGCAAATTTTCTAAATTTACGCCCAAAGTTCGTTTATAACGCTTATTGCTGTAAATTTATAAATTTATGCTATATCTACGAAATCTTAATCGCAGCTAAAAAAGGGGAAATTTTGCAATCAACAAAAACATCTATCTGGTTTTTAGTCATCCTAAGCGGTCTAATGGCCTGCACCTCGCTATCCACGGATGTCTATCTGCCTGCCATGCCTACGATGGAGCGGCAGCTTCATGGCGATGCGGAGCTAACGATCACCGGCTTTTTGATCGGTTTTGCCACCATGCAACTCGTTTGGGGGCCCATTAGCGACAGGATAGGGCGAAAACTCCCGCTATTTATCGGTATGGCGTTCTTTGTCGTTGGCTCCATCGGATGTGCCATGTCACAAAGCATGACTGAAGTGATAATCTGGCGTATCTTTCAAGCCACAGGCGCGTGCGTGGGACCTATGCTTAGCCGTGCGATGATCAGCGATGTTTTTGAAAACAGCGAAGCTGCAAAGATGCTTTCAAACTTAGTCATCATCATGGCTGCAGCTCCTATCATAGGGCCGCTGTTTGGTGGTGCATTACTAGAGATTGGCACTTGGCACTGGATATTTTGGCTAATGGCAGCTGCAAGTGCTTTTTTGCTTATCCTTATCTTCTTCTTGCCAGAGACGTTGCCACAGCAGAAGCGCTCAAAAGAGCCGATGATAAACTCGTTTAAGAGCTATTTTGTGCTTATAAAAGATGCCAAATTTATGAAATACACTCTAAGCGTGACCTTCTTTTACATCGCAGCATACGCCTTTATCACGGGATCGTCATTTGTTTATATAGATTATTTTGGCATACCGAGCAAGTACTATGGATTTTTGTTTGGCGTAAATATACTTGGTGTGGCGGCGCTTAGTTTTTTAAACAAGAGCTTGGTAAATAAATTTAGCCTAAATTCGCTTCTTATCAGCTCAAGCACAGTCGCTTTTGTCGCTGCGGCTTTGCTTTTAGCGCTTACATTTTTTGGTATCGCCGGAGTTTGGGGCGTTATCATACCTATGTTTTTCGTCTTTAGTATGAACGGTATTATCGCCTCTTGCTCAAACGCAGCCGCTCTTAATCAAGTACCTCAAGAGATGAAAGGCAGGGCAAATGCTCTCATTGGCTCACTGCAATATGGAAGCGGTATCGTCTCATCAGCCATGCTAGCACTCTTTGCGACCACGACGCCACTTATCATGTCAGCCATCATCTTTGTCTTTGTATTTTTGTGCTGGCTAGCTGCCTATCTAAACAAATAAACTCTCAAAAGGGCTTAAATGCCCTTTAAATTTAAAGCTATTTCACCTATAATAAAGCCAAAATTTAAAAGGAAATTTAGTGCTAACGATAGAAAATTTATACATTTTGGTGGCAGCTCTTGCGCTTGTTTGCGTGGTGTTGGCAGCTTTTTTGATAAATGCAAAGATGCAAAATGCAAAACAAAGAGAAGCTTTAGAAAATTTACAAGATGAGCTAAAAGATAGCGAGCGGCTAAATATCGAGCAAAGAGCAAAGCTTGAAGCAAATAGCGACAAGATAAATGAGCTAGCTAAAAATTTAGACGAGTATAAAATTTCACTCAAGCAAAAAGATGAAAAAGAGGATGAGCTAGAGCGTGAGCTAAGGTGCCTAAACGAGGAGCTTGGCAGCCAGACAAAGATGGCTGAGATGGCAAAGACGCTATCTTTAAATTTGCAAAATGAGCTTGGTGCAAAAGAGGATGAGCTAAAAAGATCAAGCGAGAGTGAAAACGAGCTAAAACGCGCTATCGTCGCACTAAAAAGTGAGATCGAGACCAAAGAAAATATCCTAAGATCGCAAGAAGAGAATTTAAAAAAGGTGAAAAACGAGCTAAATTTAGAGTTTGCAAACCTTGCAAATAAGATATTTGAAGAAAAAAGTGCAAATTTCTCAAAAAACAGCAAAGAGTCGCTTGAGCTCTTGCTAACGCCACTTGGAGAGAAGATAACAAGCTTTGAAAAGAGGGTAAATGACGCCCACAGCGACTCGCAAAAGAGCGCAGGCGAGCTTAGTGCGCAGCTAAAAGAGGTGGTCGAGCTTGGCAAAAATATGTCAAAAGAGGCAAACTCGCTAAGCACGGCGCTAAAAGGCAGCAACAAGGTCCTTGGCAACTGGGGCGAGATGCAGCTTGAGCGCACACTGGAGGCTGCTGGGCTAGAAAAGGGCACGCACTACACTACGCAAGAGAGTTTTGACGTGAGTGGCAAAAAGCTCATACCTGACTTTGTCATAAATTTCCCAGACGACAAACAGATGATAATAGACAGCAAAGTCTCACTCCACGCCTACGAAAAGGCAGTCGCTGCGGCTGACCCGGCGCAGAGCAAGCTAGCCCTTAGCGAGCACATCGCTTCGATAAAAAAGCACATCGACGAGCTAGCTAAAAAAGACTACTCATCGCTTGTGAAAAGCCCTGATTTTGTGCTGATGTTTGTGCCAGTTGAGCCGGCATTTTTGGAGGCTTTGAAATTTGATCCAAATTTATTTAACTACGGCTATGAGAAAAAAGTGGTGCTAGTCTCGCACACGACGCTCATGCCGCTACTTCGCGTGGTGGCAAATTTATGGCGCATGGAGCATGGCAACAAAGAGGCAAAAGAGATCTTAAAGAGTGCAAATGAAATTTATGAGAAATTTTGCACCGTCGCTGAGAAGCTAAATAGGCTTGGAAACTCGGTGAGATCGGTAAATGATAACTTCAATGAGGTCGTTAAAAGCGTGAGTGGTCAAGGTGGGCTTGATAGCAGGCTGGAGAAATTTAAAAAGATCGCTATAAATCCCAAAGATACGCAGATAAAAGAGCTTGAAGCAAGACCTAGAGAGATCTTGCTAGCTAGCTCTAAAGAGTAAATTTAGAAATTTAGAGCAAAGGTTTTTTAGCAGGCGCTAAAGAGCCTTTAAATTTAGTGATGCATATGCATATTAGTTGAGTTATCATCACTCATCTGTTGCATATCCATCATCATCTTGTGGTGATCATGCATCGGCATATCTGCTGGCATGTTCATTGGCATGTTCATCTGCATATCCATCGCGCCATCATTAGCCTTATAGCCTGTTATAGTAGGATCAACCATACCAAATATCATCGCGACGTGTCCGACGATCAAGAAGAAGATAAGCAGGCAAAAGTGAAGCTTTAGCTTTGCCTTTTGGCTTGCGTTTTTATAGATCAAATTTAGCTCTAAAAGGGCGATGCCAAGAAGTGGGATGACGCCGATGAGATATGAGTAGATAGCGATGACATCGGCATATCCGCGCCATTTTATGGTTGGATAAATTTTTGCTATAAAGTAGATCACAAGAGCTGTAAAATAGACCCCAAGCACTATGCCAACAAATTTGCTAACGGCCTTAAAGCCAGCATTTTTGCCGCTATCCATGTGATACATCGTGAAAAACTCCATCGCGACTAAAAGCTCCGCAAGCCCCATAGGTATCACCATGTAGAGGATTAGATTGTATGGTTGATTGAGCGATAAAAGCTCCATGTAGTGTGTCATTACCATTGTAAATCCTTTGTAAAAATTTAAAGGAATTTACTACCAAAGGGTTAAGATAGTTATAAAATATTGAGAATAGTTGTGAGATCTAAGCGAATGTTAAATTTACTCCTAGCTTGGCTAAGAGTAAATTTAAGCTAGTCTTTAAACTCGTGTGAGATGACTGGGGAGAATTCCTCCCAGTGAAGCTTGGTTTTAATAGTTGGCATCTTGCTTTGAAATGGCTCTTTTTTAAGCGCTGCCATAGCGACGCTATCGCCTTGTGGCTTGGCTGGTGCTTCTACGCTTAAAACCGCTCTTTCAAGCTCGATGAAGTCTTTTAAAATGAGCGCATAGGAGCGGAAGAAATTTGCATTTTTATGAGCTAAAATTAGCGAGCCAAACTCATCTACAAATAAATTTAAAGTCTCGCTAAAGAGCTTGTCGCTGATATTTTTTGCGCCGTTAAATTCATCATTTAAAAACGTAGCCATCGCTAAAAATATAAAGCCAACATAGTCCTCGCTGTCTTTGCAAAGCTCCTTATCACGCCTATATGGGCTAAGGTTTAGGCAGTGTATCACCCTAAGTCTAGCCGCGCCGTTATCTCTACCCTCTTCATAAAAAGAGGCGCTTAAAGGGATATTTGTAAAGCCAAAAAGAACGTCATTTTGCTCATTTACAAGCTCTTTAAAGCTAAATTCTTCTAAATTTGCAAATGCCTCTGCGCTTTGCTCGCTCAAAGGATTTTGCGCTAGGTAGCTTAGCTGCTCTCTCCACCTTGCAAATTTCTCATCGCTCGTGTGAAAAAATAGCGGATAAGCTAAAAATTCGTAAAAATATGCCCTTGCTTTTGTGATGTTCTTATCCATTTAATAAATCCTCTCTCATTGCATTTAGCTGGGCTTGCACCATGATTTTTGCCTTGCAGTCGGCACAGCAGTAAAGTGACTTGATCTTGGCTCTGTCGTTGCCAAAACGTGGCTGCATGATCGCTGCGATCTTCTCGACTGCTTTTTTAGTCGCAAACTCTTTTCCGCACTCCACGCAGGCAAATAGCTCATCATGCGCAAGCTCGCTATAAACGAAGCTCTCAGGCTTAAGCGCTAGCTTGCCAACCTCAAGCGAGATGGTATTTTTCTCAGCGCAGCTTAGCTCGCAGTAGCCACAGGCGGTGCAGACGCTTGGGTTAAATAAAATCGAATTTGTCTTCTTATCCGCCACCAAGGCGCTTACGTTACAAGCGCCGACACAGCTAAGGCAGAGTGTGCAAGTTTCAGCGTTTATCTTAACCTCGCCATATCTTATCATCTCGCCGCTTTTTACCACGCCAAGATCGTCACTACCTACGATAAACTCAAGCCTTTTGGCAAAAATTTCTCTCTTTGGTAGCGCGTATTCGTTGATTGAGTGCTGAGAGCCGTCTATTAGTTTAGCTTTTTTAAGCGCACTCTCAAGACTAGCCTTATCTTTTGCGTGGTGTATCGCTTGCTCTTTAAATTTAAGCTCATAAATTTGATTTAAGATGCTAATGGCGTCTTTTTCGCCCTTGCCAAGGCTCTTGCTATATAAAATCACACTCGAGCCACTTTCTTGAAGAAGCGTCAAAAAGTGCGTTTGGCTTAGCAGATGTGGGGCTAGGATGACAAAAGGTAGGACGTTTTGCGGTAGGCTAATGCTAAGCTCTTCTAAATTTATCTCTTCAGAAACGATGAGAACGATCTTATCTTTGTAAAGCTTAGCGATAGTGGCAAACGAGCTTTGTGGCATGAGCGTTGAGTCTAGTGAGCCGCTAGGGCAGACGCTGATGCAGTTTCCGCAGTTTGTGCAATCTATCGCTGAAAAGACAAGGTGCTTTGTCTCGTCCTCTTTTAAGATAGCAACCGTTGGGCAAACCTCGGCGCAACGACCGCAAATTTCAGTCCTGCGCTCGTGATATTGGCAGATTGATGAGTCGTATTGAGTAAAGCTTTTGTATCTAAATTTTGGGCTTTTTGCATTTAAAATTTCAAGCACCTTTTCATCTTTTAGTCCTGAAATTTCATAACAGCCGCTTTGCTTTAGCATATAATCCCTTGCGTTTTCAACTAAGAAAAAGTCGCAATCAACCTCAAATTCATCATTTGCTCTAAGCACCAAAACGCTTAGCTCGCCAGCTGCGCCGTATATAAATTTAACCTCAAAGTGCGTAAGCTCGATCACTTTGTAGCCATTTTCTTTTAGTAAATTTGCTAGCTCTTCACGGCCTGAGTTGCTTACTATCACAACATTTTTGCCGACCTCTTTTTCGTAATCCACATCCTTTGCCATATCAAAAGCGCTAGCTCTTGCCTCGTAGAGTAAAAGGGTGTTTTTGGCTTTTTCTAAGACGCTTGCAGTGGTATTTTTAAGGTAGAAATTTATCTCAGGTGCGATGATGTTTGCTTTTAGCTTTGGAGAGTTTGAGACTAGATAGTCGCCATTTTCGTTGTTGATCTCTATCTGCTCATTTAGCATCAAAGCATCGTCAAAATCGTTATAAAAGCCAAATTCTTTCATTGTTTCTCCTATTATCAAAAACGGGCTTATTCTAATATTAATGGGATTAATAGACTCTGAAATTTATATCCTCTTTTTTTGCTCTAAGTTTTAATTTATAATATTTTTATGTTAAAATCACGCCTTGGTAAAACTAACTTACTAGGAGCGCAAATTGAACAATTTAAGAAATATCCCACAAGTTGATAAGATCATAAAAAACGAAGCATTTTTGGGGCTTGACACGAGTTTAGTCACTATGCTTGCAAGGCAAATTTTAGATGAGGTTAGGGCTAAAATTTTAAATGAAAATGCTAGCTTTAGCGGCGAAGAGATAATAAATTTGATCCTAGATGAGTATGATAAATTTAACGAAGCAAGCCTTCAAAGGGTGCTAAATTTAACCGGCGTTGCCATACATACAAACCTCGCTAGAAGCGTTATAGATAAAGAAATTTTAAAGCGGGCAACGCCTGTCATCACTGGGTATTCAAACCTTGAATACAACCTAAAAACAGGCAGCCGCGGCAACAGATATGACTATGTTGGCTCGCTAATAGCAAGAGCTTTTGGTTTCGAGGACGCCATTGTTGTAAATAACAACGCAAGTGCTGTATTTTTAGTGCTAAATACCTTTGCAAAGGGCAGAGAAGTGGTCGTTAGTAGAGGCGAGCTAGTCGAGATCGGCGGTAGTTTTAGAGTGCCAGAGGTGATGGCAAACGCAGGCTGCATCCTAAAAGAGGTCGGCACTACAAATAAGACTAGGCTAAAGGACTATGAAGAGGCGATAAGTGGTGAAACAGCGATGCTTGTGAAGGTTCATAGATCAAATTTTGACATCGTTGGCTTTAGTGAAGAGACCGCGGCAAATGAGCTAAGCGAGCTAGCAAGCAGACAAAATTTGATAGATTATTTTGATCTTGGCAGTGGATTTTATGGAAATTTGCCCTTTAACTTAGACAAAAACGAGCCAGATCTAAAAAATTTAAAAGATGTTTCACTAGTTAGCTTTAGCGGCGATAAGCTGCTTGGCGCGGTGCAGTGTGGCATAATTGTTGGCAAAAAAGAGCTCATCGCAAAGCTTAGAAAAAACCAGCTTTTAAGGATGCTTCGCGTCGATAAAGTGATCATCTCGCTTTTGGCTGAGAGCATGAAAGCCTATCTAAACAAAGAATTTGAGCTAATCACAACGCAAAAATTGCTTCACAAAAGCGTAAAAGAGCTTGAAGGCTTAGCAAATTTTATAAATAAAAATTTAAAAACTCCGCTTGAAATAGTGCGCACACAAACCTTTGTAGGAGGTGGTGCGATGCCAAATAAAAAGATCCCAAGCGTGGCGCTTGCATTTGGTGGCGACGCAAATTTAAACGAGCTAAAATTTAGGCAAAAAAAGGTGATCGGACGCATAGAAAATGACAAATTTATGCTAGATCTCAGGTCGCTTCTTGATGATGACGTAGATGCGCTAATAAAAATAATAAATGAAACGGAAGAAAAATGAGTTTAATAATAGGAACAGCAGGGCATATCGACCACGGAAAAACCGCACTTATAAAGGAGCTAAACGGCTTTGAGGGGGACAATCTTGAAGAGGAGAAAAAGCGTGGTATAACGATCGATCTAAGCTTTTCAAATTTAAGCAAAAATAGCGAAAATATCGCATTTATAGACGTGCCAGGGCATGAAAATCTCATAAAAACAATGATAAGTGGCGCGTATGGCTTTGATGCGTGCTTGTTTGTGGTGGCGGCAAATGACGGGCTCATGCCTCAAAGCTTGGAGCACCTTGAAATTTTAAATCTTCTTGGCGTGAAATCTATAATCGTGGCGCTTACAAAGTGCGATTTGGTTGATGAGGCCACCATAAATTTAAGAAAAAAAGAGATAAGAGATGAAATTTCTAAATTTAAAAACCTGCAAATTTTAGAAATTTTTGCCATTAGTATAAAGGATAAGGCAAGCATCGATGAGCTTAGAAACTATCTCTTTACGCTAAGAGCCAAAAAGCGCGATGAGGACGGCGTTTTTAGATACTACATCGATAGGGTTTTTAGCCTAAAAGGTATCGGAAATGTCGTAACTGGCACCGTGATAGAGGGAAGCGTTAGTAAAAACGAGAAGCTTTTTAACTACGACGCTGGCAAAGAGGTGCTAGTAAGAAGCGTGCAAAGCCACGATGAATTCGTAGAGCGCGCCGGAGTTAGCAGCCGTGTGGCGCTTAATCTAACAGGTATCGAGCTTAGCGAGCTAAAAAAGGGGCAGCTACTTAGCAAAAAGGGCTTTTTTAGGGGATTTAGAGAGGTTGATGCGGTAGTAACTGCAAAAAATTTGATCCACTCCCAAAGCGTGACCTTTTGTGTGGGCGCTAAAAACGTGCCTGCAAAGGTGCTAATCCTTAGCCAAAAAGATGATAGCTACTTTGTCACCTTTAAATTTCAAAGCGATATGTTTTTGAAATTTGACGAGGCCTTTGTGCTTATCTCAGATGCGCGCGTGATAGGCGGTGGTAGGGTGCTAAATCCTGTGCTTGAGCCACTAAAAAAGGCTGGCAAAATTCTCTTTTTAGCCTCGCTTTTAAAGCATGATTTTGTTGAAGCTTTTTCTATCTTAAAAGAGGCTCACAAAAATGGCTTTGGCATCATCTCTTCTTATCAAAGATTTGGTCTAAATCACGAAGAGGCCATAAACGTGGCCAAAAAAGTCTCAAACGTCTTTGTCGATGAAAAGGCTTTAAATATCTACGATCTAAGTGCGGTTGAGCGGATAAAATCAGTCATTAAATTTATGATAGAAAAGAACGAATTTGCTGTATTTTCAGCTCAAAGTATCAGCCTAAAACTTGCTTGGGCTAGCCAAAATTTAGCCCAAAAAGCGCTTGACGAGCTTGAAAGTGCAAATTTGATCGCCAAAGATAGCGGTGTCTATACCAAAAAAGGCGTTGATCTTAGCAAACTAAAAGTAAGGCTTGAAGAGAAAATTTATGAAATTTTAGAAAGTGGTAAGCTTGCTCCTACGGCGCCATATAATATATATGATGAGTTAGAGATCGATAGGGTTAGTGGCGACAATGCCCTTAAAAAACTTACTGCAATGGGCAGGGTCATAAGGCTGGAGCATAACCTTTTTATCACTAGAAATTCGCTCAAACTAGCCCTTGATAAGCTGCGAGCCATCATAAAAGAGCAGGGCTTTGTAAACATCACAAACGCCAAGGATGTACTAAATTTAAGTAGAAAATATATAATCGCCTACCTTGAGCAGCTCGATCTTGAGAGTGACATAATGAAGCAAGGAAATGATAGGGTTTTTCGCAGTTAGTATTCATTTACAAAAAGCAAATATAATCCGCCAAATTTTTAAAAAGGATAAAAATGAAAAAAGTGATCTTAGCCTCAATCATCGCGGCAACTAGCCTAATGGCAGCAAGCGATAAGCAAATAGAGGACTTCTACTCTCAAATGGTTGATAGCAGCGTAAAAGTAAAGGTAGCTGACCGTCACAAAGTTGCAGGCGACATCGAAGCTGTTGTTGTGAAGTTAAGCAAAGATGGCAACTCACAAGATGAGATAGTATTTACAAAAGGCGACTTCATCTTCCCAGACGTGATCGATCTAAAAGAGCAAAAATCATACCTCGCTGAAGTGAAAAAAGAGGTCATCGCAAAGGGAATTTCTAAAATTTATAAAGATGAAGACAAGGCAAATATCATCGTTCTTGGTAGCGACCCTAAAAAGCCAACTATCATAATGTTTTCAGACCCAGAGTGCCCATACTGCAGAGCTGAGCTAGCAAAGATCGAGACAACGCTAAAAGATAGCAATGTTGAGATCGTCCTAACTCCAGTCCATGATATCTCATCACTTCAAAAAAGCTCACTAATCTACAAAGATGCAAAAGCTGCTAAGAGTGACAGTGACAAGGTTAAAATTTTAAGAAAATACTACGCTGAAGACTACAATGTAGATGATAAGAGCGTTAGCAAAGAAGATGTCGCAAAGATCGACAATCTGCGCAAAAAATACTTTGCAGCTGGCGTTAGATCAGTGCCATTTATCGTAAATAAAAGCGATCTAAAATAACATTTTCTAGGGAGCTCTCCCTAGAATTTCTACTTCACACAAATTTCATAAATTTAAAGTATATTTAACTATATTTTTAATAAATACTTAACATTCTTAATTAAACTTTTATATTTACTTTGCTTAACTTAGAAATATGCTAAATTTACACAGTTTAATTTTAGGGTCACGAAAGCCCTAGACTAGGCTATTTGCATATTCATAGAATTTAAAATATGCAAATTTTACATATTGTTGAACCAAATTTCTCAAAAATTTTTGAGGCATAAGGAGAAAAAATGCAAGGATCAAGAAGAGATTTTCTTAAAAAATCTCTAAAAGTCGGTGCTGCCGGCGGAGTACTCGCAGTCTCAGCCGTAGCAAAAGTGACTAGTGATGACTTGGCTCCTGATGACAATGGCGTTGTCGTAGGCAAGTCTAACAAAAAAGAGGTGCTTTATAAAAAAAGCAAAAATTGGGAAACCTACTATAAAATCGCATACTAAGGGAGAAAACCATGAGTGATGCACGTATAGGAAGACGTTCATTTTTAAAGCTAGCCGCACTAGGTGCTGGCACCACAATGGCTTTTGGACAAAATGATACGATAAGACACGCTAGCGCAGAGGAGATAAAAGATCCTTTTCCTGGCTCAAAAAAGGTTAGAACTATTTGTTCTATATGCTCAGCAGGCTGTGGTATCGAGGCTGAGGTACAAGATGGTGTTTGGGTTCGTCAAGATATGGCGATGTTTCACCCGATATCTCAAGGCTCACACTGCTCAAAAGGTATCGATCAGATCGACCTTACACACAGCAAACAACGCATCAAATATCCTATGAAAAAGGTTGATGGCAAATGGCAGAGAATTTCATGGGATCAAGCTGTAAATGAGATCGGCGATAAGATGCTTCAGATCCGCAAAGAAGATGGCCCTGATAGTGTTGTTTTCTTAGGATCTGCGAAATTTAACAACGAACAAGCATATTACTTTAGAAAATTTGCTGCGTTTTGGGGCACAAACAGCAACGACCACGTAGCAAGAATTTGACATAGCGCAACAGTCGCCGGTGTGGCGAATACTTGGGGTTATGGCGCGATGACAAACCACTTTGGAGATATGGCTGCAAATTCAAAATGTATATTTATAATAGGTGCAAATCCAGCTGTGGCAAACCCAGTTGGCGGCATGAAGCACACTTTGCAAGCAAAAGATAGAAACAACGCAAAGGTGATCGTAGCTGATCCAAACTTTACAAAATCAGCTGCACACGCTGACCTTTATCTAAGACAAAGATCAGGCACTGATATAGCGCTTGTTTATGGACTTATCCACATCATCTTAAAAAATGGCTGGGAAGATAAAGAATTTATAAAAAATAGAACTTATGGTATCGACGAGATAGCAAAAGAGGCTGAGCACTGGACACCAGAGGTCACATCTGACGTTACAGGCGTGCCAGTTGATAAGCTAATGGAGGCTGCAAATATCCTAGCTCATACAAAGCCAGGCACGGTGATCTGGGCGCTTGGTATCACTCAGCACTCAGTTGGTAGCTCAAATACGAGAATTTTACCTATTTTGCAACTAATCCTAGGCAACATGGGCAAACCAGGCGGCGGCTGTAACATCATCCGTGGTCACGACAACGTTCAAGGTTCAACCGACATGTGTAACCTCTCAGATAGCTTGCCGATGTATTACGGACTAACTGACGCAGCTTGGAAGTACTACTGCCAAGGCTGGGGTGTTGATTATGATGAGTTTGTAAAACGCTTTGCAGTCTCAACCAAAGAGCCAAAACAAGGCGGCGCACCAGTTAAAAACACTGTTTTTGAAGAGTATTACTACCACGATCCTAAAAACCCAGAGGATAGAAACTGGAGAAATGAAAAAGGCTGGTCGCTTTCAAAATGGTGGCAAGGCGTCTTAAAAGAGGAAAATACCTTTAGCAGTGGTGCGTTAAGAGTTCTTTGGGTTCAAGGAACTGGTCTAACATCTATGGCGCACCTAGCTAAAATTCAAGAAGCGGCTTCAAAACTAGATATGATCGTAGTTGCTGAGCCATTTGTAAATGAAATTTCTATCCTTTCAGATAGAAAAGATGGCGTTTATATATTGCCAGTGGCAACTGCCTTTGAAAACGAAGGTCATCTAAACGCTACAAACCGCTCAGGTCAGTGGAGGACAAAGGTTGTTGATCCACTTTATGAGAGTAAGGGCGATCACGAAGTAATGTTTGCATTTGCTAAGAAATTTGGCTTTTACGATGAATATGTAAAAGGCATGAAGATGGCTGTTGTAGATAGAGAGCTAAAACAAGTTAAAGATGACTTTGTATGGCCAGATGATGCGACAAATGAGATAGCAAGGGTTGGAAATTCTATCGGTTATGGCGGCAGAACTGCTGAGATGTTTAGACGTCACCAAGCAAACTGGGATAAATTTGACCCAGATACGCTAATAGGTCTTGGCGGCGAGGTAAAAGGCGAGTACTACGGCAAGCCATGGCCAGCATGGGATGAAAAACACCCTGGCACACCGATACTTTACGATATGAGCAAGCCTTATGCAGAGGGCGGCTCTGGCTTTAGAAACCGCTTTGGCTTAGAGCATAACGGCGTTAGTCAGCTAGCTAGCGAAGAGGCAACTTTAGTTGGCTCAGCCATAAAAGGTGGCTACCCACAAATTACAAGAGACAATATAGAAAAAGTCCTAGGCATCACTCTAACAGAAGAGGAGAGAGCTAAGATAGGACCTAGCTGGAGCATGGACTACAGCGGTATCATCTTAGAAAAATGCCGTGAAAAAGGGGTCGTGCCGTATGGCAACGCAAGGGCTAGAGCTATCGTTTGGGAATTTCTTGATCCTATCCCAAAACATAGAGAGCCTATCCACTCACCACGCTGGGATCTTGTCCAAAAGTATCCGACATTTGATGATCAAGCTAGAAATTTCCGTGTTTCTACTAAATTTAAGTCAGAGCAACAAGCAAAAGACTGGTCAAAAGAGTTTCCTATCGTATTTAGCACGCAACGCGTCGTAAATTTAAGTGGTGCGGGAATGATCGAAAGAACAAGTAAATATCTCTCAGCCATCACACCTGAGATGTTTGCTAACGTCCATCCTGAACTTGCTTTAAAATACGGCATAAAAGATCGCGATATGATGTGGATCCACAGCCCACAAGGCACGAAGATCAAAGTAAGATGCTACCACAGCTATATGGTAACTCCAGATAGAATTTGTATGCCTTATAACTTCGCTGGCGTTATGCAAGGTGTCGATCTCTCAGCTCGCTACCCAGAGGGCACTAAGCCTTATGTTATCGGCGAGAGCTTTAACACAGTTACTAACTACGGATTTGACCCTGTTACTCAAATTTCAGAATTTAACGCAGGTCTTTGCCGCATAGAAAAAGCTGAAGAGAACACCTTTAAAACGTCGTTTTATCACGAGTATGGCGAGAGAGACGCCCTAGGTAAAGAGTAAGGAGAGAAAAATGGCAAGAATGAAATTTTTTGTAGATACTAATAGATGTATCAGCTGCTTTGGATGTCAAGTCGCTTGCTCTTCTGCTCACGAGCTTCCAGTGGGAATTTATAGAAGAAAGGTTATCACGCTTCACGATGGTATCGAGGGCAAAGAGGTCTCAACTACTATTGCGTGCCAGCACTGCACCGACGCACCTTGCGAGCAAGTTTGTCCGGTTGATTGCTTCTACATTAGAGCTGATGGCATCGTACTTCACGATAAACACAAGTGCATAGGCTGTGGATACTGCTTATATGCTTGTCCATTTGGTGCGCCGCAGTTCCCTAAAGACGGGGCATTTGGCGTAAAAGGCGTAATGGATAAATGCACCATGTGTGCAGGTGGTCCAGAGCCAACTAACTCACATGAGGAAAGAGAGCTTTACGGTCAAAACAGAATGGCTGAGGGCAAAGTGCCTATGTGTGCGGCTATCTGTTCTACAAACGCGCTTTTAGTTGGCGACGCTGCTGAGGTTTCAAATGTATATCGCAAACGCGTCATGCTAAGAAACACAGGACTAAACGTATAACACTAAGGAGGGCGCTTGCTCTCCTTTTAAATTTATAAAATTTAAATTATTTTTATGATTTTTATAATCTAAAATTTCATCAATAATTTTTCTTACCTATTAAAATTATCAAAAATATATAACTTTTTTATCTCGATATGAAATTTTAATCTAACCCTCTAAAACCCTAAATTTACGTAAAGTTGATTATTAGATTGTAAAAAATATTATTTATGCTTTCAAATTACATTCTTTTATGATAATCGTTTTTATTTTAATCAAAGTAAAGTATTGGTAATATTTCACCTTAAAATAATCTCACAGGTGGTTTAATTAATGAATAAATTTTTTAAATTTATGCTTATCATGCTACTGCCTATCTGGCTTGTAGCAAAAAATGACGACTACACACAAGTCGCAGCTCAGATAAAAGAGTCATTACAAAAAGTAATAACAGAGTATAGAGCTGGCAATGTCGAGCAAGCAGTTAGCGATACTCAAAATGCTTATTTTGGTCTGTTTGAAGATGTCGAAGCTGGCATCAGAATAAATTTAGGTCAGAAAAAAGCTTACTCTATGGAGAAGCAGTTTGGCGAGATCAGAAAGGCGATAAAAGCTGGCGAAGCACCAGATGATGTGCAAAAAAGAATAGATCAGATAAATAGCGAAATCGCTGAAGTTCTGCCAGTTATTTTAAATGGACATAAGCTTGTTGGTGAGTACTCAGACACCCCAGCACAAGCTGCTGCAAGTGGCTATGACACTTCTAAATTTATCCCTGAGTGGAAGGTGGCATTTGAAAATTTATCAGCTGCTCTAGATAAAGCTATATCAAGCTATGAGGGCGATAAACAAGATGATGCTAAAAATTCTATCCAAGATGCTAAATTTAATGATTATAGAAACACTCAACTTGAAATCGCCGTTCGCCAATATATAGAAAATGGCAAAAGCATAGATGCTGACATCCAAAGAAAGATGGGTGAAGCGATCAGTGGCATCACAAATGGCATAAGCAAAGATGACTTTAAAGTAAAGCTAGAAGAGATCAAAAAGTTAGCTTATGATGCCGTTGCAAAACTTCCAGCTGAAACAGTAAAACTAGCAAAAGTTGATATGAGTAGTGCAGCATCTAGCGATAGCAGCGAAGATAGTGGTACAGACTACACTCAAACTGTTAAAAACATAAATGACAAAATTCAAGCAGCCATCGCGCTTTACAAAGGTGGCAATAGCGCTAAAGCTATGGGCGATATCCAAGACATCTACTTTGATGAGTTTGAAGGTAGCGGCATGGAGAACAAAGTAGGTGCGATAGATGTAAATTTAAAAACAGCTATCGAAGCTACATTTGGTAACCTTGTAGCCCTTATGAAATCAGGTGCAGACGAAAAAACACTTGAAGAAAGTGCAAGCAAGATGTCATCTCAGCTAGCAGCTGCACTTGAGAAAACTAGCGGTTCAAGCTCACCTTGGACGCTATTTATCTGGGCACTAACTATCATCTTAAGAGAGGGCTTTGAAGCTCTTATCATCGTTGCAGCCGTCGTTGCATATCTTGTAAAAACTGGCAATGCAAAATCTATGGGCAAGGTAGTATATAGCTCAGTTGGCGTAGCTGTCATCTTAAGCTTTGTCATGGCTTGGATAATGAACGTCATCTTTGGCGAGGCAGCAGGTCAAAAAAGAGAGCTTATGGAAGGCATCACGATGCTTGTTGCAGTGGGACTTCTATTTTATGTTGGCTTCTGGCTTCTTTCAAATGCTGGCGCTAAAAAATGGAACGACTACATCAAATCTCACTTATCTGAGTCTATCTCAAGTGGCTCAAGCACGATGCTTTGGTGGACTGTATTTTTAGCGGTATTTAGAGAGGGCGCTGAGACAGTGCTATTTTATCAAGCGCTTATCTTTGACGCAAAAGACTCAGCTGGCTACTCAATGATCGCAGCTGGCTTTGTTGTAGGTCTTATCGTTCTTTTGATAGTCTATTTCTTATTTAAAATTTTCGCTATTAAAATTCCTATTAAGCCATTTTTTATATTTACATCAGCTATCATCTTTTACATGTCGATCGTCTTTGTTGGCAAGGGTGTTGGCGAGCTAGTTGAGGGCAAAATTTTCATCCCAACTATCATAAAAGGACTAAATTTTCCTGACTGGATGAGAGACTGGCTAGGACTTATGCCATATTACGAGAGTTTAGTACCTCAAATCATTATGGTGCTTGCCCTAATTATAGGCATCGTTATCATGAAATCAAAACAAAATAAAAATTAATTTTATTTAAAGGAGAGAATATGAATAAAATTCTTAGTTCAGCTCTAGCATTAAGCTTAGCAGCTGGTTTTGCACTTGCTGGAGAGCACCCAATCGGCGAGCCTGTAGAGGCTAATGGCATGGAGATAGCTGCTGTTTATCTTGAGCCAATCGACATGGAGCCAAAAGGCGTTGATCTAGCTCCAAGCTTGGCTGATCTTCACTTAGAGGCTGACATCCACGCTATAAAAGGCAACAAAAACGGCTTTGGCGAAGGCGAGTGGATCCCATATCTAAAGATCAACTATGAGCTAAAAAACCTTGATAATGGTAAAACTAAAAAAGGTACATTTATGCCTATGGTTGCAAGCGATGGCCCACACTACGGCGCTAACGTAAAAATGGATACAGGCGTTGGTAACTATGAGCTTAAATTCCACATCGACAATCCAGAAAAACAAGGCTTTGGTCGCCACGCTGACAAAGAGACTGGTGTTGGTAAATGGTTTGAGCCTTTCACAACAACTTATAAATTTCAATGGACAGGTGGTCCTGTTAAATAATCACTTTGGGGCGTTTTCGCCCCTTTTTAAAAATTCTCATAGGGTTTAGTTATGTCAATTTACTTCTATCAGGTCTTTTTAGCCCTCCTTGGATTTACGCTTTTTGCTGCCTTAAATAACAATGGCAAAAGTTTAAAAACGATCTTTTTACCATCATTTCTTGGCGTTGTTGCTGGTGTGCTTATCTTTAAAGCTGCTCGTCATGCGCTTGTTGATGACCAGTTTAAAATTTTCATAGATTCTGTGACACTGGTTTTTCTACTCATTAGCATTTTATGGATATTTTTCGAGCTTAAGATAGCAAAAATCGTAACATTTTTTATTTTAGGCATCGGCTTTGGCTTTGGCTATAGCTCAAGTAGTGCATTGTTCCCACTTTTTGGCGGCGAGCTGCTTGACACGCTTTCAGTCATTAGCTTCTTTTTGATGATCTTTGCGATGATCTTGATGCTATTTTTATTTTTCTTCATTTCAAATTTAAAAGCAAGCATCCCATCATCACTAGCTAAAATTTTAGCTCTTATCACATTAGTATTTTTGCTAGTTGATAGAAGCTCGCAAACTGCACTCGAGCTTTTACGTGCAGGCGCTTTAAAGATAAATAGCGAGCTAAATTCTCAAATTTTATCTATCAGCGCAAAAGGCATCTACGTCACAGAATTTAGTGCCTATTTTTACATAGTTGTGATCCTACTTTTATGCATCATAGCACTTTGCTTTATGCCAAAAAGTATCGATAAGAGCACGTTTGGCTCTATCAAATACCGCTTTACAAAAGCCATTAGAGAAAATGTCTTTGACAATGCAAAATTTGCATTTTGCAGCGTTTTAATAGCGCTTGGCTTCTCACTTTATTATGACCTTTACGCATCTCGCCCACCTCAAATTTCAGAGCCAGTCTTGGTTGAGCCAGTGGGAGATAAATTTATATTTGATGTTGATATGTTAAAAGACAATGAACTTCACAGATTTGCCTACATCACAGATGAGGGCAAACAGATAAGATTTTTCTTGCTAAACCGCTTTAGCGACCGCCCATCTCCAGTCATCGTCTTTGACTCGTGCATGATTTGTGGCGATATGGGCTACATAAAAAGAGGAAATGACCTTATTTGTATCTCTTGTAATGTTAGAATTTTCTTGCCGTCAGTTGGCAAAGAGGGCGGTTGTAACCCGATCCCTATGGCATTTACCTTCGATGGTAAAAATATCATAGTTGATTACAAAACGATCGTCGCAGGAGCAAACTACTTTAGCAAGGTTGTCGAAAAGATGGTGCTTGACCCTGTAAGCCGTAAAAAGGTGAGCAATCTTGATTCAAGATCATATTTATACTACGGACGCACATATTTCTTTGAGAGTAACGAAACTCAGGCGAAATTTGAAGCAAATCCAGAAAAATATGTAGAAACAAATGGAACGTTAAAATGAAAAATATGCAACTAAGAATGATAAAAAGCTCGATCACTGGCTCAAAGGTGCAAAAGACGATGGCGTTTATCACCATCTTGCTAGCTGCTCTTTTGATAGCTTGCATGCTAAATATCACGCTAAAAATCGGCGATCAAGTGGCAAGCGAGCTTAGAGGTTATGGCTCAAATATCGTCGTTTTACCACGCGGTGAGAGCCTAAGTATCGAGATCGAGGGTAAAAATTTCACCCCACTAAAATCACAAAATTTACTCCCAGAGGCTGATATCTACAAGATAAAAGAGATCTTTTGGAGAAATAATATCGTTGCTTTTGCTCCGTTTTTAGAGACAAAGGTAAAAGACGCTAAAGGCGATGAGTTTAGCTTTGAGGGGACATATTTTGATAAAAATATCGGACTAAAAGATGAGCCAGAATTTAGCACAGGCGTTAAGAGTTTGTATGGATTTTGGGGTGTTGAGGGCGCTTGGCCAAAAGATGAAAGCATGGATGAAATTTTAGTAGGCGATGAGCTTGCAAAGGCTAAAAATTTAAAAGTCGGCGACAAGCTTAGCCTTGTGGGCAAAAACGGCACAAAAGAGGTTAGTGTGGTTGGCATCTTAAAAGGAGCAAGCGATGAGGCACATAAGCTAATAGGCTCGCTCAAACTTGCTGGCGATCTCTCAGGGCATCCTGGCTCATACACAAAAGCTGAGGTCTCAGCCATGACGATCCCAGAAAATGACCTATCACTAAAAGCAAGAAGAAATTTAGACAATCTTGATAGCGCAGAGTATGATAAATGGTACTGCTCAGCTTATGCAGGCTCGATCGCATTTCAGATAGAAGAAAATTTACCAAACGTTAGCGCAAAGGCAAGCCTTCAAGTAAGTGATGCGGAGAGTAATATCGTAAAGAAAATTCAAAGTCTAATGGGTATCGTTAGTATCATAGCCCTTGTGGTCTCAGCCATCGGCATAACATCGCTAATGACAAGTGAAATTTATCGCCGTAAAAAAGAGATCGGCCTTTTAAAAGCCATAGGCGCAAGCAACTTTGAAATTTACGCCCTTTTTGCTAGCGAGAGCCTTGTGGTGGCATTTTTTGCTGGTATCACGGGAGCATTTTTAGGATACGCGCTAAGCTACGTGATGTCTTACATCATCTTTTCTCACGGCATCGGTATAGCGTGGATCGTGCTGCCAATAAGCGTGGCATTTGCCTTGCTCATCTCAGTCGTTGGCTCGCTAATGCCAATGAGAAACGTCATAAATTTACTACCTGCGGAGGTGCTATATGACCGCAAATAGCAAATTCTTTTACAATCTAATCTACAAAAGCCTAAAAAATGGCTCATCAAGGGTTATGGTCATCGTGATCTCGATCTTGCTTGGAGCGTGCGTGTGTGCGGCATTTGTCAATGTCTATCTAGACATCGACTCAAAGGTCTCACGCGAGCTAAAAACTTATGGTGCAAATATGATCTTTGCTCCAAAAGATATGGCGACAAGTGATGATATGAGCGAAAAAACTTATAATGAAATGATCGCTAAGGTGCCAAAAGATAAGCTTTTAGGCGAGAGCGGTTATCTCTTTGCTCAGGCAAATATCGGCCCAACAAACGCCATCATCATGGGGACAAAATTTAGCAATCTAAAAAAAGTTAAGCCGTTTTTAGATGTTAGAGATGGAACTATGATAAATGTCGATTTTGACGATAAAAACGTGCTAATAGGCGTCGATCTTGCTCGTCAAGCTGGCTTTAAAGCAGGCGATGATATAGAAATTCGTGCCATTGGCTCAAATGAGAGCATAAATGTGAAGATAAAAGGCGTAGTGGCAAGTGGCGACAAAGAGGATGCTCTTTTGATCACGTCGCTATCTTTAGCTCAGAAAATTTCAAACAAAGTTGGCAAGATAAACTATGCAGAAGCTGTTGTGCTTGGAAATTTTGACGAGATAACATCACTTGCAAAAACTATAAGTAACGATGAAATAGTCGCAAAACCAGTGGCAAAGGTCTCAAAGTCTGAGGGCTATATCTTGGAAAAGATCAAACTTCTAATGGCGCTTGTCAGCCTTGTCATCTTGCTCATTACTTCAATGTGCGTAAATACAACGCTTAGTGCTATCTTGCTCTCTCGATCACGTGAGATCGCACTTCTTAGAGCTATAGGCGCTAGCAAAAAAGACGTGCTAAGGCTATTTGGCTTTGAAACATTTGTGACAGCGCTTATTTCAGCGTTAGTTGGAGCGTTTTTAGGTTATCTACTAGCTCAAATTTTAGGTTATGCGATATTTGATTCTAGTATTGATTTTAGAATTCTAAGCATCCCAGTAGCTGTGGTCATATCACTTCTTTTTGCAGCGATCGCAGCGTTTTACCCGATTAAGCGGGCACTTAATAACAAAATGGCAGATACACTAAGAGGAGAATGATATGCAAAATGCACTAGAACTTAAAAATATTTGTAAAATTTTTGGCGATGTAAAAGCACTTGATGATATAAGTTTTGAGGTTAAAAAGGGCGAGTGGGTCAGCGTCATGGGACCAAGTGGTAGTGGTAAGAGTACGCTTGTAAATATCCTTTCTCTAATGGATACTCCAAGTAGTGGCGTTTATATGCTTGGCGGTGATGATGCTAGCAACCTAAATGCCGATGATACGCTTAAATTTAGACGTGAAAAGATCGGACTTGTCTTTCAGCAGTTTCACCTAGTACCATATCTTAGCGCTCTTGAAAACGTGATGATAGCGCAGTATTATCACAGCTCAGTTGATGAAGAGGATGCTAAAAAAGCCCTTGAAGCAGTTGGTCTCTCTCACAGGCTAACGCATAGACCAAGTCAGCTAAGTGGCGGCGAGCAACAACGCCTTTGTATCGCGCGCTCGCTCATAAACGACCCTGAAATTTTAATAGCAGATGAGCCAACTGGTAACCTTGACGAGGCAAATGAGAGGATCATACTTGATCTTTTTTGCAAGCTAAGAAAAGAGGGCAAAACGATACTTCTAGTCACTCACAACCCAGATCTAGGCGAATATGGCGATAAGATCGTCTATCTAAGACATGGCAAACTAGAGAATATCCGCACTATTGAAAATCCAAAGGTACCAAATGCGATATAAAATTTTACTTTTATGTCTAGTCTCAGCCCTAGTTTTGGGCTGCGTCAAGCAGTATGAGAAGCACCACATCACGCTAAATGACTCAAGTGGCATCGATACGCAGTTTTTCCCTACCGAAAAGCGCCTAAAGATTGGCGATAAGCCATATATGCTCTTTTTCTTTGGCACGGACTGCGGAGTGTGCAAGGCCGCGATCCCTGATCTAAATGCACTTGAAAAAGAGTATGGCAAAGAGGTTCAGTTTATTGGCATTTTAGGACCTAGCAAGGGCTTTGATAAGGATATCGAAATCTTAAAAGAGCACAACATCACCTTTAAAACTACAAGCGACAAGGTCTCGGTGGATTACTTCAGTAAGGCAGTTGGTGGCGTTATGGGCGTGCCAGTTATCTATTTTTTTGATAAAGATGGTAAGATGCGATCAAAATTTATCGGTCTTACACCAAAAAGTGTGCTTGAAGGTGCTATAAGATCGCTCTTATAGGAGTGAAGATGAGAAATTTCTTTTTATTTGTTCTAGCGGTGTTTTTTGTCGGATGTGCTAGCAGCACGCCAAATATCTCGGTAAAAACGAGCGATCCGATCTTTTTTACGCTTGGAGAAGCAAACAAAAGCGTCTATGTAAATTTTAAAAATAGCGCGACCGGACAAGATGTAAATGCTGAAATTATAAGCGAATTTGCAAAGGCTGGCTTTAGAAATGAGCCAAATATCAAAAATGCCGACTTCATCATCCTTGGCGACGTGCAAAGCTTTTCTAGGACAACCAAAAGAGATCCTAGATTTTCAATGGGCATGGGATATGGCTTTGGCAGACCAAGTTTTGGCTTTGGTTACTCGATGTTTTTCCCATTTGGTTATGATGATTATGATGACGACTTTAGCACAAACAGCTATGCTTACTACATGCAAGTAAGCGTGCTAGTGCGCCCAAAAGATGGCGGTGAAAAAGCGACAAATATCTCGCTCATGCAAGCTGGCAATGTCTATTCGCCAAGCTACATTTGGCCATTTTTCAAAGAGCGCCTAGCAAAACAGATCGTTAGCTTTTTTTATAACGTCTCACAAAGGTAGAGAAATTTAGCGAAATTTAAAAGGAGTTAAGATGCTAGTTAATGGAAGCTACGAAATTTTATCTTGTGATGATGTGGAGCTTGGCATAAAAAGAAGCTCTGCTTTGTCCTTTTATGCCTGTTATGACGATGTCAAGGAGGCAAAAGCTCTTTTAGTCATCATCTCTGGTTTTGGAGAGGACTCTGACTCTGGCTATAGAGCTCATCTCATGCAGACAATGGCAGAGAACTATGATGTGGCATGCATTAGTGTGGATTATCACTGTATAGGCAACCGCCCACAGCTTGGGGCAAAATTTGGGCTTGACGATATAGATCGCAAAATCTTAACAAGAGAATTGGCAAATATTGGTATAACTTTACCTATTGATTTAAAAATAGTTGATAACTATGATAAAACCTGCGTTTTACTTAAAAGTCTTAACGAGGAGATCACTATTAGAAAAGAGAGCGGGGTCTTGCCAGATGATTTTATTTTAGATATCAGTATGACTATGTTGCCGACAAAAAACGAATATCAAAATTTTGGCGTTATGCAAGCAATGGACGTGCTAAATGCCGTGCTTTATACAAAAAAATATATAAATAATGCCAAATTTGAGCATCTACCAGTGATAATGGTAGGCAGCTCACATGGTGGATATCTGGCACATATGTGCGCTAAGATCGCTCCATGGCTAGTTGATGCGGTGATAGATAATAGCTCTTACGCTATATTTTTATGGAAACTTATTGGTTTTGGCAAGGAGATTGATTTTACTAGGTTTTTTGGCTGTGGCACTGGAAATTTATATGAAAATTTAAATCTTTACTTCTGCGATAAAACTTATTGGACTCTTAATGATAAATCACCATATTATTTTAGTGATGCAAGAGAAGAGATAAGAAATATCCTAAATTTAGATCATTTAACTGTTCAAAGCAGCTATAAAAAGCCAATTTACGTGAGCTATCACTGCATTTATGATAAAGAAGTAGCCCCCGCAAAGGATAAAACCGAGCTTTACGAGGCTCTTAAGAAGCTAAATTTTGATGCGACGCTTCATATGGTAAAAGATGAGAGCGAGGTTGATGGTAAATTTATAAAGTCTCTAACTCACGGCATGGGGATGTCTTATAAACTACTTTTGCAAAGAGAGCTTCCTGGCGTTATGAAGAAAATCTTGTCTAAAAAAGATAAAAAAGATGAGATCAATGAAAAATGTATAGAGTATAAGTGTGGTGATTTGCTTTATAAATTTAGTGAAGTCTCAGATCAGATAAGGCTTGAAGTTACTAATATTTAAATTTTAGAGCCATTTTATCTAAAGCTAGGCTTTTAAAGACCTAGCTTTAAATTTTCTAGTTATCTATCATAAAATCATAAAATTCGTTGTTATATTCTACGTTTCCTACTTTGCTGTATTGTATAAGTGCGGCTTTGATGTTATCGATTTGCTGATACATAAAGCCAAGGGCAGCTCTGTTTTCAACAGCACTTGGATCATTTAGCTTTGTAAGTTCCAAAAGTGCGATCGCATTTGCTATTTTGTTAGCTCCAGTAGCAGCCACAGAGGCCAAAAATAGCGTCCCAGCGTCATTTATCTTAAACTCGTCTATGACTTCATTATAAAGCTTATAGCTCTCATCAAAGTCATTTGTAAAGATATCCACGTAGGCTAGAGTTTGGATCAAATTTATATTTTTTGGAGCCTCTTTTAGCTGGGCTCTTAGCTTATCGCGCTCCCTTGTTAGCAGGCCTGAGATCTGAAGCAGTTTGATGTATTGCTTTTTGATGATGTCAGCGCCGTGGTAGAAGGCATTTGAGTCGAGATTTTTATCGATGAAGTAAATTTGTATCGCTTTTGCATACTCTTTGACGTTTTGATCTTTGTTTTTAGAGATGAAATTTAAGATATTTGCAATGATATCATTTGGCAAAATTTTCATGAGCTCATCAGCCTTTTTTGACATTAGCTCATCGTTGTTTGAGATTTTAGCGATGATGATATCAAAGGCCAAATTTAGCGTCGTAGGCTCTTTTGGCTCTTCAAGCCACCTTATCATCGCACTTTGGTTGCCGCTAACTAGGCTTAGAAGCGAGGCATATAAATTTACAGGCTTTAGGCTCTTGTCGTTTTCTAAATTTTCGCCGATCTCTTCAACTAGTTTTGGATTTAAATTTCTATTTATATCCATGCAGATCGCACCAAAGATGCCAGAGAGGTGGTTATTTACATCTTGATGATAGCTTGCTATAAAGTGCTTTGCAGCAAGGCTAAAATTCCCAAGCTGAGCGTAGCTAAGAGCTAGGTTATACTGCAAGATCGAGTGGTTTGGATAGGCCTTAGCAAGCTCTTCAAAGTCCTTGTTTGCCTCTTTTAAGCGGTAGTTAAGTGCCTTTGTGATGGCTTCGCTAAGTTTGGCATTGACCTTTGATGCGGCGGCACTTTGGCTAAGGTAGTCATTTGCCGCTGAGGTGTCATCTAAAAAGACGCTAACACCGCCTTTTCTTATCTGCTCGATGCTCTGTTTTGCGTCAAAAACCTTGTAAGGTGCGAAGTAAAATAGTGTCTCGTAGCGTCTTGTCCTATCAAAAAACATATCGTCGCTAAAGTGCGCCTGAGCTAGGCTGATATCAAAAAGGTCTGGCTTTAGGATGGTCTTTATCTTGTAAATTTTACTTGGCATCGAGGCGTTGTAGTCATAAACGTCTTTGATAAATGCCGCCGCATCTCCGTAGTCAGCCGTTTTTAGATCGATCAGCGCCTCAGTCATCTTGATAAGATCAATATTTGGCGTATTTTTAGAAGCCTTTGTTAGATAGTCCCTTGCCTTATCGTATTTGCCAAGTCTTGCGTATAGCTGCGCTAGCGTAAAGTCAGCCTTAAACGCCTTTTGCCCTTCAAGCTTAGCTATGGCTCTCTCATCATCGCCAAGAAGCGATAAAATTTTAGCGCTTAGGTAGGCATACTCGCCCTTATAGTCCTCTGTGCTAGGGTGTGAGAGTGCTTGTAGCGCCTCATAATAATTACCCTTGTAATAATTAACTAGCGCATAGTAGTAGCTGTAAAGTGGCGAGCTGTTTTCATACTGCAAAAAGGAGTCCGCAAGCCCTATGTAGTAGTTGAAATTTTTGGTGTTATTTAGCTCAAGCGAGCAAACAGCGGCATTTATGGCGCTAACTGCGGTGTTTTCGCGGTCGGTTATCGCTTTGTTGAACGAGATGATCGCCTCATCGCATTTTTCTTGTTTCATCTGCGAAACGCCGAGGTTGTAGTTTGAGAGAGATTGGTTATAAACGGCTATGTTTTCATAAATTTTTAACGCTTCAAATTTATTGCCACGCTCATAAAGCTGGTTTGCCTTGTTTATCATCTCATCGATCTTTGAAGCGCCAAAATTTTGCGTTTGGTAGTTGTTTTCTATATTTTTTACGATAGCTGTAGTGTCTATCTCCTCTTTTTTATCTTTTTTTAGCAAGACGATTAACAAAACAGCGATCAAGATGACAAGCACCAAAGCAGCCGCACCGATGATGATAAAGAGCTTTTTCTTGCTCTTTTTTACAGGTATTGGCTCTGGGATGCTCTCATCTTGCAGCACGCCATCACTTGCGATGCTCTCAAGCGAGACGATCTCTTCAGGTGCCTCGGCTTTTGCCTCTTCAGGCGCTTGCTCTGCTTGCTCGCCAGGTGGTTTTAGAACTACAACCTCGTCATCAGCCACTACATATACCTTTTAAGAACTTCTGGAATTTCGATAGTGCCATCAGCTTTTTGATAGTTTTCCATTATCGCTATTAGCGTCCTGCCAACTGCCAGACTTGAGCCATTTAGGGTATTTACAAGCATATTTTTCTTGCCATCTTTAAAGCGAATTTTCGCTCTTCTTGCTTGAAAGTCACGAGTATTAGAGATAGAGCTGATCTCACGGTATTTGCCCTGACCTGGTAGCCAAACCTCAAGATCTACCGTCTTTGCCGCGCTAAAGCCTAGATCACCGCTGCAAAGAAGCATGTGGCGGTGAGGCAAACCAAGGCTAGTTAGCAAGTCGCTCGCGCAAGATATCATCTCAGCAAGCACGCCCTCGCTTTGATCAGGTTTTGTGATGCTTACAAGCTCGACCTTTTCAAACTGGTGCTGGCGGATCATGCCCCTTGTGTCGCGCCCTGCTGAGCCTGCCTCTTGGCGGAAGCATGCTGAGTAACAAGTCATCTTTATAGGTAGTTGCTCGGCTTCTATGATCGTGTCATTGTATAAATTTGTCACAGGCACTTCGCTAGTTGGGATGAGGTAGAGATCCTCGTCGCGCACTTTGTAAAGATCCTCTTCAAATTTAGGCAGCTGACCGGTACCAAAAAGTGTGTTTGAGCTTACTAGATAAGGGACATTTACAAGCTCAAAGCCTCGCGCGCTGTTAAAGTCGATCATGTAATTAACAAGCGCTCTACTAAGCCTTGCCCCCATGCCACGAAGTACGGTAAAGCGCGACCCTGAGAGCTTTGCGCCCCTTTCAAAGTCAAGCCAGCCAAGGCTCTCACCTAGCTCCCAGTGCTCCTTTGGCGTAAAGTCAAATTTAGTTGGCTCAAGCACCGTTTTTATGCAGACATTATCGTCCTCGTCCTTGCCAAATGGCACGTCATCGTCGGTGATATTTGGCACGCTAAATGAAATTTGCTCAAGCTTTTCTTCATATTGTTTAACGATCTCATCGGCGTCAGCAAGGGCAGCTTTGTTTAAATTTAGCTCACTCTTAAGCTCACTTACGTCTTCACCAGCTCTTGCTTTTACGCCAAGCTCCTTGCTCTTTGCGTTTTGGATCGCTTGGAAATTTTCAAGCTCTTTGCGTTTTTGCTTTAGCTCGTTAAAAGTTTGCAAAAGCTCGTCTAGTAGGCTAGCTTTAACGTTTTTGCCCTCTAGTTTTTTTACGAATTCATCGTAGTTTGTCTCAAGTAGTTTTAAATTTATCATTATCCTCTCCTTATCCTATCCTTAAACCATAAACATAACTTTTGCAAGCAAGACGATCGCCACCGCAAGCGTAAGCGCGATAGGGTGGATGTTGCCAAGTGGGCTAGGGCGCTTAAATATAAATTTGCAGCTTAAATTTACTATCACCGCAGCCACGATCACCATCGCTAAGCAAAATTTGACCATAAAAGCGATCTGTAAATTTGTCTCAAAGTAACCTCCAGCCTTGCTGCCTACCCAGTTACTCATCATCATGCCACCAGTTAAAACTAAAAGTAGCACGCAAATAGGCATGATTTTAACAGCTACTGAGCCGATGGCTTGCTTAGCCTTTTGAGCAAGCTCTGGCGGCATCTTTTTGCTCGCCGCTCTTAATATGATCACATCAAAAAATAGATAACCAACAAAAATGATCGCACAAAAAAGGTGAATTATCTGCGCGTAGGGATATAAATTTTGCATATTTTTCCTTATCTGTAAATTCCAACCGCTTCACGCACTTTTTTTATCGTTGTGTGAGCTATATTTTGGGCTTTTTTAGCGCCTAGATCTAAAATTTTAGCCACCTCGTCAGGGTTGTTTTGATAGTATTCAAATTTCTCTCTTGCATCTTTGAAATAGTCCCAAACAAGCTCGTTTAGATAGGCTTTAAAGTGTCCATGCCCCTCGCCGCCACGCTCATATCTAGCCTGCAAGTCGCGCTGGCCGCTCTCGTCTAAGAAAAGCTTTGCGATGTTATAGACGTTGCAGTTTTGCCACTGCTTTGGCTCTTCAAGCGGCGTGCCATCAGTCACGATGCTTGAAATTTGCTTTTTAAGCGTCTTGGCGTCCGCGAAGATATCGATCGTGTTGCCGTAGCTTTTGCTCATCTTTTCGCCGTTTGTGCCAGGCACGGTAGCGACATTTTCATCGATCTTTGCTTCAGGCAGAGTGAAAATCTCACCATGTTCGTTGTTAAATTTGATAGCAATATCGCGTGCGATCTCTACGTGCTGGATCTGGTCCTTGCCCACAGGCACGACCTGCGCGTTATAAAGCAAGATATCAGCCGCCATCAAAACCGGATAGCTAAAGAGTCCGTGGTGCGAGCTAATGCCCTTTGCGACCTTGTCTTTGTAGCTGTGTGCGCGCTCAAGCAGCCCCATAGGCGTGTGCTGACTTAGCACCCAGTAAAGCTCAAGCACGTCTTTAACGTCGCTTTGCACCCAGAAAATGCTCTTGTCTGGGTCGATCCCAAGCGCCAAAAATGCACACGCAGCGTCAAATGTGTTTTGCTTTAGCGCTTTGCCGTCGCTAAGGCTGGTCATCGCATGGTAGTTTGCTATAAACATAAACATCTCGTTTTGCTCTTGCATATCAACCATCTGCTTTATCGAGGCAAAATAGTTGCCAAGGTGTAGTTTGCCGGAGGGTTGGAGGCCGGTTAATACTCTCATCTTATCCTTTCAAATTTTGGCTTCGTTTTTTTGAGCGCCTTTAAATGAGTTTGTAAATTTTAATCATCGACAGGCTAAATGCCTAGTCTTGATTAAAATTTACAAACTCATTTAAATTCATCTCAAAACACTTCGCCAAAATGCTTTTTTAAATTTTAACATCAGGACAGATTTTTGTATCTAGTCTAATCTTAAAATTTAACTGGCAGACCATCTGTTTAGTCTTCACTTAAAAACAAAATTTCGTCTCGCCTAAACAAAAAATTCTTCGCTAAAACGTTTAAATTTTAACATCACGTTAGACTTTGTGCGTCTAGCTTGATCTTAAAATTTATCTCGCAGGCTAAATGCCTAGTCTTGATTAAAATTTGACCGCACAACATTTGCTACTTTAACGCTCTATCAAAGTAAAGCAAATTTATCTCAAAACTTCGCCAAAATTTCTAACTACAAAACGTTAAATTTGGCTCAAACATCACAAATT
>CAUUZE010000012.1:0-36807 GCA_963549665.1 Campylobacter concisus | reverse complement strand
TTTGGCACATTTTGCACGGAGTATTTTTATGATGCAAGGGCTAAATTTAATGGCTTTTTATATGATTTCAAGATAGGCGCAGCAAATGGCGAAATTTTAAATCTAAAAATAAAAAGCCAAATTTGATAAAATAGCTGGCAAAACCAAGTGAGGCAGGTAAGGCAGGGATGAAAATTTTAGTCGTCGAGGACGAAATAGACCTAAATAGCGTCATCACAAGGCACCTAAAGAAAAACGGATATAGCGTCGATAGCGCGTTTAACGGCGAGGAGGCGATGGACTTTACCGCCGTAGCGCACTACGATCTCATCGTGCTTGATCTTATGATGCCAGTGATGGACGGACTTACATTTTTGCAAAGATCGCGCGCCGCAAAGCTAGCGACCCCTGTGCTGATACTAACGGCAAAAGACGATGTGGACGACGTTGTAAAGGGGCTTGACGCGGGCGCTGATGACTACTTGGTCAAGCCATTTGACTTTAAGGAGCTGCTAGCTAGGGTGCGCACGCTCATTCGCCGAAACAGCGGCAACGTGGCTAGTGAAATTTGCGCAGGCGAGCTAAAGATCGACCTTTCTAAAAAGTCGGTCGAATTTAGCGGCGAGCATATCGAGCTAACTGGCAAAGAGTATGAAATTTTAGAGTTTTTGATGCTAAACAAGGGCAGAATTCTAACTCGCGACCAGATCAAAGAGCACGTCTGGGACTTTGACTACACGGGCGGCTCAAACGTCATCGACGTGCTTATAAAAAACATAAGAAAAAAGCTTGGCGAGTGCGAGGTGATCCAGACTAAAAGAGGGCTTGGCTATGTTGTTAAGGATTAAGCAAGCGCTTGCAAACATCCCGATAACCGCGCGCGTAACGCTTTGGTACTCGTTTTTTATCATCGTTATCGTGGCGGCTCTCATTGCTATCTCGGCGGTCGTGGCGGATGAGGTTTTTGAGGATGTGAGCCAAAAAAAGCTAGCCAAATCAGTCACCAAAATAGCCAATGATATGGATGAGTTTGAGCCATACGATGATGGGATATTTTTTATAAAATATAACGCAAAAGACGATGTGATCGGTGGTCTAGCGCCAAAGCGCTTTCAAATTTCACTTAAAATGAATAGCGGTGCAGTGCGCCTTTTTGAAAACGGCGAAAACCGCTTTTACTACTACGATATCACAGCTAGAGGCAAAAATGTCTGGATCAGAGGCGTGATAAATGCGGAGAAATTTTTTAAAAAAGAGGGGCTATTTTTACTAGCGCTGGGTGTTTTTGTGCCGGTTTTGTTTATTTTTGTGCTTTACGGCGGCTATAAAACGATAAAAAACGCGATGAAGCCAGTCGCTACGATGTCTAAAACTGCGCTTGAGATAGGCAGCAGCCGGGACTTTTCAAAGCGCATAGACCTGCCTGCTGGCAAAGACGAGCTGCACGCGCTTGCAAGCGTTTTTAACCAGATGCTCGACTCCCTTGAAAAGGTCTATCAAAGCGAGAAACAGCTTACCTCAGACGTCTCGCACGAGCTACGAACGCCGCTATCTGTCATCATGGCTGAGAGCGACTACGCTAAAAACTACTCACAAAATTTGGACGAGGCCAAGGAGTCGCTGGAGGTCATCTCTAGGCAGTCAAGAAAGATAACCTCGCTGATAGATCAAATTTTGGAGCTCTCAAGACTGGAAGCTGGCAGAAATTTGGAGCTAAAAGATATAAATTTAAGCTCTATCTTGCAAAATTTAGCCAGTGACTATGAAAAGCTAGCAAGCGCAAAGGGGCTAAAATTTAGCTGCGTTGTAGCACCAGATGCCCAAATTTTAGGCAATGAGCTGATGATATCAAGGCTGGTGGATAACTTTTTAAGCAACGCTCTTAAATTTGCAGTGGCTAAGATCGAGCTAAGTTTAACCCTCACAAAAACGCACGCACTTTTGTCTGTAAAAGACGATGGTATGGGCATCTCTAAAAAAGATAGCGAGCTAATCTGGAATAAATTTTATCAAGTTGAAAGCTCAAGAAATAAGAGCCAAAACAGTGGCAGTGGTCTTGGTCTTGCTATTGCTGCAAATATCGCTAAAATTCATGGCGCAAAGCTTGGCGTAAAAAGCGAAGCAGGAGCTGGGAGCGAATTTTGGGCAGAATTTGAGCTTGTAAATTTAAAACAGGCATAAATTTAAGCAGTTTGCTAAGACAAAATTTACACAAGAGAAAACAAATATAAGAGCGAATTTAAATTTCATACAAAACTATCAAGGCTATAAGATAGATGAATATTGAACAAAGTATTAAGATGTCTGATTTAAGCCAATTTAAAGAGCTTAAAAAGAGTTTTTAAAAAGATGTTTTGCAAAGTAATGTAAAGAAATTTTAGTCACTTCGACACTCTGACTACGATTTAACCACACTTTTCTATGCCTTTTTATAACTTTGATATTTAGCAAGCTTTACAAAATTTAGCCAAGAGCCACAAGCCACACAAGAAAAACCAAAGGTCGCGCGAGCAAAAAACCAAAAAAGCAAAAACCAAAAAGACACTAAATTTAGTGTCTTTTATCGTTATCTTTCGCCAAGCTTCCCGCATGCATCAGCGCGGCATCTACTGCAGTGCGTCATGTCATCTGCTCTATATCGCCGCCTATCGATCTGCGAATGCGGTGGATCTCCTCGGTTGAAGGGGACTTTAAATTTTCAAAAGGGGTGTCATGCACCGGTATCATCGCCATGCAGTTCATTATGTCAGCTCCCCACTGCTTTGCCTTTGCTGAGATGCTTTGGACGTGGTCCATATTGACCCCAGGGATGACTACTGTGTTTATCTTTACTAGCATGCCAGCCTCTTTTAGCTTGCGGATGCCCTCGTCCTGGCGCGCTAGCAGTATCCTAGCAGCCTCCTCGCCGTAGTAGTTTTTATCTTCATATCTCACCCACGAATAGACCTTTGAGCCAACATCTGGCGTTACGGCATTAACAGTTACTGTCACGTGGCTCACGCCAAGACGCACGATCTCATCAACGTGCTCAGGCAGTGCTAGGCCATTAGTCGAGAGGCAAAGTAGGGCGTTTGGGAAGTGGGACTTACACTTTTCAAAGGTTGCTAGCGTCTTGTCAGCATCGCACATCGGATCGCCAGGTCCAGCGATGCCGATGACGGATATGTCTTGTCTAAATTTAAAGAGCTTTTCTAGAAATTTCACCGATTCATCTGGTGTTTGCACCTTTGCCGTTACGCCAGGGCGATTTTCATTAGCGCAGTCATATATGCGGTTGCAGAAGTTGCACTGGATGTTGCAGTGAGGTGCTACTGGCAGATGCACGCGTCCGTAGCTAGCGGAGGCCTTTTTGTTAAAGCATGGGTGGTTATCTAGATCAGCTTTGGTGCGAAAGATCATTAGCTCTTTTTCCTTCCAAATTTAATGGCATTTGCATGGCAGACATTTAGGCAGTCTCCGCAGTTTGTGCAGTTTATCTCATCAGGTCTTGTCCCCATCTCGCACTTACGCAAGCATGCGTCGCAGTCGTCACAAGCGCTTGTTTTATAGACGCGAAATATCGAGAATTTACGCAAAATTTCAAGCACGCCACCTGATGGGCAGACGAAACGGCACCAAAGGTTAGCTACGATTAGCAAGGCTAGCATGACCGAGATGATGACTGCTGTGCGAGTGACCCACTCCCACTCGCCAAAGCGAAGTGACAAAGTAACGGCAGTTAGGTACTCGTCGCTCGTTCTTATAGGTATCATCATGCGTGGATTGCCCCAGACGAAATAGACCCAAAGGCTGATTGCTATGGCAATTAGCATGCCTATTTGAGCGATTATCAGCTTTTTGCTGCGGATTTTTAGCTTGAAAAAGGCAAATTTACCAAGCATTTGATTGACAAAGCCAGCTGGACAGACCCAGCCACAAAATGCCCTGCCAAAGAGGATGACAAGCGCTGGGATAAATAGCCAAAATCCAAAAAACAGCGACGTGATCCGCCCCCAACAGGTGATGATAGGGCAGTTTTGGCAATTTACAAAAGGCACTACAAAAGGGCGTCTAAAAATGCCGTAATACGCCCATTGTCCGATGCCTGCTATAAAGATGAGCTGCACTAGGCGTCTTATCTTTGTTGTGGGAGAGTTTTTGCTTTTCTTTTTTAAATTTACATTGCCGCATGCACTGCTATTAGAGCATGCGCTATTACAGCTACTACACATCTTTTACACCAAACCTTTCTATAAGCTCTAGCCCACGCGCTGAATAAATGGAGGTAAAGCCATGTTTTTCAAAAATTTCTTGCCCCTCGGTGCCGCAAACAAAGTCTGCAAAGTCATTTGCGAGCCTTTCATCTTTTACATATTTCATTATATTTAGCGTAAAAGTGAGCGGTCCAGGCGGGATGAGCTTTTCATCGATGGGCATATACTCGATCTTGTCTTTAAACCTATCGTGCGTTGTTAGGCGCTTTTCGATGATCGAAGCATCGCCCTTGCCATCAACTAGCTCGCACATCATATTTATGACGCATGATCCGTTTGCGACCATGTTTTTCATCACCGCATCGGTTAGGTTTGAGTTTTTTAAGATCCCTTTGACTGGACCACTGCCAGGGGGCGATGATCTAAGCGGCAGCATCACTCTAACACCTGGCTCAGCAAGGTCTTTTAAGTCGCGAATGCCAGCAGGGTTGCCTTTTGGCACGACTAGGACGTAGTCAGTAAAGCATAGCGGCCTAAAATGGAGGCTAAGACCAGCTTTGCGAAGTTTTTTAGAAAGCTCTAAGACCCTTGCTCCAAAGAGCTCGGTCGTGCTTTGAAGTGCTAAAAGCGACTTGCCAAGAGCGCCAGCAAAGGCGCCAGTGTATTGGATGTTGTGCCCTGTTCTTGACTCGTAAATGGCATTTAGCTCATTAAAAGCTTCAGATAGGCCACCACACGACCAAACTTGAAGCGAGTCAGACTTAAATGGCGTAAAGCCAGCTAGCATCGTTTGTGGCGTGGCAGCAGCAGCTGTGGCTAAAGCACCTTTTAAAAAGCCACGGCGTGTTATACCGGTTTGTTTTAATTCCACGAAATCTCCTTTTGGGATTTAAGAAATGTAAATTTGATATTTTCGGCACGCGAAACTTGTGAAATTTGACTTTTGTAATTTGCAAAAATGGTAGTTGAAGATAAATTTATGCAAATGTAAATTGCGACCGCAATCTAAATTTGTGTGATTATAGCCAAATGCTAGCTTAAAAATCGAGATAAATTTAAAAGATGCAGGGGTAAATTTGCTAAAGTAAATTTATCGTTTAAAAAATAATTAAGAATTTAGTCGTCACAAGACTTAAAAAGGTATATAATGCCTTTTGCGATTTAAATGGAATTTATCTTAAAAATGGAGGTTTATCTTGAAAAATAATCTTAGCATTTCTCTTGTTTTATCTAGCATTTTATGTAGCTGCTTAGACGCTCAGGTCATGGATATAGGGACAAATTTTTATAGATATTACCTTGATCTTGCGCAAAATAAAGGCATATTTAAAGCCACAGATGCACCACTAGAATTTACGCAAAGAAACGGCACTAAATTTACGTTTAATAAGATCCCAAACAACAACGCAAGAAACAATAAAGGCAACTTTACCTCCCTTGGACGAAGTTTTGTAGTGACGGCAAATCACACAATCCTTGCCTCAGCTGCTACAAATTTTAATGAAAATAGAGGCTGGTTTGGCAACACACTTTATGAATACGCAACAAATTCTACGCAAAAGCTTTATGGCGCAGACACAACGTATCTTCGCACTTCAAAATACATAGTCGAAGGGCAGATCGATCCTTTGGATGTGCCAAATTTGGAGATCTCTAGCCAAGATCAAACAAAAGATGAGGCTAATGCAAAAAAGATAGAAGATCGTTTTAGAGATATAAAAAATAGCGGCGGAGCTAGCGGCGAGAACATCCTTGCATACGAGGCTGGCACAGGCTCACTTGCCCTAGAAAAGCCAAAAAGTGATTCAGATGGCTTTGCTGAGGTGATGAGTGCTACTGAGTTTGAACACCAAAATATAGTAAATAACGCACTTGGAGCAAGCGTAAATGAGATAGGAGTGGCGTACTCGGCAGTTTATAAGAGCCATTACTCAAGTGTAAGTAAACCTGGGGTTTATCTATTTATGACTTCAAATAGAGGCTTTAGAAATAGACTTTTGCCAGGAGATAGTGGCTCTGGTTTTTTTGTCTATGACACGGTAGCTCAAAAATGGGTCTTAGTAGGCGTTTTAACCGGAGTTGAGGATAATAAAAACTACGCATCTATCGTTACTGCAAGAGATTTTAACGACTATAAAAAAGAGTATGAAAATTTAGTAAGTGGCGTAAATGTCCTAGATAGCGCACTAGTGCAAAATAAAGATAATATATTTAGCAGCGCAAATGGCTCAAACATCACGCTAAACTCTAATCTAGACTTAGGACATGGCGGTATCGTCGTAAATAGCGGAGATCTTACGCTAAATAGCACAAATGGTAGCAAGATAGCAAAATTTGCAGGTTTTGACATAGCTGGGGGTGCAAGTTTAAATTTAAACGTCGTTTCAGACACAAGCGTGCATAAGCTAGGCAAAGGCAGCTTGATAGTAAGCTCAAGCGGCAACAAACCACTAAGGCTAGGCGAGGGCGTGGTTGAGCTAAGAGCTTTAAATGCCTTTGATAAAATTTATCTAACAAGTGGCAGGGGACTCTTAAGGCTTGGCGTGAATGAAAATTTAAATGACAAAATTTTCTTTGGCAATGGCGGTGGAGCGCTTGATCTAAATGGCTTTGATCAGACTTTTGACAACATATCAGCTAACTCAAGCGACGCGAAGATAACAAATGAAAACTCGCAAAGAGCGACGCTTAAAATAAACGGCGAGAGTGGCAAAGATACGATATTTCACGCAAGCATCGATAAAAATATAGAGCTAAAGCATAGCGGGCAGGGCAAGGAGCTTGTTTTTGACGGAGGATTTGACATTGATGGTGCTTTGAGCCTAGAAAACGCCAAGGTTACGCTCCAAGGTCATCCAAAGACGCATGCCGTTGGCGATGCTAGCGTTTTAACTCCCCTAGCAAAGAGTAAGATGGCCGCAACTGGTCTAAGCGGGCCAGCCTATATGGATCTAACTCGCCCATCCACACTCTCTCAGCCTGACTGGGACGAGAGAAAATTTAGTGCAAAAGATGGCATAAAGCTTAAATCATCAGAGCTTACCATAGGCAAAGATGCTAAGCTAAATGGCGACATCACGGCCAAAAACTCGGTCATAAATTTAAGTGGCGAGCTAACTCACTATATAGATAAATTTGATGGCTCAAATACCTATGATGACGGCTTAAAATATCGCCAGGATATTGAGAGTAAAAATTTACTTGTTAAAGACGTTAAATTTGACAATAAAATCGTCATGGATAGTGATAGCCTGCTAAGAGTAGGAGGCGGCGCAACTAAGCTAAAAGAGCTGGTTGTAAATGGCAAAGATACACCTTTAGCTAAAGATGTGCTCTTAGGCGATGGTAAATTTGAGGTAGAAAACTTAGAGGTTAGCGGTGCGCAAAAGCTTGGCTTTGAGCCTGATAGCGTCGTAAAAAAGAGCCTAAAGATAAAGAGCTTTGGCAGTGAAAATGAGCCGGTACTTGACTTTAAAAAGGTCCTAACTCTTGGCGCTGGGATGAAATTTGATGTTGATTTTACTGCAGCACTTAAAGGTGGCATGGCGCTTGATAAAACATATACTTTAGTAAGCGCGCAAAATATCATAAATGAGGGTGCTATCTTTAACAACGAGCAAAAACTTGGGGATTTGTTTATGACTTACGCCATAAGTGACGGCAAGATCGTGATGAAGCTAAGCGATAAAAAGGGAGAAAATCCGGCTGTTTCGTCCAATGTAGTGCAAGAGAAGGTTTCCAAATTTAGCCAAAGAGAAAATAAAATCTTAAGCATGCTAAAAGGCACGCCTGAATTTGTGCAAGCAATCTCAAGTGGTGACGACGAGGCACTAAAAAAACTAGCGCAAAAAGCAGATAAAGATATGAGAGAAATTTCTACTTCTTCGCTAAAAATGAGCATGAAAGCCTTGCAAAACAGCAATGAGCTGATGAACTCTAGGCTATTTCAGGTCACGCAGCTAAGAGCAAAGGCTGATATCTCACAGTTTAAGCTAGCTGGACTTGAAAGCGACATCATGCCAAGCGCGAAGATGGCTTACGAAGCAGCAGAAGCTAGCAGGGAGAGAAACAACTTCTGGGCAAATGTAAATGGCGCTTATTTTAAGGATAGACAAAGCGATGGCGACCTTAAATTTTATGGTACAAATATCGGCTATGACAGAGGTTATGACGAGTTTATCTTAGGCGTGAGCGCTGGAGTAAGCAAGGCTAAATTTAGCTCAAATATATTAAAAGACGATGCTAAAATTTATAGTTTTGGTGCGTATGGGCTTTTTGAAAGAGGAGCTCACGAGATACAAAGTAATCTAAATTTCGCCTTTATAAACTCAAAACGCAGCCTATATGAGGCGCAAAAAGCTAGTGTAAAAGGTAGAGGCATACTCTCAAGCAACTACTATAAATATAAAATTTCACTCTCTAAAAGTGGCGAGTTTGAGCAAAGCATAAAGCCACTACTAGCACTTGAACTTGGTGCTAATGGCATTGATGGATTTAAAAATGACCGATATGACCAAAAGAGCATAAATGACTTTAATGTGGCTGTAGCAGCAGGAGTAGAATACGCTTTAAGTAGCGAGAAAAACGCATTTAGCGTGCAATTTTTAGTAAAGCAAAGTGTGTATAACTCAGAAGATAAATCTTATGTTTCGCTTAATAATTCAAGTGAGTATGTTGATTACAAACTTGATAACAATAAGCTAGGCTATAAGCTTACTTTAAACTCAGACACCAAGCTTAGCGAAAATTTAGTTCTCTCTTCTCAGCTAAGCGGGATGCTTGATAAAGATAAAAACTACGGCATAAGTGGTGGTTTGAAGATCGAGTATAAATTTTAAATTTATGTCAAAGTGGATTTAAATTTCACTTTAGCGTTGGTAAAAACAGTTAAATTTAACTAAGCTTGAGATCTAATAAAAAAAGGTGAAATTTAAACTTGAAAGTAGGTGGTGGGTTCACCAGGACTCGAACCTGGGACCATCCGGTTATGAGCCGGATGCTCTAACCAACTGAGCTATGAACCCACAGTTGAAAGAAAATCGTATTATACAAGAAAAAGCTTATCTAAATATAAAAATAGCCTTTTTAATATGGCGTATCAAAACGAACAAATTTAAAAAGAAAAAGCCCTAAAATAGGGCTTATAAATTATTTATAATTTTTTATCGCAGCGTCTAAAATCTCTTTTGCAGCGTTTGCATCTTTAAATTCTTTCACCTTTACCCATTTGTTTGGCTCGAGAATTTTATAAGTTTCAAAGAAATTTTTGATCTTATTTAGTGTCGCAGTTGGCAAGTCTTCGTAGCTTTTTATCGCCTCATATCTTGGATCGATTTTTGTAACTGGCACAGCTAAAAGCTTCTCATCCATGCCTGCTTCATCCTCCATCACTAAAACGCCTATCAAACGGCAAGGGATGACGCTACCAGCTTGGAGTGGATACTCGTTTAGCACCAAAATATCAGCTGGATCGCCGTCAGCTGCAAGTGTGTTTGGCACAAAGCCGTAGTTTGCTGGGTAGAACATCGCTGAGTAAAGCACGCGATCAACTACGACTGCACCGCTATCTTTGTCAATCTCGTATTTGATGTTTGAGCCATAAGGTATTTCGATTACGGCATTGATTTTGTCTGGATTTGAGCCAAATTTGATCTTTGAAACGTCCATATATTCGTCCTTTTTATTAGAAATTTTCATGATTTTAGTATTTTTTGCATTAAATACTCGTAAATTTAACTACTTTACAACCTCTACGCTATCGACATCGATCTTCGTTTTTGTAAGCTCTTTATCTACTTCGCCTCTTATCCTTAAAGGCATATCTTTGTTGGCTGTTACATTGCCCCATTTTTTGTTATCGATCTCAACAACGATAACGTCGCCATTTTTATCAACAAATTCATATTTGTCTGATTTGATGTGTGACTTTATTTTGCCCTCAAGCATGACTTTTGCGTCATAATTTAGTTTTAATGCCTCTTTTACGCTTATAACATTTTCGCTTTTATGATTTTAGACAAAGCCTCCAGCCATTGCGATGCTAGCAGCCAGTGAAGCGATGAAGATTTTTTTCATTTTTATCCTTTTTGGTTGGTTATTAAATTTAAAGGATATTACATTTTTGGTGTTAATAAATGGTAAGTTTTAAAACCTTGCACCTTTTGATGCAAGGTCTGTAAATTTATATAAGTTTAGCTAGTAAATTTTTGATATCAGCTACGATCTCGTCGATGCCACGCTCGCCATTTACAACGTGAAGTAGCTCTTTTTCGCTGTAAAACTTGCGGATAGGTTTGATCGGATCAAGATAGACTTTCATGCGGTTGTTAAAGACTTCGTTGTTGTCGTCAGCGCCTCTTGCACGGCCAAGCACTCTAGCTCTTGCCACATCTTCGCTAACATCTACTTCGATGACGCCTTTTAGAGAAATTTCATCTTGCTCGCTTAAGACTTTGTCAAGCTCGGTCATTTGCTCAACGCTTCTTGGATAGCCGTCGATTATGATGTTTGATTTATTTGAGCTTTTGATGGCTGAGACGATCGCATTTACGACAACGTCAAGTGGAACCAAATTTCCTTTTGAGATAAAGCCGTCTATTAGTTTGCCAAGCTCGCTACCGCTAGCTACTTCAGCTCTTAAGAGATCGCCAGTTGAAAAGTGTGCAAATTTCTCATCTTGCTGTGCGATGAGTGATGCGTCTGTTGTTTTGCCGCTGCCTGGAGCGCCGATGATTAAAAATAAATTTTTCATTTTTTCCCTTTTATTGCCTTTGTCTTTTGAGCGCTTTTTGCGGAGCTAGTAAAAATTTAGCTTAATGAACTAAATGTTCTATCTGCGCTAAATTTTTACGTCGCAACCACAAAAATCATCTCAAACTACTTAGGCAAGTTTTGATTTAATTAGCCGCCAAGTTGGAGGCATCTTTTTATAAATTTAAATTTAGGATGGAATTTTATCTAAGAAAAATATTTAAAGACAAAATTCCATCTCTTTTTAAAGGCAAATTTTAAGCCTTTTGCTCTTTTTCTCTTATCCTTAGTCCTAGCTCCCTAAGCTGTTCGTTGCTAGCGTAGCTTGGTGCCTTTGTGAGTGGGCACTGAGCGCGCTGTGTTTTAGGGAAGGCTATGACGTCGCGGATCGAGCTTGCTTTATTTACAAGCATATTTAGTCTGTCAAAGCCGATCGCGATACCACCATGTGGAGGCGCACCAAATGTCAAGGCATCAAGCAAGAAGCCAAATTTCTCACGCTGCTCGGCTTCATCTATGCCAAGAAGCTTAAAGACTTTTTGTTGGATGTCGTTTTTGTGAATTCTTATGCTTCCGCCGCCAAGCTCAAAGCCGTTTAAGACGACGTCGTGAGCGATAGAGAGGATATCTTCAAGATCAGGCTCGTCTATATTTTTTGGCATTGTAAATGGGTGGTGCATCGCAGAGTAGCTGCCGTCGTCATTTTGCTCAAACATTGGGAAGTCAAGCACCCATAAAAACTCAAGCTTGTCTTGATCGATGATACCCATTTGCTCAGCTAGGAAAATTCTAAATCGTCCCATATAATCAAGCACGATTTTTTTCTTACCAGCACCAAAGAATACGACGTCGCCAACTTTTAGCTCACATCTTGAGACGATCTCGTCAAGATCGCTTTGCTCGAAAAATTTGCAAAGCGGACCTTTTAAACCATCTTCTTTCATCTGGAAGTAGCCAAGGCCTTGCGCGCCAAATTTACGTACAAATTCCTCAAATCTATTCATCTCGCGCTTACTAAAGATGTTGTCGCCATTTGGCACTTTTAGCGCTTTTATGCGGTTTTTCTTCTTATCTTTTGCGATAGAGCTAAAAATTTCATTGCTTGAGCGCTCGAAAATATCGATCACATCGATCATTTTTAGATCATATCTAAGATCAGGCTTGTCTGAGCCGTAAGTCTCAGTCGCCTCTTTGTAGCTCATGCGTCTAAATGGCGTTTTGATGTCGTGTCCGCAGGCTTTAAAGATATCTTTTAGCATCGTTTCAGCCATATTTATGATATCTTCTTGCTCGACAAAGCTCATTTCGATATCTATTTGAGTAAATTCTGGTTGGCGATCAGCCCTTAAGTCCTCGTCGCGGAAGCATTTTGCTATCTGAAAATACTTATCAAAGCCAGAACACATTAAAAGCTGTTTAAATAGCTGTGGGCTTTGTGGGAGCGCGTAAAACTGGCCTGGATATACACGGCTTGGCACTAGGTAGTCTCTCGCACCTTCTGGAGTTGCGCGTGTTAAAACTGGAGTTTCAAACTCGATAAAGCCCATTTTATCTAGGCTGTTTCTAGCTGCGATCGCTGCACGAGAACGCATTTTAAAGATATTTTGCAAACGCTCGCTTCTAAGGTCTAAAAAGCGGTATTTTAGCCTGATATCCTCATTTACGCTCTCATCGCCTATCATAAATGGTAGTGGCTCGCTTGGATTTTCGATGATGAGCTCGCTTACTATCACCTCTATCTCGCCAGTTTTTAGCTTTGGATTGGTTAGTCCTTCGCCTCTAGCTCTTACTTTACCTTTTGCTTTTAAGACATATTCATCTCTTACTTTTGCAGCCACGTCGTGTGCTTCTTTGCTGTCAGCAGGGTCGCAAACTAGTTGTATAAGCCCGCTAACGTCTCTTAAGTCGATGAAAACAACGCCACCGTGGTCTCTATATGTGTTTGCCCAGCCACAAAGTATTACTTCTTTGCCGATATCAGCTTTGCTAAGATCGGTGCAATAATGACTTCGCATAAAATGCTCCTTTGCAATGTTTTTTAGGCAATTATAATCGCTTTTTTCTTTTGAAAAGCTTTGTTAAAATAAAATATGTTACAATCATTTCTATGAAAAATGAACAAAAATTTAATACCACAAATGCCAAAAAAGTGGGACTTATCGCGAAAGATTATCCATTATTTAAGCAGGATTTAGCAAAGCTAGAAAAAATTTTAAAAAAGTATAATGCAGAAATTTTGCTTGAAAAAAACTGTGCAAAGCAGGTAGAAAAAAGTGGCTTTGAGCTGATAAAACTAGCCAAAGAGTGCGAATTTCTTATCACGCTTGGCGGCGATGGCACGATCATCTCAACTTGCAGAAAGCTAGCTCACATCTCGCCACTAATCCTAGGCATACACGCTGGCAGGCTCGGCTTTTTGACAGATATCACGATAAATGAGAGTGAGAAGTTTTTTAAAGACTTTTTTGATGATAAATTTGAGGTAGAAACGCCTTTTATGCTTGATGTTACGCTTCATAAAAATGATGGCAAAACTGAGAAAAAGATAGCATTTAACGACGCGGTCATCGTTAGTAAAAATGGCGGTTCGATGACGCATATCGAGGCACTTTTAAATGAAAAGTATTTTAACTCATATTTTGGGGACGGCGTCATAGTGGCGACACCTGCAGGCACAACGGCATATAATATGAGCGCAAATGGCCCTATTATCTATCCACTAAGCGAAGTTTTTACAGTAACTCCCATCTGCTCGCACTCGCTCACGCAGCGTCCAGTCGTGCTTACGAAAAACCACACGGTCAAATTTAGAACAAATAGCGACGCCATTTTAGTCATAGACGGACAAGACCGCTTTGATATGAGTAAAATTTCAGCCGTCAGCATGAGTCTGAGCGATAAAAAAGCGAGGCTGATACGCCATATCGGCAGGGATTATTTTCAAATTTTAAAAGAGAAACTTCACTGGGGTTATAATGATTGATCGAATTTTGATTAAGGATTATCTAAATTTTAAAAATGTCGAGCTAAATTTCAAAGAGGGTCTTAGCGTATTTACGGGCGTTAGTGGCGCTGGTAAGTCGGTGCTAATGAGCGCGATAATGGCTGTTTTTGGGCTAAAAGATAGCGAGGCAAGGCTGATAGAAGCTGACGTGGAGCATAAATTTGAGCTTGATGAGTTTGGCATAGAAAACGAAGAGGTCAATATTTTCAAGCTTTTAAAAGATAAGAGCACGAGATATTTTATAAACCAACAAGCCATCTCAAAGAAAAATTTAGCCCAAGTGGCGCGCGAGCACATCAAATATCTCTCGGCAAAAGAGGCAAATGAATTTGAAAATGAGAAATTTCTAAATTTGCTTGATAGGCTTGAAATTTCAAAAAATGAGAAATTTAAAGAGATAAAGCAGGAATTTGAAGCGGCGTTTTTAGAATTTTCTAAAATTTCAAAAGAGCTAGCCACTATAAAAGAGAAAGAGAAAAAGGTCGAGGAGCTAAAGGAGCTTGCTAGTTTTGAGATCGAGAAGATAAGAAGTGTTGGACCTAAAAAAGGCGAGTTTGAAGAGCTTATGGAGACTAAAAAAAGGCTTAGTAAAAAGGATAAAATAAATGAAGCGTGGGCTAGGGCTGAGCGGATATTTGAGCTAGAGCACAGCGTAAATGAGGCGCTAAGTATCAGCGACCTTGATAGTGGCTTTTTTGAAGATGCGATGAATGAGCTAAGGGTCGCGAGAGATAGCCTAAATATGGAGGAGCTTGACGATATCGACGTGGAGAGCGTGCTTGATAGGATAGAGGCTCTTAATGCCATCATCAGAAGATACGGCAGCGAGGAGGAGGCCTTAGAAGCGCTTGCTAAAAAAGAAAAAGAGCTTGCCAGATATGAAAATTTAAGCTTTGAAAAGAGCGAGCTTGAGAAGAAATTTGAAATTTTAAGCAAAAAGGCAAATGAGCTAGCTGGCACTTTAAGCAAGGCAAGGAGCGTAAATTTAAAAGAGCTTGAGGCGATGATAAATTTATACCTAAAAGAGCTTTATATGCCAGATATTACGCTAAGGATTGAGGCTAAAAAGCTTGATATCTTAGGCGCTGATGAAATTTGTCTAAATTTAAATGAGACCTCGCTTAAAAATTTAAGCTCAGGCGAGCTAAACCGCTTAAGGCTGGCATTTATAGCTGCCTCTAGTGAGATCACAAAAACTGGCGGAGATGTCATCATTTTAGATGAAATAGATGCAAATTTAAGTGGAAAAGAGGCGATGAGTATCGCAAATGTCTTGCTCAAGCTTGCAAATTTCTATCAAATTTTTGCCATTTCGCACCAGCCGCAGCTTAGCTCAAAGGCAAATTCGCACTTTTTAGTAGAGCGTCACGGCGAGAGCTCAGTCGTAAGAGAGCTTGACAAAGAGGAGCGTGTAAATGAGCTTGCGCGTATGATAAGTGGCGAGCATATCAGCGAAGAGGCGATAAATTTTGCAAAAGGACTTTTAAAATAGCTTGAAATTTAAGTTTTAAATTTAAGCTTTGTGATTAGGTTTATTTGTTAAAATCCGAGCTAGTTTAATAAAAAATCGCAGGAATAATATGGAAAGAATTCTAGTAGTTGATGATAATAAGGCACTTGCTAAGCTAATCGTCATGCAGATGGAAAAGAGCATTGAGGATATGGCGATCGACGTTGCGTACGATTTTGCCGAAGCCCAGATGCTAATTAGCGAGCACGGCAAAGATTATTTTATGACTATCTTGGATCTAAATTTACCTGACGCACCAAATGGTGAGATCGTTGATTATGTCCTTGCTCAAGGGCTCTGTGCTATCGTTTTAACTGGTAGCATCGATGATAAGACGAAAGAATTTTTTATAAACAAAGATATAGTTGATTACGTCTATAAGGGCAACATGGATGATATCAACTACATCTTTCAAATGATAAATAGACTAAGCAAAAATAGACAATACAAAGTTCTAGTCGTTGAGGACTCACTGCCTTTTAGAAATATGATAAAAAAAATCTTAACTAGCCTTCAGTTCAAGGTTTTAGCAGCGGCTCACGGCGAAGAGGCGATGAGCTATTTTGCTGATAATCCTGATATAAATTTAATCATAACTGACTATAGAATGCCTGTCAAAGATGGTTTAGAAGTCTTAAAAGAGGTTAGAAAAGAGAAAGATAAAAACCACCTTGGCGTGATCGTCATGACTTCGCCTAGCGAAAAGACTGATGCTTCGATATTTTTAAAAAATGGAGCTAGCGACTTTATAGCAAAGCCATTTTCAAAAGAAGAGCTTATTTGCCGTGTAAATAACACTATTGAGGCGATGGAGAATATAAATAAGATAGCAAATTTTGCCAACCGCGACTTTTTAACTGGCGCTTACAATAGAAGATTTTTCTATCAAGATATAGAAGAGTATGTCCAAGCAGCTGAAGAGCTTGATGAACCTTATGCGTTTGCTATGCTTGATATCGATCACTTTAAAAAGATAAATGACACATACGGACATGATGGTGGCGACAAGATACTAAAATCACTTGCTAAGATATTAATTGACAATACAAAAGGAAGAGATGTAGTCGCTAGGTTTGGTGGCGAGGAGTTTTGTGTTGTTCTTAAAAAGATAGCAAAAGAAGAGGCGATTAAATTTTTTGTAAATTTAAGAGCAAAAGTGGCTGAAAATGAGGTGATCATAAAAGATAAAACCATAAAAGTGACCGTTTCTATCGGGGTTTCTTTTGGGAAAGGTCACTGCGAGATAGATGATATGCTTGAAGCTTGCGACTCAGCGCTTTATGTCGCTAAAGAAAATGGTAGAAATAGGGTAGAAATAGCTTTATGATTATAGATACGCATTGTCATTTGGATAGCAAAGTTTATGATTTTGACCTAGAGCAAATTTTATCTGAAGCCAGAAATTTAGGGCTAAAAGGCTTTATTATCCCTGGAGCTGATATTAATGATTTACCAAAAGCGGCTAAAATAGCGCACGAAAAAAATGATATTTTCTTTGCCGTTGGAGTTCATCCATACGATAAAGAGAATTTTGATATTGAAACTTTAAGAGAATTTGCCAAAGACAAAAAGTGCGTGGCTATCGGCGAATGCGGGCTTGACTACTACCGCTTGCCAAAAGATGAAGAAGAAAAGCTAAGAGAAAAAGAAGATCAAAAACGTGTTTTTCTAGCTCAACTAGATTTGGCAGTTGAGTTAAAAAAACCCGTTATCCTCCACATCAGAGAGGCTAATGAGGACTCTTTTAACATTTTAAAAGAGTATGCGCCAAAGCTTGAAGCTGGAGCGGTTTTGCATTGTTATAATGCTTCGCCACTTCTTTTGGAGCTTTGCAAATTTGGGAATTTTTACTTTGGCATAGGTGGCGTTTTGACATTTAAAAACGCTAAGAATTTAGTTGAAATTCTGCCAAAAATTCCTTTTGATAGGGTATTGATAGAGACTGACGCCCCTTATCTCACGCCAGAACCAAATCGTGGCAAGAGAAACGAGCCGGCGTTTACGACATTTGTTGCTAAAAAGATAGCTGAAATTTTAAACCTTGAATTTGAAGTAGTTTGTAAATCAACTTCAGATAATGCCAAAAGGTTATTTAAGTGCTTTGCCTAAATTTTGGGCATTGTGCTTGCTTAAGATGCTAGCATCATTAAGCTTTGACACGAAAAAGGATAGAAATGAAAGCAATGCTTAAGATATTTTTATTATTTGCATGTAGCACCTTGCTGCTAGCAAACGCTCCTGAGAAGAGCTCTTACGACACTCAGGTTAAAATTTTAAAGGAGCTAGACATCGATGCTAGCTTTATGAAAACTTCTCACTATGCAAAGATGAGACAAGGCATACAAAACTCACAGGTAAGAACATTTACAGATGCTTTGAAAAACGGCTATATGTATATACCAATGATAAAAGAGCAGATCAAAAAATCAGGCGTGCCTGAGTCGTTTTTCTATCTAGCAATGATAGAGTCGGGCTTTTCTAATCACACTGTTTCAAATGCTAAAGCTACTGGTATGTGGCAGTTTATGGAGCAAACAGCAAAAATTCATGGCCTAAAAGTAGGGCAATACACCGATGAGAGAAAAGATCCGGTTGAATCAACTGTCGCAGCTACAAACTATCTAAGATCACTTAAAAATCAATTTGGCAAATGGTACTTGGCGGCGATGGCATATAACTGCGGCGATGGTGCATTAAAAAAAGCTATACAAAAAGCTGGCACAGACGATCTTGTAACACTTCTTGACGCTGAGAAAAAATACCTCCCAGCTGAGACTAGAAATTTCATCATTAAAATTTTAAGAGCGGCATATATAGCAAAAGATGCGGACTTTTTGATATCTAAAGAGTCATCTTTGCTAAACATAAATGGCGGATTAAGACTTACGAAAGTAAAAGTGCCAGGCGGTACAAATTTAGCTCAGATAGGCGACAGCATCGGTCTTAGCACAAAAAAGATGAAAAGTAATAACCCACATTTAAAATTTGTATTTACACCTCCTACTTTAAAAGATTATTACGTTTATATCCCTGAAAATAAAAAGCAACTTTTCTCAGATAATTTCAAACCATTTAATGGCAAAAATAACTTCTACGCATACACTGTAAAAAAAGGCGAGACTTTGCTTTCTATCTCTAAAAAAACAGGCGTTAGCCACAGAGCGATCAAGGACTACAACGAGCTTAGCACAAACGCAGTAAGTTATAATCAAAAACTAATAATCCCTTTTTCTACTCAAAATAAATCTCACAACTACGTAGTTCAAACAGGCGATACAATCGCATCTTTATCAAAGAAATTTAACGTAAGTGAAAAAGATATAAAAGATGCAAATTCTTTGGCTAGTTCAAATTTAAATGTCGGAGCAAATATTGTCATACCGTAAGAGCCTAAATTTCTACTTAGGACTAAGTTTTACACTTCTAATCACTGGTTGTTCTTGGAGCGGGGCTCCATTTACTCCAAGTGGCCCAACTAATGTAAGAGGCAACAACTCCGCCTCAGTTCAAAAAGCAACAATGAGACCATACACGATAAACGGCAAAACCTACTATCCAACCGTCGTAAGTGTCGGCGATAAAGCTAGCGGAATGGCAAGCTGGTATGGTCCAAATTTTCACGGCAAAACGACCTCAAATGGCGAAGTTTATAATATGTATAATATGACTGCGGCGCATAAGACTTTGCCGATGAATACAATACTTAAAGTAACAAATTTAAGAAATCAAAAAAGTGTTATCGTGCGTGTAAATGACAGAGGACCTTTTGTGGCTGATAGGGTGCTTGACCTTTCAAAAGCAGCTGCGATGAAGCTTGATGTCATTGGCACTGGCACAGCTCCAGTTAGTATGGAGGTTATCGGCTTTAATGAAGACATCAACGCTGTTACAACCGCTAGCGCGCAACCAACAAAACCAACAAGCACTGGCATAAAAGTGCCAAATCCAGTCTCTCCAACGGCCCCAGTTGGCGGCATCGTGATCTCATCAGAGCAACGCGTTGTGGGTGGAGATTTTATGGTACAAATTGGCTCGTTTAAAAACCTTGAAGGCGCAAACAGATACCAAAGAGAGCACAAAAGCATAGATGGTTATAGATCAGTCGTTAAGACATTTACGATAGATGGCTCAACCATTTATAGGGTATTTTTAAATGGCTTTAGAAGCGAGGACGAGGCTAGGGATTACGCAAGAAGCGGCAAATTCCAAGGCGCATTTATAGTAAGAGGTTAGGGCGTGAGAGAGGAAATTTTAGAACTAACTAGAAACACAAAAGAGACGCAAATTTCGATGAAGCTTAAAATTTACGGCTCTGGGGTTGCAAAGATAAGCACAGGCATTGGCTTTTTCGACCATATGCTTGAAGCTTTTACAAAGCACTCTTTGCTCGATCTTGAAATTTCATGCAAGGGCGACACGCATGTGGATTTTCACCACAGCGTCGAGGATGTAGGCATAGTTTTGGGACAGCTTTTAAAAGAGGCTTTATATCCATTAAGCGGTGTTGAGAGGTTTGGCGAGGCGAGCGTTGTTATGGATGAGGCGGCTGTTTTTTGCGCACTAGATCTTAGCAACAGAGCTTACCTTGTGTATGAAAATTTTAATGAAAATGCCAAGGTTGGCGAGTTTGACACTGAGCTTGTGGAGGAGTTTTTTAGAGCAGTTGCTATAAATTCAGCTATTACTCTTCATCTAAATCAAATTCGTGGCAAAAACACTCATCACATCATCGAAGCAACATTTAAATCATTTGCCGTAGCACTCCGCAGAGCGCTTGCCAAAAACGCAAGGATCGGCACTCCAAGCACTAAGGGCGTTTTATGATAGAAATTATATTTTTAGACGTTGATGGGTGCCTCACTGATGGCAAGATCATCTACAATGCAAACGGTGAAGAGCTTAAATTTTTTGATGTAAAAGATGGCTATGCGATAGAGAGCTGGCTAAAGCTTGGTAAGAAAGTGGCTATCATCACTGGCAGAAAGTCGGCTATCGTTGAGCGAAGGGCTGAGGATCTAAAGATAAACCACGTCTATCAAGGCGTTGGCGATAAATTTGAAGTAGCAAGCGAGATACTAAAATTTGAAGGGCTTAGCTTTAAAAACGCAGCAGCTATCGGCGATGACTATAATGACTATAAAATTTTAGACGCAGTTGCATGGAGCTTTAAGCCAAAAGATGCCATTAAAGAGCTTGATGTAAAGACAAAGCTAAAGCACAAAGGCGGCAATGGCGCTGTTAGAGAGATGATCGAGATGATCATAAAATCAGAAAATTTATACGACGAGTGGTCTAAGCGTTGGTTGTAAAAATTTTCTACTTCGTCGTGGCTATTTTTAGTGCTGTGATGATATTTTTAGCGGCTCAAGACCCATACCTAGCAAACGTGCTAAAGGTTGATACAAAGATATCAAATATGCAGGTAAATGACGTGGTTGATTATGAGATAAACTCAACTAAGATAAGCGGAGTTTATGAGAGTGACGAGCTAAACAGATATAGTGACAGGGATGAATTTTTAGACTTTAAAGCGAGAATTTTAAGGGGAAATTTAAGACATTTTCTAAGCTCAGACAAGGCTATCTCGCAAAATGATGAGATAATCTTTCAAAAAAATGCAAACTATGAGAACAACGATAGTTTGAAATTTAAAAGCGATGAAGTTATATATAACACAAAGACAAAAATAGTAAGATCAGAGGCAAATTTCACTATCACTAGAAATGGCGACAAAGCACTGGGTGATAGTGGAAGCTATGATCTTGGTAAAAAACAAACGCAGATAAAAGGGTTAAGGGCATGGGTAGAAGAAAAGCAGCGATTTTAGCGGTGATTTTGGGCTTTACATTTTTAAATGCAGAGCAGGTTGAGATCACATCAAACGATTTTTTTGCTGACGAAAACAAGCAGATCAGCGAATTTGTGGGCAATGTAAATATCAAAAAAGGTTCATACGATGAGCTAAAGGCAAACAAAGTCGTTGTGCATTTTGATAAAAAGCGCCAGCCAGTAAAATATGTAGCCACAGGCAACGCTAGAGCTAAAATTTTTATGAAAGATAAGCACTATGACGGCAAGGGCGATACGCTCACATACGAGCCAGCAAAGCAAACATATACAGTAGTTGGCAATGGCTATTTACACGAAGTAGAGACTGATAAAAATGTCTATGGCGACAAGATCGTGGTCAATCAAAAAGATGGCACATATAGCGTAAATAGCGACGAGAAAAAGCCGGTTAAATTTATCTTTCAGATCGAGGATAAAACCAAGTGATAAGAGCCTTGAGCGCTAAATTTATCACTTCAAGCCCAAGTATAAAAGAGGCTCCAAGCTTTGTGACAAGCGAGGTGGTCTTTTTGGGTAGGTCAAATGTGGGTAAAAGCAGCCTCATAAACGCACTTGTAAATCAAAAAAATTTAGCCAAAAGCTCATCGACTCCTGGCAAAACGCAGCTTATAAATTTCTTTGAGGCTGAGTTTTGTGAGGAAAAAGAAGAGAGCGAAAAAGAGAAATTTAAACTCATTTTGGTTGATCTACCAGGCTTTGGCTACGCAAAAGTTGCAAAGTCAAAACACGACGAGTGGCGCAAAAATTTAGATGAGTTTTTGAAATTTAGAAGCGACATCAGACTTTTTATACATCTAATCGATGCTAGGCACTTTGACCTAGACATCGACGTAAACGTGGATTCTTACCTAAAAAGCTTTTTAAGAGCTGATCAAAAAATTTTAAATTTATACACAAAAAGCGACAAGCTAAATCAAAGCCAAAAGAGTGCGATAACGAAATTTGACCCAACTGGCATTTTGGTCTCGACACTCAGTAAAAGCGGCATCGACAAGGCACGGGAAGCTATCATAAACCACGCTCTTGGTAGGTAAAATGCAAACCATAAGCAGCTTAGACATTAAAATTTTTAAAGGCTTTTGGTGGGCCATTTTTTTGCTCTCTTACGAGATCGCAACTACGCAGTTTGGCTTCTTGCCGCCACTTATTGGCATTTTTTTTACATATATGATTTTGGAGTATTCAAGAAAACAAAAGCAGTATGATGAGTTTAAGCCATCATGGTATTTTTCGCTCATTTTCTTGGTCTTTGCCGAGCAAATTCATGGATTTTATCTCTTCTCAACGATCATTGCATTTTTGCTATTTTACAACTTCGTGCTAGACTGGCTCTATACGACGATGAAGTGGCGAAACTGCCTGCTTGTAATCTTTATCGCCTCTGGCTATGTGCTAACCTTTCTTGTAAATAACCTGTTCGCATACGTCTTAAACGAACCAAATTTGACTTTTAGCGCAGAGTATCTATTTTTCATAGCGCTTGAAAGTGTGCTTGCTATCGTGCTTTTTAGGGACAAAGTGCTATGAGGATGCGTATCGTTTTTGGCGTGATCGCTCTTTTTTGGATCATGCTTTTGGGGCGGATTTACCACCTAAGTGTAAATTCTAACACCTACTATAACGAGATCGCCGAGCAAAATGCGATAAAAACTATCTACATCCCACCAGTTAGAGGCATCATCTTTGATGCGCATGACAAGCCTATGGCGGTCAATCGTCTAGGCTTTTCTATTTATGTAAAGCCGCACCTTAGCGCAAACAAAAAGGTGAAAATTTTAGACGATGAGCTAGCCTATATTGGCTCGCTATTTGGTGATCTAAATGTCACCAAGCTTAAAAATGAATATATAAAAAACGACTCAGCCTACAACCAAGACTTTATAAACGTGGTCGAATTTGTTGATTATGATAAATTTTTGCCATTTTTTGCGCCTCTTTCTCTGCGTGAAAATTTAGAGATAAGACCCGCTTCAAAGCGCCACTATCCATACAATGATCTAGCTTCTCACATCATCGGCTACGTCGGTAGGGCAAACCAAAAAGATATGGAAAATGACCCTTTGACAAAGCTTACAAACTATATCGGTAGAAGTGGAGTAGAGCGCTTTTATAACCCGATCTTGCAAGGAATTCAAGGCTTTAAAAAGATCAAGGTAAATGCGCTAAATGAGGAGATCGAGCAGGTGAGCTATCAAGCGCCACAAAGTCAAAACATAAAGCTTGCCGTCGATCTTGAGCTGCAGAAGTTCGTTGCTGATGTCTTTGGTAAGGATGCAGGAAGCGTCATAGTTATGAGCTTAAAAGATGGCGCCATCATCGCAGCAGGAAGCTTTCCTGAGTATGATCTAAATCCGTTTGTGCTTGGTATCAGCCAGGCTGAGTGGGAAGAGCTTGTAAAAAACGTCGATCACCCATTTACAAATAAGCTGATAAACGGCCTCTATCCGCCAGGATCCGTCGTAAAAATGGGTATGGCGCTTGCCTTTTTAGACAATGGCATGAGTAAATATGATAGCTTTTTTTGTAGTGGCTCGTATGAGCTTGGAGGGCGTAAATTTCGCTGCTGGAACTCGCATGGTCATGGCACTGTTAATATGAACATAGCCATTAGAGAGAGCTGCGATGACTATTTTTACAAGGGTAGTCAAAAGATAGGTATAGATGCTATTGTGCCGATACTTGAGCGCATGGGCTTTGGTAGAAAAACAGAGGTTGATTTGCCAAATGAATTTGTTGGGACGCTGCCAAGCAGGGAGTGGAAGATGAGGAAGTATGGCAAGGCGTGGTTTCAAGGCGAGACGCTCATTACTTCTATCGGACAGGGAAATTTTCTAGTCACGCCTATGCAGGTGGCTAAATACACAGCAGGCCTTGCAACTGGGCTAAATGTGACGCCACATTTTTTAAAGAGCATAGATGGCAAGGATGTTGATTTTACGCCAACAGATGATGCTTTTACGCCGTTTGAGAAGTCGCAGCTACCTGCCATTAGGCATGCGATGTATGAGGTGGCAAATCACCCAAGAGGTACGGCAAATAGGCACTTTGTGGGAAGTCTTGTAAAGGTTGCGGCAAAGACTGGAACAGCTCAGGTCGTTGGTATCTCGCAAACTGAAAAGAAGCGTATGAAAGAGGAGGATATGGCGTATCTGCAAAGATCTCACGCGTGGATGACGACCTATGCGCCTTATGAGGATCCACAATACGTCATCACAATGGTTGTCGAACACGGCGGTCATGGTGGTAGCGCTGCTGGACCAAAAATCTCTCAAATTTATAACAAGCTAGTTGAAATGGGATATATAAAACTAGATAATGTTCAGGCTGAGAAAGAGAAGAAATAATAAATTCTATCTCTAAAAAATTACTAAATATGTCTGTGCGTATTTGTTTGCTCGCAAAACGTGAAATGGTTCTTGAAAGATAAAAAATATAATTAATGATTAGCTATCTTATGGATGACATGTATTCTTAATTTTGATATTAATTAAAATGAATATTTAAATTTGTAATGAAGTGATTAAAAATAGTTTTTGAAATTTTAGCCCAAGATAGGGCTAAAATTTTATGGATTATAGACCTTCAAAAGGGTTTGTAGCTACGTCTTTGCGATCAACTATGTAAGGTATGATAGCTGCGTGGCGAGCTCTCTTGATCGCTTTTTCTACCATCTCTTGGTATCTTTTTGATGTGCCAGTTAGGCGTCTTGGCATGATTTTAAATCTCTCTGACAAGCAATACTTCAAAAGCGAAGTGTCTTTGTAGTCTATAAAATCAATTTTTGCTTCTGTAAATTTGCAATATTTGCGTGAATATTTTCTTTTTTCTGCCATTTTTTATCCTTTAAAATTAAAACGGTATTTCTTCATTGTTGAAGCTATCAGCATCAACGTCTATATCAGGAACTTCTGAATAACTCTCTTGCTTTCTTTGCGGCGCAGCTTGTGGCCTAGACTCTTGCTGGCGGTTATATTGGTTATTTTGATATCCGCCTTGCTGTCCGTAGCCACCGCTATTTTGGCTATTCATAGAGTATCCGCCTTGTTGCGTTTGGTTATTTGAGCCGAGCATCTCCATGCTTTCAACGGCGATAGAGTGTTTTGAGCGATTTTGTCCGTTATTGTCGGTCCATTGGTCAAATTTAAGTCTTCCTTCGATAAGCAGCTTTGATCCCTTGTTGAGATATTGGTTTGCTATCTCTGCACTCTTGCCAAAAAATGATATATCAATAAAGCAAGTCTCATCTCTTCTTTCCCCATTTGAGGTGATTTTGCGTGTCACAGCTATACTAGAATTTCCTATGGCAACGCCGCTAGTAGTATATCTAAGTTCTATATCTCTGGTTAAATTTCCAACTAATACTACTTTATTGAACATTTTTTATCCTTGATTATTCTTCTGTAAATGTTTGCTCGTCTACTTTTTCAACTCTTGGCTCACGTGGTGCTCTTGGCTCGCGAGTCTCTTTTTTTATAGTTTGCTTGATACCTTTGCAAAGTCTTTCCCAAGCTGCGATTTCGCGTTTGTTTTCATATTTAACGCTTAAAAATCTTATGATATCTTCTGTGATCCTTACGTTTCTTGTAAGTTCTGCAAGAAGTGCTGGTGGAGCTTTGTAGTAGATAACAAAGTATGTTCCACGCTCATATTTTTTGATGGCATAAGCTAGTTTTCTAGTGCCCATCTCAACGACAGTAGCGATCTCGCCGCCGTTTTTTGTTATGACTTCTTTTACGAAATCAACCTTAGCTTTAACTTCCTCTTCCGTCAATGTCGGCTTAAGAATAAATAAAAGCTCGTAATGTTTCATTTTTTCTCCTTATGGATATTTAGCTCACTTTGTGAGCAAGGATTTTGCATTAAGCAAGGGTGGATTTTAGCTTAAATTTACTTAATATTTGCTGTTGATATGAGGTGTTGCAGATTTAAAATGGTCGATAAGACGAAAATTTCTTTATCCATTTTTGTATTTGTTTTTAGCTCTAGCTCGGCTAAATTTAGCGTTTTAAATATTTCTAAATATGCATTTAAACTTAGCTTTAAGCTATTTGCTTTTAGTAAATTTGACACATTTACAGGCGGCTGATAGCCGATCGCTTCGTCTAAATTTAACCTGCCATTTATCTTGATGTAAGAGTAAATTTTAAATAGCCTAAAAAATGCTTTGTAAAGTGAGTTTAGAAGTAAAATTTCATTAAAATTTGGATCTTCCAAGTAGGTAAAAAAGTCGTTTTTTATATCTTTTAGAGCCATAAATTTATTGAAAAAATCATCAAAATTTATCCCGCCAAGTCCAAAAACCAGCCTTTTTACATCATCTTGTTCGATATGAGCGTTTAGGCTCTTTAGTTTTGTAAGTTCGCTTGCTGCAAGGTATAAATTTTCATTATGCGTAAAATAAAGCTCATAAAGTGCGTTTTTGGTTATGTTTAAGCCTATTTTAGCTGAGCTTTTGGCAAGTAAATTTATCGCTTCATCTGGGTTTGAGGGCTTGAAAAATCTAGCAAAATTTGCCCCAAAAGCCTTTTGCGTATCAAAAACTAGCTTCATATCGGCCTCATAAAGCTCAAATAAAAAGTAGTTGTCCTGGCTCTTTGAGCAAAGCGAGATGAGCTCTTTTAGCTCTTTTGCGGGGATCTTTTTGTCACTTTTTACATAGAGGATATTTTTGCCGCCAAAGAGCGACTGCTCGCTTAGGTGAGAGCTTGCTTGTGCGTAGTTGTACTCGTCAAAATAAAGGCTTAATAAATTTGCATCTTCGCTTGTATAAAAGCTCAAAATTTCCTTGCCAAAAAGCTCGATCTGAAACTCGTCCGCCCCAAAAAGCAAGAAGTAGTTGCTTAAATTTGCATTTGCTAAATTTAGCTCCAAATCTTTTCTATACATCGATCTTTCTTACCACTTTTGCAAAAATTTTAGCGCTCGCGATGTCGGCCTCTGTGATCTTTACGACAAGCTTTTGAAGTAAATTTGCGCTGTATCCAGTGATGAAAATCCTAGCGCCAACAAAATGATCATCAAGCTTAGCGACCAAAACATTTTGGTTTTCGCTAACGTAGCAGCGCACCTCTTTGCCGATGTTTGCGGCTGCCCAGCGTGCAAATTTCCTATCCATAAAGTCGTAGGCTACCTTGTCGGCCTCTCTTTCAAGCTCGCTTAAGGTTGCGCAGGTGTTTTGGATGTTTAGAAGCAAGAAGTTGTAAAGCTTCTCATCTTTTGAAATTTTAGCCTTTAAAAGTCTGTGCAAAATAAGGTCAGAATAGCGTCTAATAGGGCTTGTAAAGTGCGTATATCTGTCAAATCCAAGCCCAAAGTGGCCTAAATTTTCACTTGAGTATTCAGCCTTTTTTTGTGACTTGATGATGAGCTTGTCTATCTCTTCGCGGTTGCCTAGTTCATCGGCCTTTGCTTGGATCTTTCTTATCAAATTTGCAAGGTCGCTCTCGTATGTAAAGTCAAGCCCCAAAAGCTGCAAGTCCTCAAGAAGCGTATCTATCTTTTTAAAATCAGGCGATGCGTGGTTTCTAAAAACGCCCTTTGTGATGAGCTTTGCGGCAGCTTTGTTTGCTAAAAGCATGCAGTCCTCGACTAGTCTGTGCGAGTCGGAGTCACTTTCAAACCTAGTTTGCAAAATTTGACCCTCATCATCAAGGCTCATTCTAAGCTCTTTTGTCCTAAAGTCAAACGCGTGCAAAAGCCTTTTTCTGCGAAGCTTTGTAGTGAGTTTAAAAAGTGGCTTGACCCATGAAATTTCACACTCTCTTTTGCCCTCTAAAATTTCATCGATCTCATCGTAGTTAAAGCGCCTTTTTGAAAGGATGATCGCTTCAAAAAGCTCCTCTTTTTTTACCTCGTTGTTTGCATCAAGTGAAATTTTAAAACAAAATGCTAGACGCGGCACGTCTGGCTTTAGTGAACAGATATTTTCACTAAGTGCGCGCGGCAACATCGGCACTGAGATGTGCGGAAAGTAGATAGAAAAGCCTCTTTTTTTAGCCTCGCTATCAATGGCGCTATAAGCGGTCACATACTCGCTTACATCGGCGATTGCTACGTAAATTTCGCGCTTTTTCTCATCAAAATATATGGCATCGTCAAAGTCTTTGGCATCGACTGGGTCGATCGTGCAAAAGTCCAAATTTCTTAGATCGACCCTGTTTGGATACATGCTAGCATCGACTTCATCGCCAAAAGCCTTTGCTTCAAGCTCGCAAGCCTCGCTAAATTTATCGTTTTTATTGTAAATAGCAAGCGAAATTTTCTCGTCGCTTAATGGATCTTCTAAATTTCCTAAAACCTCGACTATTTCGTTGTTTAGATTGTTTATCTTTAGTAGCGTCCCAAGTGGGAGCATCTTTAGACTTTTTTGAGTTGCTTTTAGGGTTGTGCTTAGCCCAGTTTTTAAATTTACCCCTAAAATGGCCGCCCCAAAGCGTTTTGTATAGACCACGCTTGTCTCATTTGCAAGCTTTAGGCTCATCACTATCTTAGCACTTTGGCGTTTTTTCTTAAGTGGCAAAAGCTTTGCAAGTACGATATCGCCAAGGTGAGAGTTGTTTAAATTTTTATTTTCTACGATGATATCTTGCTTGAAGCGCTTGTCAAATGGCATGATAAAGCCAGTTGCGTTTTGGCTGATGTCTAGCTTGCCGCAGACATAGCCGTTGTTTAGGTAAAATTTATCTTTATGAGAGCTTACGGCACCAAGGTTTAGGAGATTACGTAAGATCTCTTTATCTTCGTTTGATATCTCTTTTTCTTTGATGCCAACTAGAAGTGATGTTAAAAATTCTTTCACAAATTATCTTTGACTTTGCTAACAGCCATTAAAAATGTATCTCTCTCAAAGCCATATTCATTTATAAGAAGTGTTGCGTTATTTACGCTCACATCATCAAGCTGGTTAAAGATATTAACCGCTGTTTTTACTACCTTTAGTGCTCTTGCGTACTCTTTTATATGATCAGGTGCTTCTTCTGGAGTGTTTGAGTAGAGGATAGAATTTCCAAGCTCGATCTCTAAATTCCACTGCTCAAAAATTTGAGCTGTAACCTCTTCGTTTGTGATGTCTAAAATTTCAGACTCTAAAAGCGCAAGGTCATAAGTAGATGAAATTTGTTTTAACTTTGTTTTAAACTCAGCAACTTGATTATTTTCTGTGAGCTCATGTGCTAAAACGATCTTGCCAACTTCAAGCATAAATGAAGCAGGAGAGAGAATTTCTAGATTTTTAGGTTTTATCTTTGAGTACCAGTGATACATCAAAGCATTTTGCATGATTGAGATATTTAAAAAATCTTGTGCGGTAATGTCATACGGCTCTAAATTTATAGAAAAGGTCTTTTTAATGGCACTTGATAGCGCAAAACCGCGGATAGTAGCCATACCAAAAAGTGAAATAGCTCTTGCGATAGTTGTGATCTCTTGAGAAAAACCGTAAAGTGGTGAGTTTGCTGAACGCAAAATATTTGCTGTTAGCATAGGGTCTTTTTCGACCACTTTTGTGAGGTCATTTATCGAGCTATTTTCGTCAGCATGTAGGCGCTGGATCTGTATGACAGTGTCGTCTAGTGGCGGAAGCGCTTTGATTTTTTTAAAAATTGATTCATTCATGTAAAGTGACTCTTTTGGTTAAAAATTTTTTCACATTATAGCAAAAAGCTGCAGCATAAAACTTAAAGATACTTTTTTGCTCTTTTTCAGCAACGTTTTTGTTGCTAAAATGTATAATTTCGCCAAATTTTAACAATAGGAGAAACAATGGCTATAAATGTTTATTATGATAAAGACTGCGATTTAAGCCTTATTCAGAGTAGAAAAGTAGCAATCATTGGCTTTGGCTCACAAGGTCACGCACACGCTGAAAATTTAAGAGACAATGGTGTAAGCGTCGTAATCGGTCTTGCAAAAGGCGGCAAAAGCTGGGCAAAAGCTGAGGCTAAAGGCTTTGAAGTAAAAACTGTAAGTGAAGCTACAAAAGGCGCTGATGTGATCATGATCCTAACACCAGATGAGCTTCAAGCTGAAATTTATAAAAACGAGATCGAGCCAAATTTAAAAGATCACGCTGCTATCGCATTTGGACATGGTTTTAACGTTCATTTTGGACAGATCAAAGCTCCAGCAAACATAGATGTCATCATGATCGCTCCAAAAGCTCCAGGACACACAGTTAGAAGCGAATTTTTAAGGGGTGGCGGCATACCTGATCTTATCGCTGTTGAGCAAAATGCAAGTGGAAAGGCTAAAGAGATCGCTCTAAGCTATGCTTGCGGCATAGGTGGCGGTAGAACTGGCATCATTGAGACAACATTTAAAGATGAAACTGAAACAGATTTATTTGGTGAGCAAGCTGTGCTTTGCGGTGGTCTTTGCGCACTTGTAAATGCTGGCTTTGATACACTTGTAGAGGCTGGATATGAGCCTGAGATGGCGTATTTTGAGTGCTTACACGAGCTAAAACTAATCGTTGATCTAATGTATCAAGGTGGCATGGCTGATATGCGCTACTCTATCTCAAACACAGCTGAATACGGCGATTACGTAAGCGGCGTAAGAGTAGTTGGCGAAGAGAGCAGAAAAGCTATGAAAGAAGTTTTAAAAGAAATTCAAAATGGTAAATTTGCAAAAGACTTCATCTTAGAGAGAAAAGCAGGATATGTTAGAATGAACGCTGAGCGCGGTATAGCCGAGAGAAGCTTGCTAAATAAAACTGGTAAAAAACTTCGCGCAATGATGCCTTGGATAACTAACGGCAAACTTATAGATCAAAGCAAAAACTAAGCCTTGAGCGAAAAAAAGACTACAAAGAAGCGTCCTGCAAAAAAGAGTGCAGGTCGCTCTCATAATAAAATTTTACTTGGTATCGGCGTCATTGCTGCTATTTTGATAGTGGCACTCATCGCAGCTCTTAGCATCAAAAACAAAGATGTTGAGCAGATAAGTAAAGTAAATGAGCCAAAGAGCGAGAAGCAAATTTCAAAAAAAGCCGAGCAAAAAGTTGCTAGCAAAGATAAAAAACAAGAGTATGAGAAGAGAAAATACCCTCTAAAATTTGATGAAGATGAAAATTTAAGTAAAATTTTTACCGATCCTAAACACAAAAGTGAACTTGCTCTAAAGCCAAAAACTGAGCCAAAAGAGCAAAAAAAGATAACTCCTGAGATAAAACCTGAAGTAAAAGCAGAAGCTAAAAAAGAAGAACCAAAAAAAGAGCAAAACGATACTAAAAATTTGCTTGCAAATTTATATAAAAATATGCAAAGTAGCGTAGATACAAGCTCTGAAGCAAAGAGTGAAGAAAAGCCTGAGCAAAAGGTCGAGCAAGTAATCGAGCCATTTTACGCAGGCAAAAATGAGGTAAAAACAGAGATAAAAGTAGAGCAAAATAAAAGCGCTGAAGCAAATTTAAGCATAAAAGAAAATTTAAAGCATAGTGAAATTTTAAAACCAGAACCTACTAAAAAAAGCGGGATTGAGCCCAATCAAAAAGCCAAAAAGCAAATTTACAGCGAAAAACCACAAAAAGAGGGCGCAAAAAAAGATGACTTTGCGGTTGTGCCATTTACTCCAAATAGCAGCGTAAAAGGGCGTGCTAAGCTAGTGCTAATAATCGATGATGTTGCGACATTTGAGCATGCTAGCATGGTAAAATCAATCGGTCTAAAGATAACTCCGTCCATTTTCCCAGCGACAAAAACTCACCCAGATACACCTTCGATCGCTAGGTCGTTTGAGTTTTATATGATACATCTGCCGATGCAAGCAAAGCACTTTGATAGCCCAGAGATAGGCACTCTCACGATCAACGAGAGCTTTGAGAGTATGCATGAAAAGATAAAAAAGATACGCAAAGACTTCCCGCGTGCAAAATATACAAACAATCACACGGGATCACGATTTACCAGTGATTATGACGCGATGGACAAGGCTTATAGAGCGCTGATAGAGCAGGGCTTTGTCTTCGTTGATAGTAAGACGATCGCTCAAACTGCGGTGGCAAGGGCTGCGAAAAAGTATAACCAGCCTTACATTTCACGAGATATATTTTTAGATGATGATCCATCGGCTAGTGCTGTCAGACGTGAGCTTGTGGCTGCTGTAAATTTAGCCAAAAAAAGAGGCTACGCGATCGCCATCGGACATCCAAAGAAAAATACGATCGCAGTGATAAAAGCTAGCAAAAATAACATCTTAAAAGATGTAGAAGTTGTTTATCTAAAAGATATTTTATGAAGCTTGAAATCATCCCAGAGGCGCTAAATAGGCTAAAAAATCCCCCAAAAGAGCTAAATTTCATAGGCGACACTTCGCTTCTTAGCATGCCAAAAGTAGCAGTCGTTGGCTCAAGAAAGGCAAGTGTCTATACAAAAGAGTGTGTCACGGCACTTTGTGCAGCGCTAAAAAGTGCAAATGTCTGCGTGGTGAGCGGTGGGGCTATCGGCGTGGATATCACGGCGCACAAGGCTGCCATGCCACGAACTATCGGTGTTTTTGCAAATGGACTTGACATCATCTATCCAGCGCAAAATAAAGCAGCGATAAGAGAAATTTATGAAAAAGGCTTGGCTCTAAGCGAGTATGACGAGGGTGAGCCACCGATTGCGTATAGGTTTTTAGAGCGAAACCGCATAGTTGTGGGGCTTGCGCAAGCTCTTGTAGTTGCACAAGCTGATCTAAGAAGTGGCTCGATGCAAAGTGCAAGGCTTGCAAATGAGCTTAAAATCCCTCTTTTTGTCCTGCCTCAGCGCATAAATGAGAGCAATGGGACAAATGCCTTACTGGCTAGCAAAAAGGCCGAGCTTATCGATGATTACGTTAAATTTGCCTCATTTTTTGGCGAGGTAAAAGAGCAAGAAAAAACAAGCGACGAGATATTGAAATTTTGTAAAAACGGCGTTAGCCTTGATGAGGCCTTAGCAAAATTTGGCGAGATCATCTATGAATACGAGCTTGACGGGCTAGTTGAAATTTTAAATTTAAGAGTAAAAAGCGCACTATGAGAGAGAAATTTATGGCGATCGATGTCGGACTAAAGCGCATAGGGCTTGCTTTTGGTTTTGGCGAGGTCGTGACGCCCCTTGAGCCAGTTCTTAGAAAAAATAGAAATCAAGCCGCAAGAGATGTAAGCCAAAAAGTAAATGAATACGCTCCAAATACGCTAGTAGTGGGCGTTCCGATCGGCGGCAGTAGCGAGAATGAGATGAGAAGGCGCATAGAGCACTTTGTCTCGCTTCTTGACGTGCAGGCTAATATCGTATATCAAGATGAGGCCTTTAGCAGCAGCGAGGCAAGTGAAATTTACACAAATACAAAGCGAGATGGCAGGCTTGATAGCGTCTCAGCCACCATCATCTTGAAGAGATATCTAAAAATTTTATAAATTTCTAGCCACTACTCCTAAAGTCTCGTGCAAGCTATCGCTAGTAAATGGCTGTCTAAGCGTAGTCATCTTCTCGCTTTTGATGCTTTTGGCTTCATCCTTGCTGATGATGACGATGTAGAAATTCTTAAGCTTTTGATAAGTTAGCATCTCGTCAAGCCTTGCTTTGTCGCTTAGATACTCCTTTTGCACGAAGATGATGTCTGGCTTAAAAATGGCATCTTTTATGTGTAAATTTAAACTCTCAAAGCTCTTTTGTTTGCTAAGCTTTAGCCCCGTAAAGCTTAACTCATGACTGAGCGTTAAAAATAAATTTTCATCATCGCACGCAATGATCGCATTTTTACCTAAGAGGCTTGCTATCTCGACACTTTGCCTTTTAAATGTCCCACTTTTTGGTAGCGGCACGCTTATGCTTATATTAAAGCCGTCCTCTGCTTTACTCATCTTGGCATTTAGCTCTTTTAGTAGCTCGCCAGCTTCTTTAACTAGCCTCTCATTTGGCTTTTGCGGGCATGAAGTGCATCTTATATGTATGTCAAAATGTACCAAACTTAGGCTATAGCTTACTAGAGTAAAGGATATGGGCAGTTTTGAGTTGCTTACGTCATTTAGGTAAAATTTGCTTAAATTTTTGATCGCGCCTATTAGCTTATGCGCTTCAAAGCTTAGATAGCGTGGGTAGTTTGGGTTGTAGTTAAAGACGATGGCGTTGTTTCTAGCTGTTGCGTCCTTAAAAAGTGCTTCTAAAAAAAGCTCCATTTGCGCGACAAAATCGACATTTTTCATATCACAAGCATCCCATCGCCATAAGAGTAAAATCTATACTTTTCGCTAACTGCCGTTTCGTAAATCCTCATCGTCTCTTCAAGCCCTATGAAGCTAGTAACTAGCATGATTAGAGTTGATTTTGGCAGATGAAAATTTGTTAAAAGGTAGTTTTGCCTGATTGGTCTATTATTTAAATTTAAAAATAGCTTGCAAAAGCCGCTTGGCTGCTTGCTTCTAGCAAACTCTTCAACGCATCTAGTAACCGTCGTGCCAACGCCAAGGATGGGCTTATCTGAGTTTATGATCTCTTGAGCTTTTTTGCTTAGCTCATAAAACTCAGAGTGCATTTTGTGATCATTTATGTTTTGGCACTCCACACCTTTAAATGTCCCAGCGCCCACGTGAAGCGTGACGTAGGCAACCTCGTGCTTTGCCTTTATTCTCTCTAGCATCTGCTCGCTAAAGTGCAGACTAGCTGTCGGAGCAGCGACTGCGCCGCTATTTTTGGCAAATATGCTTTGATACCAGCTCTCATCGTCCTTTGTATCGGCTCTTTTTATGTATGGCGGAAGCGGGACGTGGCCGATCTTTTCTAGCTCGCTAAAAAGTCGCACCGTATCTAAAATGACGCCATTTTTGGTGAAATTTACCACCCTTGAGCCATCATCATTTAGCTCAAGCACATTTACCTTTATATTATCAGCGAAATTTAAAACGCTACCGACACTTACTCTGCCCCTTATATAGACGCTAAATTTATTATCGCCAACTGGCTGATTTAGCATCACTTCACAAGCTCCGCCGCTTTGCTTATGCCCTAAAATGCGGGCCTTAACTACCTTTGTATTGTTAAAAATGACTGCCGCGTCCTTTGGTATGAGGCTGGCTAGATCTTTAAATTTATAGTGTTTTATCTCTTTTGTTTTTTTAAAATAAACAAGCAGTCTCGCCTCTTCTTTGGGTAAAACTGGCTCTTTTGCGATGAGCTCACTAGGCAAAAAATAATCATAACTTGAGATGTCGTTTATATCACTCATCGTCTGCGTCGCTATTTGTGTCGCTATCTTGTTCATCGTCGTCGCTTTTGCCGGCTCTTTTGGCGACTATGATAGAAATTCCATAAAGTCCGATGAGTGGCAGTGCCATTAAAATTTGGCTTATAACATCTGGCGGTGTGACAATGGCTGCGAAGATGAAGATGACGACTACTGCGTATCTGAAGTAGTCTTTTAGCATCTTGTCATCGACAAGGCCTATCTTTGCTAAGAAAAATGTAATGACTGGCAGCTCAAATGAAATTCCAAAGCCGATCAGTAGTTTTGTAAAAAAGCCAACGTATTCGCCGATGCTTGGCAGCGCCGTAAAGAGCTGACCGCCAAAATTTACCAAAAATGTAAAGCCAAGCGGGATGACCACGTAGTAGCAAAATGCCGCCCCACACGCAAACATAAATGAAGCAGAGAGGACAAATGGGATCACATATTTTTTTTCATTATCATAAAGTCCAGGTGCGACAAATAGCCAAAACTGCCAAAAAATGATAGGCAAAGCAAGCACCAAGCCAGCAAAAAAGGCAACCTTCATCGCAGTGAAAAATGGCTCTTGAATTTGCGTAAAGATGATGTTTGAACCAGCTGGCAAGACCTGCTTTAGCGGCTCGCTCATCCATGCAAGCAGTGGATTCCAAAATGTAAAACAGATGCCAAAACAGACAAAAACGCTTACTATGCTTATAAAAAGCCTCTTTCTGAGTTCGATCAAATGGGGTCTTAGCTCTTCAAACATCACGCCTCTTTTTTATCGTTTAAGATCGCATCTTTAACTAAATTTGTTGGATTTTGTATATTTTCTACCGTTTTTTTGGTGTCGCTCACGACGTTTTGAATGCTCTCAGTGACATCGCTTGCACTTTTTTTGATCTCGTCAAGCTCTTCAAATGTGAGCTTTTTACGCACGCTTTGCGCACTTTGAGTTATGCTCTCTTTGTATTTTTGAGCGTCTTCTTTGAGCTCGGCTATCTTCATCTCTTGATCAAAAGTTGATTTTGCGTCGTTTATACCTTTTTTAAACATCTTTAGAAATTTAGCGATCTGCACCATAGCGCTTGGCAGCTTGTCAGGGCCCAAAACTAGCACAGCGATCACGGCGATGACCAAGATCTCAGAAAAACTCATTCCAAACATTTTTGCCTCTGTTAAATTTTATTTAAGCTTTGTATTTTATCTTGACTTTGCTCAAATTTTTATAAATTTAGCCCTCGATAAAGAGTGCGATCTCGTCGCTTAATAAGAAATTTGGGTTGTAAAATTTGCCATTTTTAAAGAGCAGTTTTTCATTTTCTACAAGTAAATTTGCTCTTTTTTTCTGA
>CAUUZE010000011.1:0-38739 GCA_963549665.1 Campylobacter concisus | reverse complement strand
TTCAAAACTCAGATCGCAACTATCGGCGAAAACCTTGTAGTTCGCCGCTTTGAGACTATTAGTGCTGATGATAAGGGCGTGGTAAATGGCTATGTTCACTCAAATGGTCGTGTTGGCGTGCTTATTGGTGCAGCTTGCGAAAATGCTGAAGTTGCAAACAAAGCAGCTGAATTTATAAGAAATTTATGTATGCACGCAGCTGCTATGAAGCCAAGCGTTATAAGCTACAAAGACCTTGATAAAGAGTTTGTTGAGAAAGAATTTATCGCACTTCGCGCTGAACTTGAAAAAGAAAATGAAGAGCTAAAACGTCTAGGCAAGCCACTTCACCACATCCCTGAGTATGCTAGCCGCTGCCAGATAGGTGAGGCAGAGCTTGCAAAAGCTACAAAAGCGATCGAAGAAGAGCTAAAAGCTGAGGGCAAACCTGAGAAAATTTGGGACAAGATCATCCCTGGCAAGATCGAGAGATTTTACGCTGATAACACAGTGCTTGACCAACGCCTCACACTTTTAGGTCAGTTTTATGTAATGGACGATAAAAAGACTATCGAACAAGTTATCGAAGAGAAGAGCAAAGAGCTTGGTGGCAAGATCGAGATCGTAAAATACGTTCGTTTCGAGCTTGGCGAAGGCTTAGAGAAAAAAGTAGATGACTTTGCTGCAGAAGTTGCTGCTCAAATAGGCTAATGGAAATTTTAAGAGCGTCTAATCTAGGCTTTGCGTATGATTATACGCTCTTTAACAATATAAATTTAACCCTCAATCAAAAACAAAGCATCGCGATAACAGGCGTTAGCGGTTGTGGCAAATCAACGCTTTTACACATACTTTCAACACTTTTAAAACCAAATTTTGGCGAAGTCATCTATCAAGATAGATCGATCTATGAGCTTTCTCAAAACGAGCTTTTGGCTATTAGAAGGCTTCATTTTGGCATCATTTTCCAGTCGCACTATCTTTTTAAAGGTTTTAGTGCTTATGAAAATATCGAGCTTGCAAGCATTTTATCTGGCGAAAATATAGAAAAAAATGATCTTGAAGCGCTTAAAATTTCAAGTGTGATAAATCAAAAAGTTGGCGAGCTAAGTGGCGGTCAACAGCAGCGTGTAAGCATCGCTAGAGTGCTTACCAAAAAGCCAAAGATCATCTTTGCAGACGAGCCAACAGGCAACCTTGATAAGCAAACAGCAAATGAAGTGATGCAAGTTTTATTTGACTATATAAATGAAAATAACGCTGCTCTCGTTCTAGTCACTCACGACAACGACCTAGCCGCGAAATGCGACAACTCATACAAGCTTGAGAACAAAGAGCTTGTGCAAATTTCTTAAAATTTAGCTTCAAATTTCTAAAAACTACCGCTTAAATTTAAAAAACAAAGTAAAATTTTGTAAAATTAGCAAAAAATTTAAAAGAGCAAAATGGAACTAGTAGAATTTTTTGGAGCCGATAAGACAATAGTTTTTATGCTTTTGTTTGCACGCCTTAGCGGTCTCATCGTCTTTTTTCCATTTTATTCGCACAATCAAATTCCTCTTAGCGTAAAAACGCTTTTAGTCTTTGTCCTTTGTGTCGTGCTATTTCCCATCTCAAAAGCTCATGAAAACTCTATAAATTTCTTAATCGGCGAGATCTTAGGCGAGGTCATGCTGGGTCTAAGTTCTGGACTTATGCTAACCATCATCTTTGCCACACTTCAAATGGCAGGCGAGCAAATCTCGATGGTCATGGGCTTTTCGATGGCGTCGGTGCTTGATCCGCAAACTGGCACAAACTCTCCAGTTATTGCAAACCTTATAAATTTCATCGCGCTACTAACATTTCTAGCTTTTGATGGTCACCATTTGCTCCTTCAGTTTTACGCTAGCTCGCTTGCTGTTGTGCCGCTAGGAGATTTTTATCCACGCCCTGGCATCATGAGCTATGCGATAAATTTATTTACAAATTTGTTTATGTTTGGCTTTATTATGTCATTTCCCATCATCGCCCTATCTTTGCTCTCAGACTCCATTTTTGGCATGCTCATGAAGACGATGCCGCAGTTTAACCTACTAGTCATCGGCTATCCTATCAAAGTGACGATCGGATTTTCTGTTTTGATAGCCATTTTAGCAGGCATTATGAAGATCATGAGCGACCTACTTTTAAAAGTGATAAATGATCTGCCGGCTCTGTTTTTTTAAGAAAATAGCAATGAAATTTATCATAGAATAGGCTTTTACTATTACAAGGAGGGATGATGAAAGTTGCTCTAATAAATAAAAATCCAGCAGTTTCACGTCTGATAACTTTAAGTCTGAATAAAATCGGTACCGAATATAGCGAATTTGAGGATCTAAATGGATTTGACGATGCTCAGTTTGACTTTATCATAATCGACAGTGACGTGGATAGTAGCGAGCTAGCTACAGATAAAAAGGTGATGTATCTAGCAAGTCGTGGCGAGAGCAAACCAGAATTTGCTACTTTGATGCTTGAAAAACCATTTTTACCGACTGAATTTATAAGTGTTTTTGAGCAAAATATCCCAAAAGATGAGCCAGCTGCCGAACAAAATGCTAGCGAGCAGGGCGAAAGCGACTTTGGTGATTTTAGCGACGAGGCTATAAATTTTGACGAGATGTCAGGATTTAAGCTGCCTGATATCGATACAAATTTAGAAAATTTCGCAGATCTTGACAAAGAACTTTTAGAAAGTGGTATAGATAGCCCAAGCGAGGAGATTAGCCAGAGCGACTTACAAGAGGAAAATGAAGCTAGCGATATGGAGTCTTTAGAAGAGCTTGAGGACCTACAAGAGCTTGCTAGTGAAGACCTTGCTGATGAGAGCGTGGATGAAGAGACTAGCGAAGCGATAAGTGATGCGCATGAGGGCGAAGAGGGTAAAGACGGCGATCTAGCAGAGCTTAGCGCGCTTGTCGATGAGATAGAAAATATGCCAGAAGAGTCTGAAGCAGATGAAGAGCTAAATAAAAATTTAGATGATATTGTTAGTCAAAATGACGTTGCAGACTTGATTGATGAAGAGAAGGCAGATGGCGAGCTTGACGAGATAGATCAGAGTAAATTTGAGCTTAGCGAGATCGAGTCGCTAGATGAGGCGCTAAATAGTGAAGTGGCTGAGGAGAATTTAGACGAGTTAGCTCAGCTAGATGATGAAAATTTAGAGCAAGAAGAGCTAAATATAGACGAGCTAGCCAAATTTGATGATGAAGATAGCCTTGAAAATGAGGCAAATTTAGAAGATGAGCCTAAAGATGATGAGAATTTAGATGAGATCTCTGAGGCTAATGAAGAGCAAATTCAAATAGATGATGAAAAAGCAGAAGAAGATATAGAAGAAGAGGCTTTGGATGAAATTTCAAGCGAGGAGCTAGAAAATTTAGAGTCTAGCGAGAGTGAAAATGCTTCTAATGAGATGTCAGTAGAAGAGGTAGAAGATGTGAGCGAGCCAGAAGCCAAAGAGGATCTAGGTCTAGTAGATAAAACTTTTGAAGAAGAAAATATCCAAGAAGATGACGCACAAGAAGACATGAAAGATGAGAGCAAAGACGCGGTACCAAGTGAGTTAAACTTTGACGCGGCATCGATAGATGATATAGATGAAAACACGATGTTGGCGGCATTTGGACTAAAAGATATACCTCAAAAAAGCTCAAAAAATGAGACAAAAGAAGACTATAAAGAAGAGCTAACTAAAAAGATCACAAAACACGTCCATGAGTCGCTAAATGAGAGCTCGCTAAGGGATGTGCTAAAAGATATGAACATTAAGATAAATATAAGTTTTGAGGAAAAGTGAGTTGCAAGGACAAATTTTAGTAGTTTCAGGACCTAGTGGAAGCGGCAAAAGCACGCTACTAAGCCGTCTTTTAAAGGAAGAGAAAGACCTGTATTTTTCTATCTCAAGCACGACTAGAGCAAAAAGGGATGGCGAAGTTGATGGGGTGGATTACTATTTTGTTGGAGAGGACGAATTTAAAAGCGGCATCGAAAAGGGTGAGTTTTTAGAGTGGGCGCAGGTGCATAAAAACTACTATGGTACGAGCCTAAAGCCAGTTTTAGAGGCGCTTGAGACTGGGAAGATAGTTATATTTGACATCGACGTACAAGGCTTTCACATCGCGCTTGAGAGATTTAAAAGCTATATCACCTCAGTTTTTATCACAACTGCTAATAAAAAAGAGCTAAAAAGACGCTTGAAAAACCGCAGAACAGATAGTGATGAAACGATAGAAAACCGCTTAATGAACGCAGTTGGTGAGATGGAGCATATTTTAGAGTATGATTATTTTTTAGTAAATGATGATATAGAAAAGAGCTATAAAGGGCTAAAATCAATCCTTCGAGCGATGAGGTTAAAAAGTGCTAAGATAAACTTAAGAAATGTCATCGACGAGTGGATAGATTGTTAGAAATTCAGGAATTTATGATAATATTTTGAGAAAATTTGATAAGGAGAAAAGATGGGTTCTTTTAGTATTGGCCACTGGTTGATCGTTTTGGCGATCATTGTATTGCTTTTTGGAGCAAAGAAGATCCCAGAGCTTGCAAAAGGACTAGGCAAGGGCATAAAGACTTTTAAAGCTGAGATGGAGGACACAACCCCTGAAAAGAGCGAAAAAGTCGAGCATAAAGAAGATAGTGCTACTAGTCAAAAGATAGAAGAAACAACTAAAAACGCGTAGGTTTTAGAGTTGAAAGATAAAGTAAAAGCTGAAATTTCAAAGGTTTTAGAGCGAGAATTTGTGCTTGAAAAGCCAAAGGATAAAAATTTAGCCCACTATGCGACGCCGCTTTTTAGCCTCGCAAAAGAGCTAAGAAAGTCTCCAGCTATGATAGCTAGCGAGTTTGCTGATAAATTTAGTGATAGCAAGATAGTTGAAGCTAGCGCGGTAAATGGCTATTTAAATTTCAAGCTTAAGAGCGAATTTTTAGATGAAATTTCAAAGCAAATTTTGTTAGATAGCGAAAACTTTGCAAAAGAAGATGCGAAAAAAGATAGCTATTTAATAGAATACATCAGCGCAAATCCAACTGGGCCGCTTCACATCGGACACGTTAGAGGCGCGGTTTATGGCGATACTTTGGCTAGGCTTGGTAAAAGACTTGGCTACGCTATCTCAACAGAATACTACATAAACGATGCGGGCAATCAAATAGATCTGCTTGGCACTTCAATATCTCTCGCGGCCAAAGAGCAGCTTTTTGGCGACAATGTCGTCTATCCAGAGAAATATTACCGCGGGGATTATATTTTAGATATCGCTAAGTTTGCAAATGAGAAATTTGGCAAGGAAATTTTTTATGACGAGAGCAGAAACCTCGAGCTTGCCGAATTTGGCAAGGATATCGTGCTTGATATCATCAAAAAAGACTTGGCTGATGTTGGGATATTTATAGAGAGCTGGGCTAGCGAAAAGGCCCTTTATGACCATCTTGTGCCAACTATAGAAAAGCTAAAACGCTCAAATCAAATGTATGAAAAAGAGGGCGCTACTTATATCGCTTCTACCACGCTTGGCGACGATAACGATAGGGTTGTGGTTAGAAATGACGGCAGACCGACATATTTAGCTGGCGATATCATCTATCATAACGCTAAATTTGAGAAAAATTTTGACCACTATATAAACATTTGGGGCGCGGATCACCACGGATATATCGCAAGGCTAAAGGCTGCGATAAATTTCCTTGGATACGACGAAAATAGGCTTGAAGTGATACTTATGCAGATGGTTAGCCTGCTAAAAGATGGTAAGCCATACAAGATGAGCAAGCGCGCTGGCAATGCTGTGCTGATGAGTGATATCGCGAGCGAGATCGGTGCTGAGGCGCTTAGATTTATCTTTATAAGCAAAGCAAACACGAGTAGTTTGGAATTTGACGTGGATGAGCTTAAAAAAGAGGATAGCTCAAACCCTATTTTTTATATAAACTACGCTCACGCTAGGATAAATCAAATTTTTGCAAAGGCTGGAAAAATCGTTAGTGACGTGATAAATGCGGACTTTGAGTGCCTAGATGAAAATGCTAAAAATTTACTTTTTGAAGCGCTTATATTGCCTGAAATTTTAGAGGATGCTTTTGCTTCAAGGCAGCTTCAAAAAATACCAGACTATCTAAAGTCGCTGGCTGCTAGCTTTCATAAATTTTATAATGAAAACCGCGTGGTTGGAAATGAAAATGAAGATAGTCTGCTAAAAGTCTTTGCAGTCGTTGCTGTCTCAATAAAAACAGCATTTAATATAATGGGAATCACAGCTAAAGTTAGGATGTAGCTTTATAGCTACCAGACAAATTTAGTCAAAAAGAGATATGCGGTTTTGACTAAATACCCCTTTTTTCAAATATAATTGCAATAGTTTTTACTATGATCTTTATCTCCAGCCAAAGTGACCAGTGCTTTATGTAGTAAAGATCATACATCAGCTTTTGTTTGGCGTCGTGCGTGTTTGCGCCATAAGGGTAATTTACCTGTGCCCAGCCGGTAATCCCTGGGCGGACGATGTGGCGTTCATTGTAGTAAGGGATTTTTTTTTCGTAGTCATGAACTAATATATCCCATTCTGTACGTGGTCCTATTAGATGCATATCGCCGCGAAATACATTGATGCATTGAGGTATTTCATCCATTCTAGTCTTGCGCATAAATTCGCCAAATTTAAATACTCTTGTGTCATTTTTTTGCGTGTATGGGTTGTGTTCCGAGTTTTCATGCATCGTTCTAAATTTATAACATTTAAATATTTTAGCATCCAGCCCAACCCTATTTTGCAAGAAGTAAAGGCTGCCAGGGGACTGCTCGTCTATCTTTTTCTTTACATAAAATTTAAGCACAAAAAGTATCACAAGAAGCAGCGAGCAGCTTACATAGTCGATCACGCGTTTTAAGGCGTATTCAAAGGCATTGTAAGGCTTGATATCGTTTAAAAAGTTTAAATTTTCGCCATTTTCTGGGATGTAGCACTTTTGCAGATAAATTTCTAAAAAGCTCTCCACATTTAGAAATTTGATCTTTTTATACTTCGTCTTAAACTGCAAAAGTGTGAGAAATCTCACCAGCTTGCCATCAACTGGAGTCTCAGTATTTAGTACTATCAGCCTTTGATCGCCTGATTTTATGAGATTTTCTAGCGCACTTCGCAAAGCTTTAGCGTCACTATTTTCAGGGGATAAAAAATTCACCTGGCCAAATTTCTTCCTAAGCTTCTCTAGCTCTAGTTTGGTGAAAGTATATTTTTCGCCAAGGATGATCATAGGCCTATCCCTTTATCTTTATTTTAAATTTGCATTATAAAATTCGTCTAATTATACCCAAACGTGCTAATTGCATTTTTAAAAAAAGAGTTAAGGTTAAAATATGTATCACAAATTTCTCGCTGTCTTGGTTTTAGCGCTCATATGCGGCGTTTCTTTTGCGCTCTCAAACACGGTCTTGGCTAAATTTCACACCAGCCCGCTTATCATCTCTATCATTTTAGGTGCCATTTTTGCAAATCTTTTCACCAAACAGACTCAAATTTTAAAAAGTAGTGGCGTCGTAGCGATCGCTGGGAAGCAAATTTTAAGACTAGGCATCATACTTTTTGGCTTTAACATAAGCCTTAGCGAGATCGCAAGTGTCGGTACCATTGGCGTGATATACGCAGCTTTTATGGTATTTGCGACCTTTTGCTTTGCGCTTTTTGCCGCTAAAGCTTTGGGGCTTAGCAAGGATAGCGGCGTGCTCATTGGCTCAGGGGCTAGCATATGCGGCGCAGCTGCTGTTATGGCTACTCAAAATGAGATAAAAGCAGACGCAAACAAGCTTGCTATCGCCATTTGCACGGTGGTGCTCTTTGGAACGATTGGCATGTTTATCTATCCATTTATCGCTAAATTTCTAGCTCTTACGCCGCACCAAACTGGCTTTTTTATCGGTGGCTCACTTCACGAAGTAGCCCATGTAGTGGCAGCCTCAGCAGCATTTGATAGCACAGCAAGTAGCACCGCCGTCATCATAAAAATGCTTCGCGTCATCATGCTTGTGCCATTTTTGTTTTTGCTAAATTTCTTAAATTTAAGCCAAAATAGTGACGGCTCAAAGCTAAAGAGCATACCTTGGTTTGCGCTATTTTTCCTAGTGGCGATCTGCGTTAGATCTTTGCCATTTTTCCCTGAAAATTTGGTGCAAATTTTAAAGCTAGCTGCCAGCATTTGCCTTTGCGTTGCGATGTGTGCTTTGGGATTTGGGATAGATAGGAGTATATTTAAAGCGACGGGCAAAAAGCCATTTTTGCTAGCATTTTTTATATTTTTATGGCTTATTTGCTCATCGCTTGTTTTTGTTAAGACTCTTTGCTAGTTTTTAGCTTTTGCAAAAACTCTTCGATGTTGTATTTTGCTCTGTAAGCTGGGCTTAAAAGGTGTATCAAAATGTCGCCAAGGTCCATCACGATCCAATCAGGCGAACTCTCAGTGCCTATAAATTTCTCTCCAAGGGGCTTAAGCTCCTCTTTTAGATCCTCTGCCAGTGAGTAAGCGTGCCTCTCACCAAGCGTAGTAGCGATAACTACGGCCTTTACGAAATAATCATCTCCGCTCATATCAAACACTTGTATCTCTTCAGCCTTTTTTGCGTCTAAAACCTTAACTATACTTTCGGTGCGCTCTTGCATCGATCTCTCTTGCATCTTTAATCCTTGGTAAAAATTTATAATCTCATCTTTTATCTCGCTAGGCAGCTCATCAAGCCCCTTTTGGTGTCTGATCTGCGACGAGCTAACATCCACGTGCACGTCCATTTTTTGTAAATTACGTGGAATTTCTATGTGATTGCGCTTGGCGATCACAAACTGCACTAAGCTTTTTAGCTCCTCGTAGCCATGCCACTTATCAAGCGTAGCTAGGTGGTCCGCGCCTATTATGAGATAAAATTTCTCTATCTTGAATTTCTCATACAAATACTTAACCGTCTCTATGGTAGGTACTGGGCGAGCTAAATTTATCTCATAGTCTGAGATCTCGACCTTCTCTAGGCCGCCCCAAATTTCTCTTATCCACTTTAGGCGAAGCTCTGGTGGAGCTGAAAATTCGCTCTTAAAGGGACTTATAAAAGTTGGCATGATGATGAGCTTGTCGATATCAAGGGCGCTTAGTGCCATTTTCACAATGCTATCGTGTCCTAAATGAACTGGATCAAAGCTCCCGCCAAAAAGTGCTAACTTCATCTATTAAAGTGCCTTGTTTATATTTGTTTTAAAATTCTTTTTTGTAGAATTAGGCGTAATTATATCAAAAGGAGCTAAGATGTCAGTTAAAGTAGCAATAAACGGCTTTGGGCGTATCGGTAGGTGTGCTGCGCGTATTATTTTAGAGCGTGATGATGTTGAGCTTGTCGCTATTAACGACACCGCAACAAGGGATATGACGAGGTATTTGCTCAAATACGACAGCGTTCATGGCGAATTTAAGCAAGACGTTAAGGTGATAAGCGACGATTTTATAGAAGTAAATGGCAAAAAGATAAGAGTTTTTTCTACAAGAGATCTAAACGAGCTTAGCTACGCAGACTACGGCGTAGACGTGGTTTTAGAGTGCACTGGCAAGTTTTTAACCACTGAAAAATGTGAGCCATATCTTGCTCGTGGCGTCAAAAAAGTCGTCATGAGCGCTCCAGCAAAAGACGACACGGCAACGTTTGTAGTTGGCGTAAATGACGATAAATACGCAGGCGAAGCGATCGTTTCAAATGCAAGCTGCACCACAAACGGCCTAGCTCCAGTAGCAAAGGTGCTAAACGATAAATTTGGCATCGTAAAGGGGCTCATGACTACGATCCACGCATATACAAATGGTCAGAGCTTAGTTGATGTAAAAGCTAAAGATTTCCGCCGCTCGCGCGCTGCAGCGCTAAATATCGGACCAACAACAACCGGAGCTGCAAAAGCGATCGCTAAAGTGCTCCCAGAGCTAAGCGGCAAGCTGCACGGCCAAGCAGTGCGCGTGCCAGTAGCAAATGTCTCTATGGTCGATCTAACGGCGGTTTTAAAAAGGCCAGCTAGCAAAGAGGAGATAAACGAGGCATTTAGAGCGGCTGCGGAGTCAAATTTAAAGGGAATTTTATTCGTCGATGACGACTACAGAGTTAGCAGTGACTTTTGCACGAGTACCTTTAGCAGCATCGTAGCTAGCGACACTACACAGGTTATCGCTGATGATATGGTGAAGGTCTTTGCGTGGTACGACAACGAGTGGGGCTACTCAACAAGGCTAGTTGATCTTGCTAAGATCGTGGCTACAAAGTAAATTTAAAGGGTGAAAAATGAGTGATATTTTATCGATCAACGACCTTGAGCTTAACGGCGCAAAAGTCTTTATAAGGTGCGATTTTAACGTGCCTATGGACGAGTTTTTAAACATCACTGATGACCGCAGGATCCGCTCAGCGATACCAACTATCCGCTACTGCCTAGATAATGGCTGCAGTGTGGTTTTGGCTAGTCACTTAGGACGTCCAAAAAACGGCTATGAAGAGAAATTTTCACTTCAAGGCGTGGCTAAGAGGCTATCAAGACTGCTTGATAGAGAGGTGATATTTGCTGAAGATGTGATCGGAAATGACGCTAAGACAAAGGCTGAAGCGCTAAAAGCTGGCGAAATTTTAATGATAGAAAATTTACGCTTTGAAAAGGGCGAAACCAAAAATGACGAGGCTTTGGCAAAAGAGCTTTCAGAATTTGGCGAATTTTACATAAATGACGCATTTGGCGTTTGCCACAGGGCGCATAGCTCGGTCGAAGCGATCACTAAATTTTACGATGAAAAGCATAAGGCAGCGGGATTTTTGTTGCAAAAAGAGATAAACTTCGCTCAAAATTTGATAAAACATCCATCTCGTCCATTTGTTGCAGTCGTGGGCGGCTCAAAGGTAAGCGGCAAGCTTCAAGCCTTGCATAACCTTTTACCACGCGTAGATAAGCTCATAATTGGCGGCGGTATGGCATTTACATTTTTAAAATCACTTGGCGAAAACATCGGAAATTCGCTCCTTGAAGAAGAGCTCATCGAAGATGCAAGGCAAATTTTACAAAAAGGCAAAGAGCTGGGAGTGAAAATTTACCTACCAGTAGATGTCGTCGCTGCTCAGACATTTTCAGCTGAAAGTGCCGTAAAATACGTCCCCGCCCAAGAGATCCCAAATGGCTGGATGGGGCTTGATATTGGACCTGCCTCTATTAGGCTATTTAAAGAGGTCATAGCCGATGCGCAAACCATCTGGTGGAACGGACCTATGGGCGTTTTTGAGATGGATAAATTTAGCAAAGGCAGCATCAAAATGAGCCACGCTATCATCGATACTCACGCGACAACCGTCGTTGGCGGCGGTGATACGGCTGACGTGGTCGAGCGCGCAGGCGACGCTGATGAGATGACATTTATCTCAACTGGCGGCGGTGCGAGCTTGGAGCTAATAGAAGGCAAAGAGCTGCCTGGCATAAAGCCGCTTAGAAAAGAGGAGTAGGTCTTGAAATTTCTAGCGAATTTAAAGTGCAACCACACAAGAGCAAGCTTTAGAGAGTATGCGAAAATTTTAGACGAAAATTTAAGCGCAAACGATGATGTGAGCGTATTTGCTCCAGCTAGTGCCTTTGATGAAAAAAGGCATCTTTTTAGGCTTGGGGCGCAGAATTTCTACCCGTGCGAGAGTGGGGCATTTACTGGCGAGATCGGCAAGGCAATGCTTGATGAATTTGGCATAAATGACGTGCTGATCGGTCACTCTGAAAGGCGTGAAATTTTAAATGAAAGCGAGGAGTTTTTGCGAGCAAAATTTGACTTTGCCGCAAAAAATGGCTGGAATGTGATCTACTGCATCGGTGAAAATTTAAGCACAAATGAAAGCGGAGCTACCAAAGAATTTCTAAGCCGCCAGCTTGAAAATATCGATCTTGGCTATAAAAATTTAGTCATCGCCTACGAGCCGATCTGGGCGATAGGAACCGGCAGAAGTGCAAGCATAGAGCAGATAGATGAGGTGCTAAGTTTTTTAAAGACAAAGGCAAATGTGCCGCTACTTTACGGCGGAAGCGTCAATGCAGCAAATATCGTTGATATCGCAGGTATCAAAAGCTGCGATGGGGTTTTGGTAGGGACAGCCAGCTGGGATGCGAATAATTTTTTAAATTTGATACGCGTTGTCTCGTGAGCGCTTTTTAATGAGTTTGAAATTTTAAGTCTGCGACAGGCTATTTGCCTAGTCTTGACCTAAAATTTCTACACAACATTAAAATTCATCTCACGATACTGCCACTATTAAATTTGGTTTAAAATTTGAATTGCAAAATTTTAAAGGAGAAATAATGACTTTAAAAGGAAAAAAGGGTCTGATCGTCGGTGTTGCTAATGCGAAATCAATCGCTTACGGCATTGCAAAAGCTTGTCACGATCAAGGTGCGCAGATGGCGTTTACATACCTAAATGACGCTCTTAAAAAGCGCGTTGAGCCGATCGCTGAGGAGTTTGGAAGCAAATTTGTCTACGAGCTTGACGTAAATAACCAAGCTCACCTAGACGGTCTTGCTGATAGGATCAAAAAAGACCTTGGTGAGATTGATTTTGTCGTGCACGCTGTGGCTTACGCACCAAAAGAGGCGCTTGAGGGCGAGTTTGTAAATACCACAAAAGAGGCATTTGATATAGCGATGGGCACTAGCGTCTACTCGCTACTAAGTCTTACTCGCGCGACTTTGCCGGTGCTAAAAGAGGGCGGCTCGGTGCTAACTCTTACATATCTTGGCGGACCAAAATTTGTGCCACACTACAACGTCATGGGCGTTGCAAAAGCCGCACTTGAAAGCTCAGTTCGCTACCTAGCACACGACCTTGGCGCTAAAAATATCCGCGTAAATGCGATCAGTGCAGGCCCTATCAAAACGCTTGCTGCAAGCGGAATAGGCGACTTTAGGATGATTTTACGCTACAACGAAGTAAATAGCCCACTAAAACGCAACGTCACCACAGAAGACGTCGGTAACAGCGCTATGTACCTACTTAGCGACTTAGCTAGTGGCGTAACAGGCGAAGTTCACTACGTAGATTGTGGCTACAACATCATGGGCATGGGCGATGTGACTACCGACGCCGAGGGCAACACGATCTTAGCTTGGGATGCAAAATAATCTATCTATATAAATTTGGCGGGGCGGCTCGCCAAATTCTTCTTTTAAATTTCACAAAATTTATCGCAAGGACAGAAAATGAGAGCTTTAGACGAGCTTATAGATACAAATGAGCCAGGCTGGGCGCTGATCGAAGAGTGGCTAAAAGAGGCCAAAAATGGCTATGAAATTTTACCGTGTGACGAGAGCAGGGCTCAAAGTGAGCTTTTAGGACTTCAGGTAACTACTCGCTCGCCGATGGGAGCGCTTGTTTATGGGTGTGGCGGTATAGTGATAGATGGCGGCTGGCTGCGTGTGCTAGGCTCTGGATGTGAGCAGATGAAGCGCGGAATTTACAGCTTCAACCTTGGCAAAAGCTTTAGCCAAGCAGGGCAGATGCCTAGCTATTTGCTCGTGGCGGACGATGTTTTGGGCGGATTTTTCGCGGTAAATGGCGGCGCTTTTGGTGGCAAAGCTGGCAACGTCTTTTACTACGCACCAGATAGCGGCAAATGGGAAGATACGCAGCTTGGCTACTCGCAGTTTTTATACTGGGCGCTAAGTGGGGATATATCTAAATTTTACGAGCTTTACCGCTGGGATGGCTGGCGCGAGGATGTGATAAATTTTAGCCTTGATAAGGTGATGTTTGCGCTACCACCGCTTCTTTGGCAAGACGCTGACATAAGGCTAAGGCTAAAAGAGATGAAAAAAGATGGCGTTAATATTGATGAGTATTTTGCCTCTTTATTTGAGGGTGAGAAATAGGGCTTTGTAAATTTTAGTTTTTATACATTTTTAAAATTTTATTCACTCACCTTGGCAACTTACTAAATTTTGAAGCGTGATACGCTCGCTCATTAATTTTTAAAATTTGCCTGACACTCGCTCGATATTCAAACGCTTGTAGCATGTAGTGTGAAGCAAAATTCAAGCCTCCCTTGTCCCTATTTTAAATAAAAAGAAATTTACAAATTCAATCAAGCTGTCTTTACAAATTTTAAAATCTTACTCACTCGCCTTAGCAGACTACTAAATTTTGTATGATACTTCCAAAATCTTGAAAGATCCGCTTTGTCTTGTTTCGTTTTTCTTTTAAGATTTTTATAAAATTTCCATAAGTCCTTGCTACTAAATTAAGCGATTTTACGCTGTGACCTAGATTTTGGGCTTATGGTTGATGTTTCGGTTAAAAATCTTAGTGTTTAACACTGAATACAAGAAAGAAGCATAACCTATATTTTATTAAGGAGTGTCAAGATGAAAAAAAATTTTTTCTGCGGTGTTGATGTTTCAAAAAATAAAATTGACGTTTGTTTTTTAACTTCTGCCGAAAATCAAAAAGCTAAATTTGAAACCTTGCCTAATACATATGAAGTTATTAAAGTTTATTTTGAAAGTTTTAAAAACGATGATATTTTAGTTGTTTTTGAAGCAACATCTAACTATCATTTACCACTTCAAAAGGCTTTATCTGATTTAAATATTAGGTATAATGTTACAAATCCTTACAAAAGTTCTTTATTCTTAAAACATTTAAGTTCTCTTAAAACTGATGTAACCGATAGCTATGGCTTGGCTGTTTATGCTAGAACCTTTAAGAGCGAGATACTGCCTGATAAATATAATGCCGAGTATTTACAAATCAAAAGCTATAATTCAACTTTAAATTTACTTCAAAAGCTTAGCACTCAACTCAAAAATTTTAAACAATCTCAAAAATTTGTAAAAAATAGCGTTGTTAATGAAGTTATTGAAAGTCTCGTAAAAGAGATCGCAAAACTTCAAACTATGCTTCAAAAATTAGCTTTTGATCTTGTTAAAAAAACTATTCCTGAAACTGAAGAAATTATTAAAAATAATAAAGGTTTTGGCGTCGATCTAGCTTTAAATTTATTTCCACAATTACATTTTAATCGTGATAAATCTGAAAAGCAATTTGTTAGCTTTCTCGGTCTTAGCCCTAGAATTTTTCAAAGTGGTTCAAGCGTGTATAAAAGTCAAAAGATAAATAAAATGGGTAGCTCCAACATAAGACGTATTTTATTTATGTCTGCTTTGTGCGCTATTCGTTTTAATGAGAAATTTAAAGCACGTTACGATCGTTTAATCGCTAATGGTAAAAAGAAAATGGTTGCTATCGTTGCGGTTATGTGTGCGATAGTTCGCTATTTAAAAAGCTTATTTCCGTTTAACGCTGAAATAAAGGCTATTTAATGCGAAAGATACATTATAAGCTTATTCTTTCAGTCCTTGAAATTTTATCGAATAAAACAACTTTAACAAGGGCTGATCTTTGCGATCATTTAAAGATTAGCAAGGCTTATCTTTCGCAAATCATCGGTAATAGATATTTAATAAAAAATCAAATTTTTTCAAAAAGGATAAACAATGGCAAAAAGCACAGCTCCGTTAATGGATAGCACAAATGAAACGCTTTATCGCGAAATTTACCAGTCTCTTAATCAAAACGCTGATTATTTCGAGCAAAAGATAAAGGTTCTCAAGGTTAAGAAGATTGAAGGCAAACAAAAATTTGATAAGGATAATAATCCTGTTGTAAATGAGTTTGGCGAGTTTGAAAGGTGGGACGATAGCTATGTTGTTACTTTTGTCGCACTTAACAGCGGTGGCGAGCATACAACAAGAATTACACAAGAGCAATACTTAGACTTAAAAGAAGATGAAGTATATATTGCTAGTGGCAAGATCGAATATAGACTTTATAAAGATGCCTATAATTCAACCCCCGTTGTTGTTTTTAATAAATTTGTCCCTGCCATTGATAGCTTTGTCACGGCGATGCTAAAAATGGAGAGTTTAAAAAACGGCTCAAATGCTTGAAAAATAGGGGCTAGAACTTAGCCCCACGCCTAGACTATCAGCAAGGTTAGGCGGGACAAGCTAAACTTTACTTAAGGTTAAAGAAAATGATTTATAAAGACGATAGATTTAAAATACTTCATCAAGGTATCGATACTTTAGTTATTGGGGTTAATTGCACCGATGAAAAATATTTTGATACTAAATTTTCGGCTTTTATCCATAAAATTGCTATGCTTAAACAGCAGGCGCAAAATTTACGCACGTTTGGCGAAAAGTATGTGCTTGATGATTTGGGCTTTGAATATGGCAATTTCAAAGTATCAAGCAAGGGCTTAGGTCAATATTTTGGTTATTTTGCAAATGATGATATATTTTGCACTATATCGGACACAAAATTTAAGCCAAAAGGGCTATACCATTTAAAAATTCAGTTTAGAAGTGTGTTTTTGCTCAAATATGGGCATATTATGGCTTATGAGTTTGTAAATAAATTTTTAAATGATATATTTGGGGTAAATTTTCGTGTAAGCGTGCTAAGGCTTGATCTAGCTACTGATGTAACTGGTATAAAATATACTCCACAAGACTTTTTAAAATTTAGAAGTTTAAAAAGAATTTCTAACTATTCTGATCAATATAAAAAAGATGATGACGATTTAATAATTGATGAAAATTCGGCTACTTTTAGCGATATTGCTGAAATAAATGTAAATAATTTTATGCGTTTTACACGTTTTGAAGGTGTAAGCTTTGGTAAAAATCCGCACATGTTTAGGGTTTATGACAAGATAAAACAAGTTCAAAGCAAAAATATATCTACTCTAATTTTTACGAAATGGGAGATTAACGGATTTAATCCAAAAATCGATCTTTTTGTTTTCAGACACGAAGCAGAATTTGGACGTTTAGCGATAAAAAGATTAATTCCTATTAATGAAGAAAACGAGATAAGCTACATTTTTAGCCATTTAGGGGCGTTTTGGTCGCAAGGGCTTAGCATCTGTAAATGGTATGATCTAACTGATGATGAAGTCAATCGTTTAACTGCTGGGTCTATTCAGTCTGAAAGCGTTCGTAAAATTTATCAAAGATGTGATCTTGATGTTAATCGGCTTAAATTTTGGGATTTTATCTCTACTTGGGGCGATGATAAATTTAAGGCTCTTACTATGCATGATCTTATCCAGTCAAGAGATATCAAAAAAGCAAAAATGGCTTTAAAGGCTTTTGTTAGTGCGGTTTATACAAATTTAGGTGTTAGCGGTGAAAATTTTCTTTACGTTTTTACTGAAACGTTAAAAGACCTTGAAAAGGACGGCTTAAGTCTTCACGAATATGGTTTATCAAAGCTTGCAGGTAATTTTTTAAAAAATGAAAAGACTATAAAAAATCAAAATTTAGATGTTGATAATCCGCTTTTTGGTGTTTTTACTGCTTCTTTAAGTGATTTTTTTGTTGCAATTTCTCAAATAAGAAATGATGATTATAAACGTCCTATTGAAACGGCTTTAAAGGTTGCTAAATGAAGAAGTTAAATGCTTATGGTAGTTTAATAAGTGATCTTTTGCGTGGTGGTGATGAAATTTATTGCATTGATATTAAAAGCCCCTTTATTAAAAGGCTTTATGCTGAAAAGTTGGGCTTTGTTTGGGCTGATATTGTTGTTGGTAGCCGTCGATCTTTGTATTCTGCTTTTGACGAATTAAACGAGCTTTTTAAGCAGACAAATTTAAAAAAGCTTTTAGAAGATCACGGCTATTCGCTTCGAAATGGTCGTAAATATATATTTGCTATTAAGCAATTTAAATTAGATTTATTTTAAGGAGTTTTTATGTCACTTCAGTTTTCTGATGTTGTTCGTGGTGCTGAATTGCCTCATTATTATGCTTCTACTGCTAAGGGGCGGATTAATTTTGTTTTTCATCATGTATCTGATCGACCTTATTTTTTTGAAACTTCTAGCATTCAATTTTATAAAAATACTGATACTAATACTTTGATGATTAAAGATTTTTCTTTTCCGCTTTATAATGGTAATAATGAATTTTTTTGTTGTGATCGTATGCTTTTTCGTGGTTTTGGTTCTAAAAATTCTTTTGATTATTATGTTAGTGGGCTTTATCCTGAAGTTGATTATGGCACTGCATCTTCTACTTTGAAAGCTGAGCTCGACTCTTTAAGAGAAACTTTTGTTGATGGCGATAGACCTTCTTTTAAAGATTTATCTTTAAATTTAAATAATAATGGTAATCCCTTCGCTTCTTTAGCTCCTGGTTCTCTTGTTGCTGTAAGTGGTTTTACTAATTTATTTCTTGTTAATAAGGCTTATTCTTTACATTTGAGTTCTTTTAAAATTATTGTTTTTTATGAGCTTTGGAGTATTAATTTTGCTTCTTCAAAATTAAATGAAGTATTTTTACAACGTCTTTTTTGTCCTGCTTCTTTGCTTGATCGTGCAAATTTAGATGATGCAAAACAATATAAAGAAGCTGTTTTACTTCGTTATGTTTTGGGTGGTAATAATTTTGAAGAAGTAACTGGTTATCAAGAAGAAGACGGTATTGATTTTAAAATTGGTATTGCTAATATTCTTGATACTCCACATATGGATACTTTATAATGCCAGCTCGTATTAATTCTAATTTTTGGTCTGCTCCAAAGAATTCAAATGATTTTAAGCCTTTTACAATTAATTCAGCTGATGTTACTGCTGGGGCTGGTGGTATCGTTGCTGGTGCTGCTTTGTTTGGTCTTAGTAAATATGTTGAAAAGCAGTTGCAAAATAGCAGTTCTTCAGATGAAGTTTTAGGTAATATCGTTACTAAAAATAATGAAGTTGTTTCATCTGCTAAAACTGAAAGTGAAAAGCCTACTCCTGCTGATGCTTCTAAGTTAGGTAATTTTTTGCCTAATACAAATTTACTTAATATCCTCGCTAATCAAAATCAAATTTTACAAATTCTTTGTTATGGGTTGCTTTCTTCTTCTTTGCCTGCTTCTCAATTAACAAAAGATGATGAAAACGTAAATACAAACGATAAGAGCAAAGCTGAAGCAAATCAAGAAGCAATCGTTAGACGTGAAAATTTATATAGCCAACCTTTTACAATTAAGGGACGTGTTATAAAAGATAGTAATGGTTTTTGGCTTGATCCTATTACTCAAAAATTTTATAATCCTTTAACTGGTGATCGTATTTTTGAGAGCGATTTAACTTCTTTAAAAGCAGAAACTCATACAAATACAAATGCTGGCAGTGGTTCGGCTGTTTCGACTGATGTCAATTTTAAAGAAGTTTTAAAATCTCAAGCAAACATTAATAGCGAAATTTCTAAATATATATCAACTATTGGTGAAAATCAAAAAATTTATAATCAAAATTTAATTAAAGTCGCTGAAAACTCTGCTAAGCTTGTTGATAGCACAAAAGGTTATTCACAGGCTATGCGTGATGGTTTGTCTGGTGTTAAGCTAAATGCTGATGTTAAAGTTAGAAATACTCTTGACGCCTCTTTATCCATTGATCGTCCAGTTGAAATTAGCTTGCCAGCTTCTTATGCTGAAAATCAAAAAATACTTAGTGAAAACTCTACTAAAACACTTGAAATCTACAAAGAAAAGGCAGAGTATGATAAAACTTCTGTTGCTATTAAAGACCTTGACGGCAATACTATAACTAAAGCTTCACCGCGTGAGATAGCTTTATCTCGTCAAGCCGTTCAAGCTCGCACTTATACCGATGAAAATAATTTTGAGCTAGATAATGAAGCTCTTGATCTTTTTGATTTGCCTATGCCAAATTTTAAAGATCTTTTTGATACTGAATTACCTAGTAAAACATTACTTAAGGATGTTAAATAATGGCTGAGAAACAATCTGAAGCAGGTAGAATTTTAAAACTTGGTATTGATGAGATGTTTGAAGACCTTACTTATAATGTCGCTTACGATCAAGTTTTAAAACGTTTAAAAAATAGTGGTATGGATGACGGCATTTTAAAGGATGCTATTAATAGCGGTATTACGATTATGTTTAGCGCCGCTTTGATGAAATATATCCAAATTCAAGAAAATGTAGTTAGCAAAATAATGTCTATTGTTTATGCTGGTGTTATCGCTTTACTCTCTCCGCTTGGTCGGTATGCTAAAAATAAGCTTGGAAAGATTAAAGGAGCAAAGCTTAATCGCATGATTGGCTTTTTAACTGGTAATTTTTCTGATCGTGTTGGTGTTGCTCAAGTTCTTGTTAATTGTGGTAACCAAATCATTAATACTAATAATTCTAATAGCTCCGCTTTACAAAATGCAAATGTTATTGTTGGGCAGCGTCAGCATATTTTAGAAACTAAAAATCAAGAATTTCAATATGCAAAGGCTAAGGTTGATAATATAAATCAAACTTTGCTTTTTAAGCTTTTTAGCTCTCGTTTCACTCCACAAGATAAAGAAGTTTTAAGGCGTATAACTGGAAGTGATAAGATCGATATCGATGCTTTAAATCACGTTGCTGATTTTATGTTTGTTACTGATGATAGTGGTAATGTTTTGGGTCTTAGTGAGATGTTTATTACTATGATGAACGGCTTGGGTTATTTTAGTGGAAAGGATAAAAATCGTGGCTCTTGATTGTGAAAGTGCATTTGCTGAAGAGATGAAAAAGTTTGATACTCTTGGGGCTATTCTTGCTCGTATTGAGAAAATTTTAAACGATCATATTGTTAATAAGCCTGAAGAGAAAAAGGATATTGGCTCTCTTGAAGAGACAAATCGTCTTCTTAAAATTCTTTGTCAAGATCTTGTAGGTAAAGAATAGTGGTATCTCTTTTATGTGGGTGTTGTGCTGAGAAGCCTATTACTTCACTTAATGTTACTCGTGTTTTTCGTTGTTTTTTTGAGATTAATCCTATGACTTATCGTTGGTATAGAAAAAATGAGAATAAACAAACTCAGCTTATGGCTCGTCTCAATGCTTCTAGATATGATTTTTCTTTAAAAGATGATGTTGATCTTTTTAAAACGCTGTTTTATATGGCTAATTATCATGATTATTATTGGGAGCAAGCTAATGCCCCTTTACATATATATGTTTTTCCCTGATCCTGACAACGAAGATGATTTTCGCTATGCTTTGGGTGCTGATTTTTTGACCCCTTTTGGCAATGATACAATGGTTGAGTTGCCTAGTGCTTCTGATATGTCTTCTTATTTGGTTCCTGAGTTGCTTTTTGATAATCCTACTTCTGATTTTTTTTATTTTTTTACTTCTTGCGTTCTTGATTTTGGTAAGTGTAAAAGTGAGCTTGATTTTTATGACCCCCATTGTTATGGCTCTTCAAGTCCTTTTTTCTTTGTTCCCGGTGTTTCTAGTGTTTTTAATCGTTATGGTTCTTCCCCTGATTTTGTTGTTCGTCTCCCCTTTCATTCTGCTTTTTTTAATCTTTGTAGTTCTGGTTTTGTTTATGATTTTCCGGATTTTTTCCCTTTATTTAAGCAGGGTTTTTTATCTTCTTATCAAAAATTTTATGATGATGTTATGGCTTGCAAATATCATAAATCTTGTTTTTCTGTTTTTAAATTTTTAAAAAAGGATTATTATGCCTATATACAAAATAACTCAACAACAAGGTAATCGAGTGATCACTTCTACGCTTGAAGCGAAGAGCGTGCCTGATCTTGTTGCTTTTCTTACTGCTGTTTCGACTGCTGAAATAAAATATATTTATAAAGTTGAGTTTGAAACTCAAAAAACAACTTTCCCCCCTGATGACTTTAATTACAATAAGCAATTTAAAGCTTTTGTATCTAATAAAAATCGTATGTGTAAGCAAATTTTACTTCATAATGTTAAGAAAACTAAAAATGAAAATGAATTATCTACGCTTATTAAAACGCATCTTGAAGTTGGCGGTTTAGCTGTTAAAGGGGTTTCTTGCTCTTTATTTATGGATCAGTGAAATTTAATCTTACTTGTCTATAATTATATTAATTCTATTTTTTTAGAAAAAGGGCTATTATGCTTAATAAAATTCTTTTATTATGTTTGTTTTTTAGTCTTTCTTTCTCTAGTTCAAGATTTGATAATTTTAAAAAGGCTTTTATGGATATTCCTTCTTCTGAAGCCGCTTCTATCCTCTGTCAAAATTATTCTTATCTCGAAACCATTGCTTGTAATGGTTATCCGCCTATTTTGGATAATGATAATTGTGTTGTTGAATATGTGTTGTTTAATGATACTTTCGCTTTACATGAAGCCGAAACTTATCTTGATAAGCAGTTTTGCTCGGTAGATTTTTTAAGAGCTTTTCTCTCTTCTAAAGCTACTTTTGTAGCTAAATTTTATAATCCTAATGGTTCTTTAAAAAAGACTAAACGTTATAATCAGTATAATCGCCCAGCTTGCACCCTTTTAAAATAATCTTCTTGCGTTTCTGTCTTCTCTTCAAACACGGCATCACCACCGCTCTGCGGTGTGTGCCGTGTTTTCTCTTTCTTCCCCCTAAGCCTGCCTTTTCTCTTTTAGTCTTTATCTCTTGCCGATCCTTTTCCCTGCTTAATTGATTTCGTTTGCGTTGTGGCGTTAGTTTTCTGCTAATGGCTTGAAAGAAATTCAAATTTATAGTTTTTTTTAACTAGCTAACGCCATGCAAACACATCGCGGACGAAAACCGCTAGCGGTTTGAGCGTCGCTGAAGCGTCCGCTTAATATATTCTTAATTATTTAACTTTCTCTTTTTTGCTTAATATTCTCTTGTTTAAAACGTTTTAACAAAAAAACAAATCAAAAAAGTCTAAATGACGAGAAAGGATATAAAAAAAATGTTAAGACAACAAATTGACGGACTTTATTCGAAAAGTCTTGTTTTTTCAACTGGTAGCGACGAAAGCGCTTTGATTCCACTTCTTGCTGGCAAGATCGAAACTTATTCCTCTTTTCAAGAAGGTGGCACAGCCGTTACAGCTACTCCAGACCCACTAAATCGTAAAAGTGTTATTGTTGGTGCTAAAACTCCGACAGGTAGGGTTTCAACTATGATAACCATTCCGAACGTTAAGCAAAGCTATATGTATCAAAATTTTGTAGCAGATTTTAAAAATAATCTTAATGCTAGTTTTGATGATACGACTAAATGCGATTACGTTACTTTGAAATTTGATAGGCTATAAGGAGTAAAAAAATGGCTGAAAAAGTTTTAATTAAAAATACGATAAATGGTAGAACTTATAGTTTTTCTCTTCCTTGCTCTGGTGCAGAAGCGCAAACGTTTTGCGCTAATGCTCTTGAAGGCACTTATCACATTCTTTATAGGGACGCTGAGCAAGGCAATTCAAACGAGCCTAGCGTTATTGAATACACTATTACTGGCAAAAGTCAAGCAGGTCATAAGGCTACATTTAGCTTTTATTCAAAACCTAGCATCGATGAAGCTCAGGTAAAAACGGCTCTAGCTGGTAAAACATTTAACGGCGTTAAATTTGATGATATTTATATCATAAGTGCAAGAACTGTTAAATAATGTTTTCTTTTTTTAAATTTAGCTCTCTACTTAGTAGGGGGCTAGTTATTCATATTTTCGCTTATTTAATTCTAGTCTTATATATATTTTTTCTTAGAAGTAGCATTAACGATCTTGAAGCTAAAGCAACTAAATTAAAAGCTGATCTAGCTGTTGAAAAGCTAGCTGCTCAAACCGCTTTTTTAATCATTGATAATCAAAATTCTAAAATCGAGCAATTAAAAATCGATAGTGAAAAACTTTCTTTAAAAAATAGCTCGCTAGGTCAAGAATTAAATAAGCGCTTTGGCGAAATTAAATTACCTAACAATAGTGATTATTGCGAAAAGTTAAAATTTTATGATAATTTGCTTTTGGAGTTTAACAATGACTACTATAAGAAATAAAATTTACTTTTTTATCTTTCTTTCTTATATTGTGCTCTTTGTTGGCTGTTCTGCTAAAGCTCCGCAAACTACTATCCAAAAGGTTTATATTCCTATAAAGTGTGATGTAAAGCTTCCTAAAAAGCCTTTGTTTGATCCAGCTGATCCAGATAGTTTAAAGGGGCTTATAATTTATTATATTCAGATAGAAAATTTATTAAAAGGATGTATAAATGGATAATTTTAATAAAGATGATGATTATTTGATCGTTGTTTTTATTATAGGCTTTATCGCTTCTATTCTAAATTTAGATCACATCGATTTTAAAAAGGCAAAGTATAAAATTCTTTCATTGCTTTTAAGTTCTCTTAGCTCTATGTTTCTTTGTTGGATAAGCTATGAGATATTTTTTTACTTCTTAAATACTTTTAAAGTTTCTCTTGCTCTTAGTGGTTTTGTTTCGTGGCGTGGCACTGAGTGGATAAATTCAATAATTGATAGAGCAATTAATAAAAAACTTGAAAAGGAGTAATAATATGACACTTGGCGAAAATCAAGAAGCGTTCATGCGTGACGTTGAAAAGCTTTTGATCTATCTTCATATCAACGGCTATTCTGTAAGGGGTGGCGAGCTTGAAAGGACACAAGCCCAGCAAGAAATTTACTATAATACTGGCAAAAGCAAGACGATGCAGTCAAATCACTTAAAACGTTGTGCTATTGATCTTCATATTTTTAAAAATGGTGTATGGCTTCAATCTAAGCAAGACTTACAAGAAATAGGCAATTACTGGGAGAGCTTAAATAGTTTAAATCGTTGGGGTGGCAATTTTAGTTCTTTTCTTGATACCCCACACTTTGAAAGAAATTGTTAGAATATCCTTGACATTTATCTTAAAATCTAGGTCTCGCAAAGCTCACCACTAAATTTAGAGCCGTGGTATGCTCGCTCATAAATTTTTAAAATTTGCTCGAGTTTCTAACCGCATGCAGTGTACCAACACCATTGCATGCACCTCTAACGTGCGAGGGGTTTTTACTCTGGCTTCGCCTCGTAACTGCAAGCAGACGAGGGATTTAAAAATGGGGGGATAAGGGGGACGGCCTCGTAACTTGAGTCCCTTGTCTCCCTTTTAAATAAAAAGAAATTTACAAATTTAATAAAGCTGTCTTTGCAAATTTTAAAATTTCACTCACTCGCAAGAATTGACTACTAAAATTTGGCTTCGCTTGCAGCTTAGCTCAAATTTTAGAGCCGAAATTACTCGTTCATGAAATTTTAAAATTTGCCTGACGATTGTTTGATTTGACAAAATAAATTTGCAAATTTTAAAACTTTACTCACTTACCTTGGCAAACTACTAAATTTAGAGCTCATAGGTATTCGCCACTAAATTAAGAGCTGTGATATGCCAGCTCTAATTTTAAAATTCGCTTGAACATTTTTGTAAAAAAATTAAATATTTTTAGTTTGTGGTCACAAATTTTAAAATTTAAATTTCACCGAGCGGTAGGTCTGATCAAACCTAAATGTTAGTAGATTTTGCAGTATCCCAAAAAGTACCATGAAGGTGACAAAGCTGCTTCCGCCGTAGCTAAAAAACGGCAGTGGCACGCCCACAACCGGCGCAAAGCCGATCGTCATCGAGACATTTACCCCCACATAGACAAAGATGAGCGCGGCTATGCCAGTGGCGGTCACCTGCGTGAAATAATCATTCTTAAGCCCGTAGTTTAGGCTAAGCAAGTGCGTTATAAGCGCTCCATAAAGCCCCAGCAAAAGCAGCGCCCCATAAAAGCCAAAACGCTCGATATTATAAGCAAAGATGAAGTCACTTGTGGCGATTGGCAAAAATTTAAAGTGTGTCTGCGTCGCCTCGTCCTTTGGCTTGCCTTTTAGCCCGCCGCTACCTATGGCGATGATGCTTTGCTTGACGTGGTAGCTTGGCTCTTCAGCGATGAAGTCGTGGATCCTCTTTTTTTGATAATCATGCAAATTTTCATATAAAACCGGCGCCGAAAAGCCTATGGCAAGGATGATACAGATCCAAATTTTCTTATTTACGCCGATGACAAAAAGGATAGTGTAGCCAACTATCAAAAGTATGAGCGCGGTGCCAAGATCAGGTTCTTTCATGATGAGCGCAAATGGCAAGAGTATATAAAAACTAAGTCTTAAAAAGTCTTTTAGCCCATACCCATCAGCCTCTGGAGGGCGCTGCTTAACTAGATAAGCTAGCATCAGCAAAAAGGCTGGCTTCATGAGCTCTGAGGGTTGAAGCGTGAAGTGAACGAATGGAATTTCCAGCCAGCGCCTAGCTCCAAGCTTACTAACGCCAAAGATATCAACGCTTAAAAGCAGCACGATGCAGACCCAGTAAAACATCGGGATGATCCAGTCGATGCGTCTAATAGGCAGCAAAAATGCGATGCAAAATGAGACAAATCCTATGCCAAAATATACAAGCTGTTTGTTTGCCAAAATGTCGTTTGCTTCGGAGACTAGGATGTATGAGATGGCTATGATTGGGATGATTAAAAACGGCTGAATAAAATCAAAATGTGTTAAAATACGCCGATCTAGTTTTATCAAGAAGCAAACCTTGTTTTTTGGGCTAGATTATATCACAAACAAGGCTTTGATTTTGGTTAAATTTAATGTTTCAAATAGCTCAAGACTCGACGTTGCAGTAGCCAAAGAGCTTCAAATTTCACGTAATCAAGCTTTAAATTTGATAAAAGACTCTCTTGTAAGCGTAAATTTAAAACCAGTCTCGAAACCAAGCTTTTTGTTAAATGAAAACGATGAAATTTGCGTAAATTTTGCCCCAAAAAAAGAGGTACAAAACGAGTACGAAGTAAATTTTGAGATCCCTATTATCTATGAAGACGACGATCTCATAGTGCTAAATAAGCCCCCGCAAATCGTCGTCCACCAAGCCCCAAGCGTCAAAGAGGCGACACTTGTTGAGTGGCTAAACAAAAAGGGTTTTATGCTCTCAAATTTAAACGGCGACGTAAGAGCTGGCATCGTCCACCGCCTAGATAAGGGCACGAGCGGCGCTATCGTCGTTGCTAAAAATAACTTCACCCATGCAAAACTAAGCGAGCAGCTAAGCGATAAGAGCATGGGACGAATTTATCTAGCCCTCACTGACCTACCTCTAAAAGAGGACGTCATCATCGATAAACCAATCGGTAGAAATCCAAACAACCGCCTAAAAAAAGCGATCGTCGCGGACGCTAAATTTGCAAAAAGTGCCTTCGTAAATTTACTAAGCGAAGGCGGAGTAAATTTGATAGCGGCAAAGCTTTTTACAGGCAGGACGCACCAGATAAGAGTGCATCTTGCTAGCATAAATCGCCACATTTTAGGCGATGATTTATACGGATTTAAGAGCCAAGGCGATAAAATAAGCAGGGTTATGCTTCACGCTTATATGCTCTATTTTATCCATCCGCGAACTGGCAAAAGGGTAGAATTTACCGCAAAAACGTATGATGACTTTAACCAAATAATTTACAAAAAAATTCCCAAGGAGATTTTTGATGAAAAAATTTGCCCTACGCATATTGACACCATTTTTAGTAGCTTTCTTAGCGGGATGCGGCTCTAGTGTACCAACTCAGCAAAGCACGTCACTACCAACTATTACAAGCTTAAAAACTATTTCAGACATGACAGAAGTTGGCTTTGAGTGGAACCCAGTGAGCGACGAGAGCGTCGTTGGCTACTACCTTTACCGCTCAAATCCAAACGATGCAAACTCAAAAATGCAACTAGTTGCAAACATAAAGGACCGCTTTGCTACGCACTATGTGGATCGCGACCTAGCTCCAGAGACAACTTACTCATACCAAATGAGAACCTACTCAAGCAACGCCATCTCTCAGCCAGGTGCGATCGCAACTGCGACTACTAAGCCACTACTTGACTCAGTGCCATTTGCGCAAGCTATCACAGGGCTTCCAGGCCGTGTAAAAGTGATCTGGAGACCACATCCTGATAGCACAGTAGCTAGCTATATCATCCAAAGAAGCGATGCAGGAGCTAATAAATTTAGCCAGATCGCAGAGGTAAATGGCAGACTAAATGCCGAGTATATCGACACTGAAGTAAAACCTGGCAGGTCTTATGAGTATAGGATCTTAGTTAAAACTTCTTCTGGCGTCATCTCAAAACCAAGCCAAAATATAAGCGCCACAACAAAGGAGTTACCCTAAATCAGTAACAAACGTTCAGGCGACCAAAAATGCGCCAAAAAAGATCATCTTAACGTGGGATTACGCGCCAGCTGAGGATTTTGCTTATTTTAAGGTTTATAGAACGACAAGTAAAATTTTGCCTTACACATATCTAGCAAAAACGACTAGCAACACCTATGAGGACCTTATAAACACAAACGCAGCGACAAGGTACTATAGAGTGACAGCGGTCGATAAAGACGGTCTTGAGAGCTTAAAACAAGAAGAGCCGATCGTTGGTAGCACACTTGGCGCGCCAAAAACTCCAAGCATAAGCGCTAGCTACGATGGTAGTGGTGTAAATATAAGCTGGAACGCAGTTGATAGAGCTAGCTCATACACAGTTTATCGAAGTGGTGCTAGCGAGAAAGTCTTTAGCGGTATAAGTGATATTGGGCTTAGAGATGACAGCGTTCAAGCGGGTGCTAGCTACTCTTACAGCGTCGTAGCAGTCGATGAGTACGGCATCGCCTCTGATAAGTCATCAAAAGCAGAAGTTAGCATAAAATAATGCCAAATTTCATCGCTTCGTCCTTAAAAGAGCTCTCGTTTCCATTTGGTAACGACAAGATCAAATTTCTTTGGCAAGCAAACGGCCGAAACGAGAGGCTCATCTACACAAAAAATGAAGATGAAGGCTTTTTTCTAGTCGTAAAGCCAGGCAAAAATGGCGTCGTCGTAAAGGGAGAAAAGCTCACAAAGCCTGCTAAAGTCGGACTTTTGCAAGAAGCACTTGAGCTTTTTAAAGAGCAAAATTGTAACGCCATCATCAGCCAAGCATTTGCTGTGAAAAAGACAAATTTAACCAAAAAAGTTAGTGAAATTTTAAGCCTTGAAGAGTTTGTGCCAGCTTTTTGCGAGCTAAAAGATAAATTTAAAGAGATTTTTATAGAGATAGGCTTTGGCTCTGGCAGGCACTTGCTCTATCAGGCTAAAAACAACCCAAATGCCCTAGTTATCGGCATAGAGGTATATAAACCAAGTATCGAGCAAGTAGCAAAGCTAGCTAGGGCAAATGCCATAGAAAACGTGCGTCTGATAAACACCGACGCAAGGCTCTTACTCTCGCTAGTTGGATCAAATTTGGTTGATAGAGTATTTTTGCATTTTCCAGTGCCGTGGGACAAGGCAGAGCATAGACGCGTGGTCTCATCGGCGTTTGCGCTTGAGTGTGAGAGGATACTAAAGCTTGGCGGTAAATTTGAGCTACGGACTGATAGCAAGGAGTATTGCGACTTTAGTTTGAGTAAATTTTTAGAGCCCGCAAACTCAAAGATAGAGGCTTTTAAAAATAGAAATTTAGAAGTAACAAGTAAGTATGAAGACCGCTGGAGACGCCAAGATAAGGACATTTACGATGTCATTTATACTTGTGAGGTTGAAAGTGGCGAGAGCGTTTTGGCTGGGGATTTTAGCTTTCAAGAAAAGACAAACGTAAAAAATATCATTAAAAATTTTAAAAATTTCATCATAAAAAAAGAGGATCACTTTTTACATTTTGAAGAAATTTACACCATAAACGGGGATGAAATTTTGCTAAAAGTCGCCTTTGGAGCGTTTAACAAACCAGAGCAATGTTTTATCAAAATAAGCGATGAAAAGAGCGAATATTTTATAAAAAAACCGATCTTAATACGTGAAAATTTAGCAGCACACGAGCTTTTGAAGGAGTATTTGGCTGATGCAAGAGATAATTAGTGCAAGAAATTTAAGCCTAGCTTATGAGCGCAACGAGGTTGTGATCAATAGCGTAAATTTAGACATCTACGCAAATGACTTTGTCTTTATCACAGGCAAGAGTGGAAGCGGAAAAAGCACGCTTTTAAAGTCATTTTACGGAGAAATTTCGCCTCTAGCTGGCGAGCTAAATGTCTGCATGACGCAAATGGACGATATCGATGACAAAAGACTTTGCGAGCTTAGACAGCGAGTTGGCATTATATTTCAAAACTACCGCTTGATAAATGAGTGGAATGTCGAAAAAAACGTCATGCTGCCACTCATCATCAAAGGCGTCAATCAAAATGTGAGCAAAAAGCAGGTGGCTAAACTTTTAAAACATGTAAATATGCTTCACAAAGCCGATAAATATCCTCGCGAGCTAAGTGGCGGCGAACAGCAAAGAGTTGCCATGGCAAGAGCACTCGCGCACAATCCAAATTTGCTTTTATGCGACGAGCCAACGGGAAATTTAGACGAATACTCAAGCGACGTCATCTGGTCGCTTCTAAAATCAGCTAGGGAATTTCTAGGCACAAGCGTGGTCGTGGTGACGCATCACATTCCATCAACGCTTCGCATCCCATATCGTCACTTCGTCATAGAAAATGGAGGCGTGCATGAGATCGCTTAAAAACCACCTTGGATTTATCCTGCCGTTAATCGCGCTTTTATTTTCAGTGCAGTTTAGCCTCACAGCAGACAAGATCGTAAGAGAGTATGAGAGGCTTATGGGAAATGACTACAACATCGTGGTGGTCTCAAACAAAGAGCTAAGCGAGCCAGTGCTAAAGCCAGTGGTTAGCACGCTAGCAAGTGTCGAGCCACTAAGCCCACAAAAGATCATAGACCGCCTATCAAACGACATCTCGGCTAAAAATTTATCTATCCTTCAAAACGCCTTGCCTAAATTTTACTCGCTAAGGCTTAGCGAATTTCCATCGCCAGAATATATGGAGGAGATAAAGCAAAAGCTTTTGAAATTTGATGGTATAAGCAAGGTCGAGACATTTTCAAAGACCCATGACAAGGTCTTTAAGATGCTAAATTTAGCCAAAAGCATATCTTATGCATTTATGGCGATACTTTGTGTTGTTGGGCTTATGCTTATGCTTAAGCAGACTAAAATTTGGCTATTTGAGCATAGAGAGCGCATCGAGATCATGACGCTTTTTGGCGCGCCATTTTGGCTAAAATCAGCCATGCTCTATAAATCAGCCATGGTTGATAGCATAGTTGCGACCATTGTTGTTGGTGCGTTTTTCTTTTTCTTGCCTAGCATTGAAATTTTTAGAGAAAATGCCGCAAGCATCGATGTAGTCTTGCCTAGTCTTGATCTTTCAAGAGATATTTTTATCTTATTTGGCGTGGCTGTGGTTTTAAGCATTTTTGCTGTTAGTTTAGTGATGAGTAAGGCCAGAAAAAGCACGATATGAAAAAAGGAATTTTTACACTTTTGCTAGCATTTAGTCTAGCTTTTGCATCAAATACTAAAGAGAAGATAAAAGACTCCAAAAACTCGCTAAGATCGACGCAGGCTATGAGCGAGCAGCTTAGTAAAAAGCTTGATGACTTGGCTGGCGATATCGTAAATGGCGAGAAAAAACTGCGCGGCATAAGCGGCGATATCATAAATTTAAAAGGTCAAATTTCAGTTCTTGAGACAAATGCTTCAAAAGCGCTTCTTGAGCTTGATGATCTAACAAAGCAAAACAAAGAGCTAGAGCGTACCCAAAAAGAGCTAGAGCAAAACATGATAAGGATCATCGCAGAAGACCTCTCATTTGATCTTATGATGTCAGCAAGCGAGGGCAAACAAAGCGAAGAGAGCATCATCTCGTCGCAAATTTTAACCAAGCTAAACGCCATAGCTAAAGAGGACTTTAAAAGGCTTAGTGAGAACTACGAAGATACGATTGAGAAGATAAAAAATAAATCAAGCAAGATAAACGAGATAAACTCAAGCATAAAAAACTATAGGCGCAAGCAAAATGATCTACAAAGCCTAGAGAGCACGCAGAAAAATACAATAAACGGACTAAAACGTGATAAAGAAATTTACAGCAAAAAGCTAGCCAAGCTTCAAGCTCAACAAGACGAGCTAAGAAAGACACTTGAGCAGCTTGCTATCATGCAAAAGCAAGAGGATGAAGCAGCTAGAGCTGCCAGAGAAAAGCAAGAAAGAGCAGCTAGTAAAGGTGGCAAAAAGGGTAAAAAGAGCCAGCCAATGGGTGGGGGCTATCAGACAAGCTCTGTTAAGAGATACTCAGGCGCAAGGACGATCGCTCCGCTTGATAGCTACTCTGTAAAGCAAAAATTTGGCAATTACGTAGATCCGATATACAACATCAAAATTTTTAACGAGTCAGTCATACTTCGCTCAAGCACGCCAGATGCGAAGGTTAAAAGCGTGCTAAATGGCAAGGTTGTCTTTGCAAAAGCAACTCCGATGCTTGAAAATGTCGTCATCATCGAAAATGAAAACGGCATCCACACAATCTACGCCCACCTAAGCCAGATCGCGCCAACTGTAAAGGTCGGCTCAGTCGTGCAAAAAGGTTATGTTATAGGTAGGGTAAGGAACGATCTAACCTTTGAAGTAACGCAAAGAAACTACCATATCGACCCGCTTGAAATGATCTCAAAATAGTCACTTTGTAAGCGTTATTAGCTAAATTTAAAGCCTTTTTGGCTAAAATGCGTGAATTTCAAGGAGCATGACAATGAGTAAGAGAAAACGCGTATTGGTCAAATTTTCAGGCGAGGCCTTGGCTGGAGAAAATGGTTTTGGTATAGACACAGCTGTGCTTAAATTTATAGCAAGCGAGATAAAAGAGCTTATAGAAAATGATATCGAAGTTGGCATCGTCATCGGCGGTGGTAACATAGTGCGCGGTGTGAGCGCTGCAAAAGATGGTATCATCAAACGAACAAGTGGCGATCACATGGGCATGCTAGCAACTGTCATCAACTCGATCGCGATGCGTGAAGCTTTGGAGAGAAGCGGACTTGAAGTAAGAGTGCAAAGCGCGATCAAGATGGAGGCGATCTGCGAGACTTTCATCGTGGGACGTGCGCAGCGCCATTTAGAAAAGGGTAGAGTTGTTATCTTTGCTGCAGGCACTGGTAATCCATTCTTCACAACAGATACAGCAGCTACGCTAAGAGCTATCGAGATCGGCTCAGATATGATCATAAAAGCGACAAAAGTTGATGGCGTTTATGACAAAGATCCTAAAAAATTCAAAGATGCAAAACTTCTAAAATCACTAAACTACGAAAAGGCGATGAGCGACGATATTAAGGTTATGGACGATACTGCCATAGCTTTAGCAAAAGATAACGCACTGCCGATCTTAGTTTGTAATATGTTTAAGGCTGGAAATTTATTAAAAATAATAAATGAAGAAGAAGCAGCCCTATACTCAGTTGTAAAATAAATTTCAAAAAGGATAAAAATGAGAACAGAACAAATCACAGCAAGAGCACTAAAACAAGTAGGAGATGACAGATATAAGCTTTCACTTATCGTTGCAAAGCGTGCAGAAGCGCTAGCAAATGGCGCCATAGCTTTAGTTGATGCTGATACTTCAAAGATGAAATTTGCCGACATCGCACTACTTGAAGTGGCTGAGGGCAAAATAGGCTTAGAGGCAATAGTTGAAGGAAAATAGTCTTTTTTTAGAGCAGTTGATAGAGCAAATTTTAGCTTGCAAAAACGTTTCAGAAGCGATAAAACTGCTCTTTTCTCTTTGTGAGAGAAGTGAAATTTTAGACAAAGCCGTAGATAGCTGCGTCACATCTCACGCTGGACAATACCGCAAAAGTGGCGAACCATACGCCATCCACCCCATCTTGGTAGCCTCTATCGTAGCAAATATGGGCGGCGATGAGAGCATGGTCATAGCTGCACTTCTTCATGACGTGGTCGAAGATACCGACGTAACGTTAGGTGAGCTTCAGGCTGAATTTGGCGATGAGGTGGCAAAGCTGGTTGAGGGGCTTACAAAGATAGTTGCCATTAGAGAAAACAAGCTCTCAAGCTCAGATAGCAACGAAAAACTGGCAAGCTCGGCGCTAACTTTTAGAAAGATGCTCTTAATCTCCATAGAAGATGTGAGAGTCCTTGTCGTAAAGCTTTGCGACAGACTTCACAACATGCTAACTCTTGAAGCGCTAAGGCCTGAAAAGCAAAAACGAATAGCCGAAGAGACGCTTATGGTCTATGCTCCGATCGCTCATAGACTGGGAATTTCATCGATCAAAAACATGCTTGAAGATCTAAGCTTTAAGTATGCGATGCCAGAAGAATACGCAAAGATCGATAGCTACCTAAACAAAAACAAGCAGCAGCTTAGCTTAAAGCTAAATGCTTTTCACGAAAAGGTAAGTCAAATTTTGCTTGAAAATGGCTTTATCGAGGGCACTTTTGAGATACAAAAACGCATAAAGCACTACTACTCGATCTATCTAAAGATGCAAAGAAAGGGCATTTCTATCGAAGAGGTGCTTGACTTGCTTGCTATTAGGATCATCGTGCAAAAGCCACTTGATTGCTACCTTGCGCTTGGAAATTTGCATATAAATTTTAACCCTCTCATCTCAAGATTTAAAGACTATATAGCACTTCCAAAGCAAAATGGCTATCAAACTATACACACAACCATTTTTGATAACAAAAGCATCTTTGAGGCGCAAGTTCGCACTTATGACATGCATAAAACCGCCGAATACGGCGTTGCCGCTCACTGGAAATATAAAAATGGCGAGGGCAGCCTCTTAAATCCAAAGCTTGACTGGCTAAATGACATCAGCATGCAAAATAGCGAGAACGAGAGCAATGTCGAAGAGCTATATGAATACGCAAAAGATAGCCTTTATATCGAAGATATCGCAGTTTATTCTCCAAAGGGCGAGGTCTTTACGTTGCCACGTGGTGCTACGGCGCTTGATTATGCCTATGAGATTCACTCAGAGATCGGACTTTACGCAAAAGAAGTTTATATAAACCGCGTTAGGATGCCACTTCTAACAGAGCTAAAAAATGGCGACATCGTTAGGATAGTAACTGGCGAAGAGGCTAAATTTCGCTGTTCGTGGATAAATAGCGTGCGAACAGGCAAGGCAAAGGCGACGATAAGGTCATTTTGTAAGCAAAAGATAAGAGATATAAACTATAAAATGGCGATAGATATCTTAAAATCAGTATTTAACGTCTCAAAAGATAGAATTTTAGAGTGGGTAGAGTGCGAAAATTTAGGCAAAAAGGTATTTCGCGCGGCAACTGATAGCGAGTATCTGCAAGAAGTGGCAAATATGCTTAAAAAATACATCAGAAAAGAGCGCCCATTTATGATCTCTTTGGGCGACAAATACCAGATCAAAAAGCAGAAATTTGAAAACATAGTGATCTACTCAAACCACAAAATTTCAAATGTTGAGTTTGATTATTGTTGCAATCCAAAAAGGGGCGATAGCATAGTTGGCTTTAAAAATGGTCACACCGTGACAGTGCATCACAAGCTTTGTGAGCGCGCTGGCAAGCTAATGGATAAAGGCGATGAGATCATCTTTGTCAAATGGACGAGTAATGCCCCACATAGGTATAAAATTTTATTAAATTTAGAAAACAGAAAAGGTGCGTTGGCTGAATTTTTAACATATCTTGCTAGACTTGATATAAATTTAGCTACAATCTCGCTAAACGAAGCAAATGATCTTAGCGGAGATACGTTTGAAATAAGCGTCGAAATAGCAGAAAACATCGATGCAAACGAGATCAAAGAGAAGATCAAAGATAGATATAAGATTATTGATTTTGTTTCGCAAAGCGACCCATATCATAATTAGGAGAGAAAAATGGTTCAAGATATAGACGATATTTTACAAGAGATAAACCGCGGCGTTGCCGAGATGATCGATGCTGAGAGAGTTGAAAATTTGGTTAAAAATTATTATGAAAAAGGCGAAAATTTCTACGTAAAAGCAGGCTTTGACCCAACAGCTCCAGACCTTCACCTAGGTCACACAGTCGTTTTAAACAAGATGGCTTTGCTTCAAAAACATGGCGCGATCGTGCAGTTTTTGATAGGTGATTTTACCGCTCAAATAGGCGATCCAACAGGCAAGTCAGCCACTAGAAAAAAGCTAGATCAAGAGACTGTTTTAAAAAATGCAAAAACTTACGAAGAGCAAGTTTTTAAAATTTTAGATCCAAAAAAAACCGTGATCATGTTTAACTCAAAATGGTCAAATGAGCTTGGCGCTGCTGGCATAATAGAGCTAACTAGCACATTTTCAGTAGCTAGGATGCTAGAGCGAGATGACTTTGAAAAGAGGATAAAGGCGGGCAATCCTATATCAATCTCTGAGTTTATGTATCCACTTCTTCAAGGATATGATAGCGTTGCTATGAAGTGTGACATCGAGATGGGCGGCACAGATCAGAAATTTAACCTTCTAATGGGCAGAACATTGCAGCGAACATATAATATCGGCAAAGAGCAAGCCGTCATCATGATGCCGCTTCTTGAGGGGCTTGATGGCGTAAATAAGATGAGCAAGAGCCTTGGCAACTATATAGGCGTAACCGAAAATGCAAATGATATGTTTGCAAAAACACTTAGCATAAGTGATGAGCTTATGTGGCGCTGGTACGAGCTACTAAGCACAAAAACACTTGGCGAGATAGAAGAGCTGATGAATGACGTAAATAATGGCAAATATCATCCAAAAAAGGCGAAAGAGGATCTTGCTTATGAGATAACAGCGAGGTATCACGGCGAGGAGGCCGCTAAGGCTGCTATGGCTGAATTTAACAGCGTTCACTCTCAAAATCAGCTCCCAACTGATATGAAAGAATTTAGCTTAAAAGCACCGATCTGGATAGTTGAAGCCTTGTCGCAGTGCGGGCTAAGTGAGTCAAACTCTCAAGCAAGGCGAGATATAAAAGCAAACGCAGTTAGCGTCAATCAAGAAAAAATTAGTGATGAGCAGTTAAAATTAGGAGCAGGCGAGTATATCTTGCAGGTTGGTAAGCGTAAATTTGCGAAGATAAAGGTTGAATAAATGGAGTTAAAGCCGTTAAAAATAGGTAAATACGAGATAAAATACCCGATATTTCAAGGCGGTATGGGGCTTGGCATCAGCTGGGACAAACTAGCTGGCAATGTGAGCTTAGAAGGCGGTCTTGGCATAATTAGCTCAGTTGGCACAGGCTACTATGAAAACCGCAAATTTATAGATAAAGAGCTAAATGCAAAGCCTTTTGGAAGTGAAAATTTCTACTCTACAAGGGGCCTTCGAGCCGTCATAGAAAATGCACGTAAAATTTGTGGCGACTTGCCACTTGGCGTAAATATAATGTATGCTGCAAACGACTACGCAAGGGTTGTAAAAGACGCTTGCGAGGCTGGTATAAATATCATAGTCTCAGGTGCAGGTTTGCCTACAAATTTACCTGAATTTACACAAAATTTTAAAGAGATAGCACTAGTGCCGATCGTCTCAAGCGCAAAAGCACTAAAGATCATCTGTAAGCGCTGGCTTCAAAGATATGAGCGCTTGCCAGATGCTGTCGTGCTTGAAGGACCGCTAAGTGGCGGCCATCAGGGCTTTACATACGAGCAGTGCCTTGATCCTGAGTTTTCACTATTTAATCTCATCCCACAAGTAAAAGCTGAGATCAAAGAGTGGGGTGACTTTCCTCTCATCGCAGCTGGTGGAATTTGGGATAAAAACGACATCGAAAAGGCGATATCGCTTGGAGCAAATGGCGTTCAGATGGGTACACGCTTCATCGGCACACACGAGTGCGACGCAGACATCGGCTTTAAAGAGGTCTTGCTAGCAGCTGAAGAGAAAGACATCGAGCTTATAAAGAGCCCAGTTGGCTACCCAGCTCGCGGGATAAGAACAAATTTGATAAATTTAGTCGATAAAAGAATGGGTCCAAAGATCCAGTGCATAAGCAACTGCGTAAGCCCTTGCCAAAGAGGCAAAGAGGCAAAGCAGGTGGGATACTGCATCGCAGATAGGCTATTTGACGCATATAGCGGCAAAAAAGAGAGCGGGCTATTTTTCACGGGAGCGAACGGCTACAAACTAAAAGAGCTAATAAGCGTAAAAGAGCTAATGCATAAGCTGGTACATGGTGAATGAAACGGGTTTTAATATCTCTTTTTCTAGCATTTAGTTTTCTTTTTGCGGCGACAAATTCGGAGACTTTTGCCAAATTTGATAGAAATTTTATGGCTCTAAACAGAAGCGCGAAGATCAAGCTTCACAACGATATAAAAAATATCTATGTCGATGCGATCATTAAAAACGATAAAAACACGAAAAAACAAGCGCTATCAAGGCTCATAACTAGCTCAAAAGCGCTTGGCTTTGATTCAAGCGCATATATAAGAGATCTAAATGCGATAAATGGCGTAAAAGGTGCTAGCATGCTAGCAGCTTCGCCAGCTTTAACGCTACTAAGTGCCACAAAGGTAAATGACACCTTAGTGCTTAAATTTAACACAAAGCTAGATACCGCAAGGCTAAAAACATCATTTTTAAAACAGCAAAACGCCTACAAAAACATCATGGATATTGATGGCAGGCTAAATGGCAACCCACTAACTTATAAAAATTTCATCTCAGACTACATCCACATCTCGCAGTACGATAAAAATACCGTTAGGATTATCTTTTCTGACAAGGTGCAAAAGACGATAAAAGCAAACGCGACTGGGGATTTGCTAATAATCAGCGCTCAAAATTTCATCTCAAATGAAAACGTAAGAGCGCCGCTTCATAAAAACAAAAAAGAAGAGGCCAAGCCAAAAGAGCCAGAGCCAAATTTAAAGTCTGAGCCAGCACAAAGCGAGCCAGTAGAAGAGCCTTTGCCTCCAGTTGCTGCGGGTAAGTTTTCACGCAACA
>CAUUZE010000010.1:0-38926 GCA_963549665.1 Campylobacter concisus | reverse complement strand
AAGCATCGGCGTTAGCTTGGATGAAATTTTCTACTCAGAAAACGGCGAACTAATCCTTGAATACACTATAAAAGATGAAGATTGTAAGAGATTGCAGTAAAATTTGGGGTTAAATTTCAGTTTTTGGGTTTTAAATTTGACTTTTTACAAATTCCTGCTCGTTTGCTTTAATAAATCACTAAATTTAGAGCCGTGATATGCATTTTTACAAATTTTAAAATCTCATTCACTCGCAAGAATTGACTACTAAAATTTGGCTTCGCTTACCGCTTAGCTCAAATTTTAGAGCCGAAATTACTCGTTCATGAAATTTTAAAATTTACTTGAAACTCACTTGATTTAATAAAGCAATTTTGCAAATTTTAAAATCTTACTCGCTCGCCTTAGCAGACTACTAAATTTAGGCTGCACTACGTTTAGCACTAAATTTAGAGCCGTGATATGCTCGCTCATAAATTTTAAAATTTGCCTGGCACTTGCCCAATAATAAACCGCATGCAGTGCACTAGCACCGTTGCATGCCACTTCGAACGTGCGAGGGGTTTGGGGGATTTAAAAAGGGGGATAAGGGGACGGCCTCGTAACTCGAGTCCCCTTGTCTCCCTTTTGATAAATAAAATTTATAAATTTCATTAGATTGCTTTGCAAATTTTAAAATTTACTCGACACCTTACTTGAGTTAATAAAGCAAATTTGCAAATTTTAAAATTCCATTCACTCGCAAGAATTGACTACTGATTTTAGGTTTCGCAAAGCTCTCCACTAAAATCAGAGCCGAAATTACTCGTTCATGAAATTTTAAAATTTGACTATCAATATTTAAAATTTAAACCAAAAAACGAAAAATTTAGCCCAAATTTTACTAAGGGCTAAAATCTACATGCCTCTTTTTATCTCTTGCTCAAGCCTTTGAAGTTCAGCGATCCTATCGCTGGTGCTTGGGTGCGTTCTAAAAAGCACGCTAAGCTTGCTAGTTAGCGAGCCAAATGGATTTACGATAAACATATGCGCGCTTTGCTCGCTTGCGTTTTGCATAACGTAAGAATTTGAGTAGTTTTCAAGTTTTGTTAGCGCGCTAGCTAGCCACTCTGGGTGTCCCGTTAGATAGGCTGCGCCTTTGTCTGCCTTGTACTCGCGCTCTCTTGAGATCGCCATTTGGATGATCGTAGCAGCTATAGGCATCACAACGGCGATGATTAGCATAATTACTGGGTTGGCATTTCTTTGTGAGTTTTGATTTTGACCAGCCACGGTGCCTATCTTGGCGAAATTTGCGACCATCGCGATAGCCCCAGCTAGTATGGCTGCGACTGAGCCAGTTAGGATGTCGTAGTGCCTTACGTGGCTTAGCTCGTGAGCTAGCACGCCCTCGATCTCGTTTTCATTTAAAATTTTTAAAAGCCCCTCGGTTACTGCGACGGCTGCGTGGCTTGGGTTGCGGCCTGTGGCAAAGGCATTTGGCACCTCTTCTGGAATGATGTAAATTTTTGGCATCGGCAAATTCGCCTTTTGTGTGAGGCGTGAGACGATCTCGTAAAGGCCGTGAGCGTTGCTCTCATCGACTGGGATGGCGTTATATCTTTTTAGCACGAGCTTGTCGCTGAAAAAGTAAGAAAATAGGTTCATGCCAGCTGCCATCAAAAAGGCGATCATCATGCCTTGTTCGCCGCCCACGTAGCCGCCAACAGCGATAAAAACTAGCATTAAAGCAACCATTAAAAAAGCGGTTTTGAAAATTTCCATTTTTGTCCTTATTTTATAGCATTTGGCAAGATCGCTGCGTCGATGCCGAGCTTGCAAAGCTTTTCCAGCTCATCTTCGCTCTCTATCAAAACCGCCACAAGTGCGTCAAATAGATACTCACTCGCAACCGCAGCTAGATCTTTAGCTAGCGTAATATCGGCAATAATAAATTTTGCTCCAGCGGCGTTTGCGATGATAGCTTCGTTTATGTCATTTGCGATGATGCTAAAGTTTGCTCCAGCTTCTAGCGCTCTTTTTATAAAATTTCTATCAAATTTAAAGAGATTTTGCCTGCTGTTTGAAATTTCATCTTCGCTTTTGCAAAGAAATAGCGGTTCAAATTTGATCAGCTCATCACCCAAAATTTTCATCTCTCACCCTTTATGCACTCTTTACAGATGTATTTTCCGTCCCTTAGCACCATTTGGTCGATGTCGCTAAAGACACCGCATTTGCTGCACTCCTCGAAGTTACTGGTACTTATCTTGTCGCTTTTTTTTCTATTTTTAAAAAATATGATGTAAATCGCAACCAAAATCGCTACAAAAAGCAAGTATTTCAACGTATCTCCCCTTGGTTTTTGAGATTAAAATATATGTAGTTTCTATTTTTTTCATTATAAATTTGCGCGTCGATGCCTGAAATTTCCTCCATGACGCTAGAGCCCTTATAGATGAGAAATTTAGTATTTTCATCGTAAAAACCCTCACAAATTTTTATAAGCTCTTTTGTCTTGCTAAGCGCCCTTGAGGTGATGAGATCAGCTGTAAATTTATCTGCAAGCTCGATCTTTTGGCTATGAACTTCTAAATTTTGCAAGCCAAGCTCGATCTTAGCATAGCTTAGAAATGATGACTTTTTGGCTATCGGCTCAAAAAGGTGCCACTTCGTTTGAGGCATCGCAAGGGCTAAAAATATCGCTGGAAAGCCAGCTCCACTACCAACATCGATCGCCGTTTTGGCGCTTAGGTCAAAAATTTCAAGCGGCTTTATGCTATCAAGCACCTGCTCGCTTATATCTTTATAGTTGCTTAAGCTATGAACCTTGTTAAATTTAGTAAAAATTTGAGCGTAAGCCTTTACTTTTTCGTCAAAAACTGCTGGCAAGCAAAGCTCATTTTTCATCACAAGATGTGTCCCATTTGCTCTTTTTTGACCTTTAAGTAGCCTTCGTTAAATTTATTTGGTTTGATGACGATAGGCACGCGTTTTACGATCTTTACTGAGCTTAGTCCGTGAAGTTTTAAAGGGTTATTTGTGAGTAAATTTACCTCTTTTATGCCGTAGTGATTTAGGATAAAATCAACCACTTCATACGTCCTCTCATCAGCTTTAAAACCTAGCTGGTGATTAGCCTCAATGGTGTCAAAGCCCTTGTCTTGGAGGCTATAAGCGTTTATCTTGTTTAAAAGCCCGATATTTCTGCCCTCTTGACGCAGGTAGATAACCATACCGCCATTTTCTTCGATATATTTTAGGCTCGCTTCAAGCTGGTCGCGACAGTCGCACTTTAGGCTCCCGATCGCATCGCCAGTTAGGCATTCGGAGTGAATTCTAAGATTTACTACTTCGCTTAGAGGCTCTTTGTAGATCACGAGGTGCTCTTTGGCCCCTTCTTTGAAGGCTTGAACCTTATAAGTGCCAAATCTTGAGGGTAGATTTGCGGCGTTTGAAATTTCTATTTTCATTTTAAATTTACTCCAACTGTGCTAAACTAGCTAAAAATCACGCATTTTAACAAAGAAAAGGAAAAAATATGTTTAAACGTTTTAGAAGATTAAGAATAAATCCAGCTTTAAGAGAGATGGTAAGAGAGACTAGCCTTAGCGTAAATGACTTCATCTATCCGCTCTTTGTAGTCGAGGGCAAAGGCGTTAAAAACGAGATCGCTTCGATGCCAGGCGTCTATCAAATGAGTATCGATGAAATTTTAAAAGAGTGCGAAGAGATAGTAAATTTAGGCATAAAATCGATCATTTTATTTGGCATACCAAGCCTAAAAGATAGCGTTGGCAGCGACGCACTAAGTAGCGACGGCATCATCGCAACTGCGCTTCGTGCCATAAAAGATAAATTCCCAAATTTAGTAGTCGTCACCGATCTTTGCTTTTGCGAATACACAGACCACGGCCACTGCGGTATAATCGACCACGTGCATAACACCATCGACAACGACGCAACGCTTGAAATTTCAGCCAAACAAGCCTTGATACACGCTCAAAATGGCTCTGACATGATCGCACCAAGCGGTATGATGGATGGCATCATCGCAACGCTAAGAGAGACACTTGATAACAATGGCTTTGAGAATTTGCCAGTGATGGCTTACTCAACCAAATTTGCCTCAGCATACTACGGACCATTTCGTGACGTGGCACAAAGCGCACCAAGCTTTGGCGATAGAAAGAGCTATCAAATGGACAGCGCAAACCGCTTGGAGGCTATAAATGAGAGCTTGCAAGACGAGGCGCAAGGCGCTGATATCTTGATGGTAAAGCCAGCGCTTGCTTATCTTGACATCGTTAGAGAGCTAAGAAATTTGACACTTCTGCCACTTTGCGTCTATAACGTAAGCGGCGAGTACGCACTGCTAAAAGCTGGCGCAAAAGCTGGTATCATCGACTACGATCGCGTCATGATGGAGACCTTGATCGGCTTTAAAAGAGCAGGGGCAAATTTGATCATCACCTATCACGCAAAAGAAGCGGCTAAAATTTTAAGGGGCTAAGATGAGGCACTTTTTGACGCTAAATGACTTTAGCAAAGATGAAATCGAGCAGATGATAAATTTAGCCCGCAAGATCAAAAAAGAGGCGAAGGCTAGAGAATTTAAGCCATATCTCAAAGATCAAAAGCTTGCGATGATATTTGAAAAAAGTTCAACTAGAACTAGAGTGAGCTTTGATGTTGGCATGCATGAGCTTGGCGGATATGCGCTATTTTTAAGTAAAAATGATATACAAATAGGTCGCGGCGAGCCAATCCGTGACACCGCTAGAGTGATAAGCAGGATGTGCGACATGGCGATGCTAAGGGTCGATAAGCACGAGACGCTAGAAGAATTTGCTAAATTTTCAAGCGTGCCAGTGATAAACGGGCTAAGCGATAAATTTCACCCAGTGCAACTCATGGCGGATTATCTTACCATGCTTGAATTTAGCGCAGGCGAGAAGGTCGCATACGTAGGGGATGGCAACAACATGACTCACTCGTGGCTCATGCTAGCTAGCAAACTAGGACTTGAGCTAAGGGTCGCTACGCCAAAAGGCTACGAGGTGGATGCTGAAATTTTAAAAATGGCTAATGAAAACGCAAAAATTTCAGGTGCGAAAATTTTTATCACAAATGATATAAAAGAAGCGGTAAATGGTGCCGATGTAGTGACTACGGACACTTGGGTATCGATGGGTCAAGAGGCCGAGAAAGAAAAGAGGCTAAAAGACTTTGCCGGATACTGCGTGGATGAAAATTTGATGAGCCTAGCTAAAAAAGATGCAGTATTTTTGCACTGTTTGCCAGCTTACAGAGGCTACGAGGTGAGCGAGGCGGTCTTTGAGAGGCACGCGGATGAAATTTTTAGCGAGGCTGAAAATAGACTTCATGCACAAAAAGGCGTGATGGTCTGGTTAGATGAGAGAAGAAGATGAGTGAAGAGAAAAATATATATGATGAGATAGATGAGATCGGTAATAACCTTGGGCTAAGCGAGCCTGAAAAAACGGTCTTTGAGATAGTTTCAACGAAAAATCCAAACGAGCACATTTTAAATTTAAAAAGTGGCTCTTGGGACTCGAAAGAGCCGTGGTTTGGCATTGATGAAAATCAAAATTTACACACAGTCATTTCTGTACAATCGCTCTCAGCTTTGATAGAGGCCTTAAAAGAGTCGCAAAAAGAGAATTTTGACCTAAGGCTTGAAAAGACGATCTGGCAAAATATCCCAGTTGATTTTAGCGATGTTTGGGTGGTTGCGATGGATGAGATCAAAAAGATCGCTCACGATAAAAAGAGCAGGCAGTTTAACATCGACCTTGATAAGCTGGTAAAAAATATCAAAAAAGAGCATCCAAATTTATTTGTAGATATAAAAGAGATGATCCAAATGGCAAGGAGCAGGGCAGATGATTGATTTTAGCGCGTATGTGAAGTATTCAAGGCCAGGGCCAAGATATACGAGCTATCCGACAGCACCGGAGTTTAGTGATAAATTTAGCTATGAAGCTTATGTAAAAGAGCTTGAAAACCGCGATAAAAAAAGGCCGCTTTCGCTTTATTTGCACTTGCCATTTTGCAGGAGCGCTTGCTATTTTTGTGGCTGTAACGTCATCTACACGAGCAAAGAGGATCGCAAAGAGAGATATATAAGATATATAGAAAAAGAGCTTGAAATTTTAGCTCACCACCTAGACACAAGCACTGAGGTCTTGCAGATGCACTTTGGTGGCGGCACTCCGACATTTTATAATGCTGAACAACTTGATGAGATCATCAAACTTATCAAGGCTAAATTTAAAAATTTCTCAAAAGAGGCTGAGATAAGCTGCGAGATAGACCCTAGATTTTTGACAAATGAGCAGCTTGATGTGCTCATATCTCACGGCTTTAACCGCATAAGCTACGGCGTGCAAGACTTTGATGAGAAGGTTCAAAAAGAAATTCATAGAATTCAGCCATACGAGATCACTCAAAATGCAGTAAAAATGGCTAGAGAAAAGGGCATAAAATCAATCAATATGGACCTGATCTACGGCCTACCATATCAAAGTCTGGAGAGCTTTAAAAAGACGCTTGAGCTTGCTCTTACGCTTGATCCTGATAGGCTCGCAGTATTTAACTACGCTCACGTGCCATGGATAAAAAAGTCGATGCGTAAATTCGATGAGACAACCCTGCCAAGTCCAGAAGTGAAGCTTGAAATTTTAAAATTTACAGCTGAGTTTTTAACTAAAAATGGCTACAAGATGATAGGAATGGATCACTTTGCAAAGCCAAATGATGAGCTTTTTGGCGCTTTGGCAAATGGCACTTTGCATAGAAATTTCCAAGGCTATACGACAAAGGGCGGCGCTGATCTTATTGGTATTGGTGTGACAAGCATCGGCGAGTGTAAAAGACACTACGCGCAAAATCACAAAGATATGGATGAGTACGAAAAGGCGATCGATAGTGGAAAGTTGCCATACGCAAAGGGAATTTATCTGAGCGATGAAGATTTGCTTAGAAAAAGTGTGATCATGAGTTTGATGAGTAATTTTGGGCTTAATATCAAGGCAGTCGAGGATGAATTTCATATAAATTTCTTTGAACATTTCAAAAATGAGCTTGAAGAGCTAAAGAATTTAAGTGAATTTGTCGATGTTACGACAGATAAGATCAGCGTAAATGAGACAGGAACGCTGATAATACGAAATATTGCAATGTGTTTTGATGAGTATCTTAAGAAAATTCCTGAAAATTTAAGGCGATTTTCTAAGACGATATAAAAATTATTTTTTTGTCATAAGGTATTTAAAATACGTTTAATATTTCTTGGTGTATAATTCGCACTAAAAGTCGAGCCAAAGCTTGACAATAAAAAGGTAAAAGGATCTAGTTATGAAAAAGATGTTAGCAATTAGTGCTTTGGCCGCAGCAACGTTGCTGTCTGCTCAAGATGTCCCTTATAGGATTTTTCTAGCTTCATTCGCTCAAGATGATAGCGCTGCTAGAATCGATAGTGCTGTTAGCAAAGTAAACAGCAAAATATCAGATAGCAGACTAACTACTGGCGTTTATGAAGTTGGTGGAAGAAAGTTTTTATATGTTGATACAACTCCAGTTTCTGAAAATGAAGCTAATGAGTTGTTAGCTAAAGTTCAAAATGAGTCAGGTTATAAAGATGCTTTAATGAGAGCTAAGTCACCTGTAACAAATGCTCAATCAGCTAAAAAATCTAATATAGAGCAAACTATATCAGCAGAGCCTAAAGCAGCAGCTACAGCACAAGCTGATGATAGTGTATTGACTTTGGATCAAGTTGTAAAAACTATTTTAAATGAAAACCCAAGCTTAAAAGCTACAGAATTTAACTACTTACAAGTAGGCAAAGACCTAAAAATAGCCAAAAATGCTTACTATCCAACACTTGATGCAGCTGCTAGAGTAGGATATGAGAGAAAACGTCTTGATGATGGCATCTCAACAAGAAGAGGCGATGGCAGAGTATCTGGCGCATCTTTAACTTTAGTTGAAAACCTTTATAATGGTGGCGCTGATAAAAACAGAATCAACTCTCAAAGTGCTAGACTTGACTCAGCTGCTTACACAGTAGCTCAAGCTGCAGATAGACTAACACTAAGCGCTGCAAATGCTTACCTACAAGTTCTTCAAACAAAGAGAATTCTTGACATTGAAGAAGAAAACGTAAAAAGCCATGAAGAAATTTATAGCCAAATCAAAGATAGAGCAAGATCAGGTTACGGCGTAGCTTCTGAAGAGAGACAAGCTGGATCACGCTATACTTTGGCTCAATCAAACTATATAGCTGCAAAAAATAACTATGAAGACGCACTTTCTACATTTGAAAAACTATATGGAAGAAAAGTTGCTGCTAAAAATCTAGTAATGCCTGAGTTTAACCTGCCATTACCAAGCACTAAAGAGGCTGTTTATGACAAAGCTGTTCTTTGCAACCCAACACTTCTAGTTCAAAGATCAAACATCGCTATGGCAGAGTCTGTTGTAAAAGAGAAAAATGCACCATTCTTGCCAAAACTAGATCTTGTTGTGTCAGGTGCTTATGATCACTCAAATGTTTTATATGATGATTATGAAGAGCAAACATTTGACGCTCTTTTAAGACTAAACTATAACCTTTACAACAAAGGTAACGATAAGCTAGATAAAGAGAAGAGCCAACTTGCTGTTCAACAAGAGCAACAAACTATGGACAACCTTGTAAGAGAGCTTAAAGAGTCTTTAGAATTCTCATGGCAAAACTATGTTCTTAACCAAGAGAAAATGGGATATCTAAATCAACACGTTGAGTATGCAAAAGCTACACTTGATGCTTACCAAGATGAGTTTAGAATCGGTCGCCGCGACCTTATCAACCTACTTGATGCAGAAAACGAATACAACACAGCTTTAAAAGAGATCGCTACAACTGAGACTGCACTATCTTATGCAAAATATAGATTGCTAGATAACATGGGTATGGTTTCAGATAGTTTTGAGCCAGGCTTTGCTAAGAGATATATTCAAGGCGCTTGCAGTATTCAAAACGACTTAAGATAAAAATTTAAAAAGTGATGACCATGAGGGTCAAAGCAAAATTTTGGACGCTTACTTTAAGCGTCCTTTTTTCGTTATTAGCAATAAATGCTGTTGGGGATTTTGTAAAACAAACAACGATAGCAAAGGTGGCTAAAATTTATGGAGAAGATGCAAGAAGAAGGGCATCGGCATTAAATTCTTTAATGACTTCATTGCAAGATGCAACCGAACAAGAGAAATTAATAAAAGTAAATGATTTTTTTAACTCTTTTAGGTGGGTTGATGATATGCAACTTTGGCACAAAAAAGATTACTGGGCTACCAGAATGGAATTTGTAGGAAAAGGCGCTGGTGACTGCGAAGACTACGTTATCGCAAAGTATTTCACCCTAAAGCAACTTGGAATTCCAACTCAAAAATTATACTTTACATACGTTAAAGCCTTAAGATACAACCAAGCACATATGGTTTTGGCATATTATGATACACCAAAGTCTATTCCATTAATTTTAGACAACATAAATGGTAAAATAAAAATTGCAACTCAAAGAACAGACCTCGTGCCAGTTTATAGTTTCAACGGTGATTCGCTATACTTGGCAAAACAAGAAGGTCTTGGTCAGGCAATACCAGGTGGAAATAAAAAACAAAATCCTAAGTGGATGGAACTAATAGATAGGATAGGAAAAGAGGATTTATGACGCTATTTAAACAGATTATGATCGCTGTGATAGCTTTTGGCATCGTGATTTTTATGGCTGTTGGCTACTTAAATTTTAAGAGCCTAAATGGATACATCAACGACCAGCTCGGTGAAAACGCAAGACACACAGCAAACTCACTTGGACTTGCTTTAAAGCCGATTGTTGATCCTGAGGATATGTCTTTAGCACAAACGATGATAAATTCTATGTTTGATAGCGGCAGATACAAGCTCATTAAACTTGAAGATGTCGATGGTAAGGTGCTTATAGAAAATTCTCAACAAACTATCGTTAAAGATATCCCTGAGTGGTTTTATAAGATCGCTAAATTTGAAGCACCAGTTGCAACTAGCGAGATCATGACTGGCTGGGCTAAATTTGGCACACTCTATGTTCAAGGTAGCACAGCACTTGCTTACAATGAGCTTTACTCAAACTCAAAAAATATTTTTAACTTTCTAGCTTTAATGATCATCATCGCTCTTGTCGTGGCATTTTTTGCTCTTAAGGCGATATTTAGACCGCTTGTTAAGGTTCAGGATCAAGCTGAAGCGATACTTGATAATAAATTTATCATCCAAAAAAGAATTCCATTCACAACTGACCTTAAAAAGATGGTGCTCGCCATGAACTCGATGGTTAGCAAGGTTCAAGACATATTTGAAAGAGAGGCCGCAACACTTAGCAAGTATCAAGAGCTTTTATATAAAGACTCTATGAGCGGCACTTACAATAGAAGATTTTTTCAAACTAAATTTAGCGAGTATTTAGCGAGTGAAGAGTATTCAAGCGGTGTTGCTTCACTTGTTAGCTTTAAGGATCTTGCTGGGCTAAAAGGCGTTCTTGGCTTTGAAAAATGGCAAAGTGTCATCATAAAAATAGCCCAAATTTTACAAGAAAAATCAACCGAAAATGACCAAAATGCGATCGTTGCAAGGCTAAATGACAACGACTTTATCTTGCTTTCTTACGGTAAAAACTCGTCAAATTTCTCAGCTTTAGACGATAAGATCATGGCTGAGTTTAAAAAACTCTATGCAAATTTCTCTATAAATGATAGTGAATGCCCAGTCAATGCTGCTATTGTCGAGTATTCACCAAGCACTGACATGAGGACGCTACTTACATCAGCTGACGTTACTTTAGCTAGTGCAAGACTGGCTGGCTGCTTTACTTGCAAAGAATTTAATGCAAATCAAAACACCCTAGTCATCGGCAAAGAGAAATACAAAGAGCTTATCTTTGACTCTATAAAAGAGGATAAATTTAAATTTGCAGCTCAAAAAGTAGTTGGTTTTGACTCAAGTTTTGAGCAGTATGAACTTTATCTAAGGCTAGTTGATAGTGAAGGTAAATGGCGTATGGCATCATACTTTATGCCAATGGTAAATGAGCTAAATTTAGGTGCGATGCTCGATCTTCATATCCTAAATAGAATCGCTAGAATTTTGCCTGAAAATATCTTGCCTCAAGGAAGCTTGGCGATAAATTTAGGAAAAGAGATACTAAGCTCGGATGAAAATTTCTCAAAACTTGAAGCCACACTTAAAAAAATCGCTCAAATTTCAAAATATAAAAACTATATAGAAATTCCAAACAAAGACGATATTAGTATCGAAAGTATAGTTAGACTTACTAAAAAATTAAAAGAACTCGGCTTTGGTTTTGGATTTGACCACTTTGAACTCAGCGCAAAAGGCATTGAGAAGCTAAAAGAATTTAATCCAGACTACGTAAAGATCCAGTCAAGCGTCTTAATCGACTTTTTAAGTGATAAATCAGGAGCAAATACAAAACAATCACTAGATGTTGTTTTAAGCTCAAAAGATATCATTTTGATTGCGATTGGTGTTGAGAGTGAAGAGCAAAAGAGTAAGCTGATTGAGCTTGGCATTAAAAATATGCAAGGAATTTACATAGATGAAATCAAAAATATTGGATGATAGATGCATAGCGATAAGATAAAAGACGAACTGCTTCAATGTTTGGTGATCTTTACCAAACTTCACAATAACCCATATAGTGCCGATGCTTTGACTATCGGTCTGCCTGTAAAAGATGGCGAAGAGATCGAGCTTTTTTCACTAAAGAGCTCGAAGTCTTTATTTTCTCGTGCAGCTTCACGTGCTGGCTTTGCATCGACGCTTGTCAGAAAAGATCTTGATCAAATTTCGCCTTTAGTTTTGCCTTGCATCTTGATGCTTAGAGGCAAAAAAGCTTGCATCCTGCAATCTTTCAGCGAAGATAAAAAGATGGCAAACATCATCACGCCTGATCTTTCAACTGGCACTAGCACGATAGAAACAAGCAAGCTAAAAGATGAGTATCTAGGCTATGCTTACTATCTAAAACGTGAATTTGTCCCAGAAGATACAAGCTCGACAAAGCTTATCGACGCTGGTAATGATCACTGGTTTTGGGGCACTTTAAAGCGCTCTAAGAAAATTTATTTAGATGTGGTTGTTGCAAGCTTTATCATAAACTTATTTGTCCTTGCAAGCCCGCTCTTTACGATGAACGTCTATGACCGCGTTGTACCAAATAACGCAGTTGAGACACTTTGGGTTCTAGCGCTTGGTGTAAGCGTCGTTTATGGTATCGATCTATTTTTAAAATTTGTTCGTTCATATTTTCTTGAGATCGCAGGTAAGAAGAGCGATATCATTATGAGCTCTATCTTGTTTGAGCGCGTAATGGATATGAAATTTAGCAATAAGCCAAAGTCAGTTGGTTCATTTGCTAGCAACTTAAAAGAATTTGACACAGTTAGAAATTTCTTCTCATCTGCGTCGCTTGCTGCCATTGTGGATCTGCCGTTTGCGTTAATCTTCTTGATAGTTACCTATTTTATAGGAAGCTACCTTGTGCTTGTGCCTATCGTTATCATGATAGCTATTTTGTGCTACACATTTTTTATAAAAGACCCACTTCAAAACGCGATCAAGAGCACATTTGAGGCTTCAGCTATGAAAAATGGAATTTTGATAGAGAGTCTTAGCAGCTTGGAGACCATTAAAACTCTTGGTGCTAGCGGCCACGTGCAGTGGAACTGGGAAGAGGCGACTGGCGAGATAGCAAACAGAAGTATCAAGTCAAAGATCATCACTACTTCGATCACAACTGTGACTTCATTTTTGGTGCAGTTAAACACTATCGCTATCATCGTTCTTGGCGTTTATATGATACAAGATACGCACCTTACAATGGGTGGTTTGATCGCTGCTGTTATGCTTAGCTCTCGTGCGATCGCTCCTATGGGTCAAGTAGCCTCACTAGCTGCAAATTTCGAGCAGACAAAGACGGCTTATCAAAGCCTTAGCAAGATCATGCAGATGCCAGTTGAAAGACCTGAGGGCAAGAAATTTGTTAGAAGAAATTCTTTTGAGGGCAAGATAGAGTTTAAAAACGTTAGCTTTACATATCCAGATACTACAAAAGGCTCACTTGATAGGATAAATTTTGTCATTCAGCCAGGTGAGAAAGTAGGCATCATCGGTAGAAATGGCTCTGGTAAGACAACCTTGCAAAAGATAATCCTAGGTCTTTACGCACCCACTGAGGGCTCGGTGCTAATTGATGGTATCGATATAAATCAGATAGACCCAGCTGATCTTAGAAGAAATATCGGCTACGTGCCACAAGATGTTGTGCTATTTAAAGGAACTGTTAGAGAAAATATCGTTCAAAAAGCTCCATACGTTGATGATATGCAGATCATCAAGGCTGCAAAAGTGAGTGGCGTAGACGAGTATGTCAATGCTCACCCGCTTGGTTTTGATATGCCTGTCTTTGAAAGAGGCGATGGCATTAGCGGCGGTCAGCGTCAAAGCATAGCTGTGGCTAGGGCATTTTTGCTTGATAGTCCTATCATCTTGCTTGACGAGCCTACAAATTCACTAGACAACACAGTTGAGAGCAAGCTAAAAGCAAATTTAAAGGTAAATACCGTAAATAAAACTATGATTTTAGTAACTCACAGAACATCGATGCTCGATCTTGTTGATAGGCTCATAGTGATGGACAACGGCAAAATTTTACTAGATGGTCCAAGAGACGAAGTTTTAGCTAGACTTAGCGGGAAGTGATTATGCAAGAAGATATAAAAAATCAACAAAATGAAAATTTAAAGCCAGACGAAAAGCCAGTCCAAAAAAGTGACATAAAAGATCAAGAGAGCGCTGGAGATCAAATTTTAAATAGCGTAGATGGCATCAGGTCAAACATCCAAGCAAAAAACTACGATGCTTATGACTTGAAATTTATGTCAAGCCTCTCAGAGGCAGTTTTGGCAAAAGCTCCATCAACCTCAAAAAAGATACTTTATGCAGTTAGCATAACTGTATTTTGGCTACTTATTTGGGCTTCGTGGGCGCAGATAGATGAGATAACAAGAGGTAGCGGCAAGATCATCCCATCAGGCAAAAACCAAGCGATACAAAACCTTGAAGGTGGTATCGTGGATCAAATTTTTGTAAAAGAGGGCGATGAGGTTAAAAAAGATCAAATTTTAATCAGGCTTGATAATAAAAATTTTACAAGTAGCTACGGCGAGTCAAAGCTAAGACTTGATGAGCTTCAGGCTAAATTTATGAGGCTTGATGCTGAAGCAAATGATAAAGAATTTGACTATAACGAAACAAGAGATGCGAACAATAGCAAGGCTATAAAATACGAGATAAGCTTGCATAACTCAAACATCGATCACTTAAATGAGCAAATAGGAATTCTAACAGAGCAGATCCATCAGCGCCAAAGCGAGCTAAATGAGCTTAGAAATAAAATTTCTCAAACTCAAAATAGCTACAACCTTGTTTTAAAAGAAAAAGCGATCATGGAGCCTATCTTTAAAAAGGGTCTTGTTAGTGAGGTCGAGTATATCCAGCTTCAAAGACGTGTAAATGATCTAAAGGGCGAGCTTGACGCATCTGTGCTTGCTGTACCAAGGGTCGAATCAACCATAAAAGAGGCAAAAAATAAGATAGAAGAGGCAAAGCTGGCATTTAAAAACAATGCAAAAAAAGAGCTAAACGAAGTCTCTGCTGAGATCGCAAGGATAAACGAGTCGCAAATCAGCCTAAGCGACAGGGTTGAAAGAACTTATGTAAGATCTCCGGTAAATGGTATCGTTAGTAAGATGATGGTGCATACAGTCTCAGGTGTCATCAAACCTGGTGAAAATATCGCAGAGATCGTCCCGCTTGAAGATAAGCTCATCGCCGAGGTAAAGGTTAAGCCAGCTGACGTTGCGTTCTTAAGACCTGGGCTTGATACGATGGTTAAATTTACGGCGTATGATTTTAGTATTTATGGCGGTTTAAAAGGCAAAGTAACGCAGATCAGTGCCGATACCGAGACAAATGAAAAAACGGGCGAGAGCTACTATCTAGTCAGGATAGAAACTGAGAAAAACTATCTTGGTAGCGAAGAGAAGCCACTTAGGATCAAGGTTGGTATGATAGTTTCAGCCGATATCATCACCGGTAAAAAGACAATACTTGACTATCTGCTAAAACCTATCTTAAAAGCAAAACAAAACGCTTTAACGGAGCGATAATGCAAAAGTCAGCTAGCTTTGAGCGAAATTTTAGTGAATATCAAATTTCAAGAGCAAAGCTGGCTGAGGAATTTGTCATTTTAAATGATGGCAAAATATGCGATCTAATCGGAAGAGAGGTCGTTAAATTTCTCTTTAAAGACTGCGAAAAAAGCTTTGATGAGATGATAAATTTAAAAAGAGAAGAGCATATCAGCTTAGCTGGGCTAAAGATAGAAGATGAGCTGGTAAGCAGCATTAAAATATCAATTAGTGGCTACGATGAAAGCAGCGATAGCTTGGACTTTGATCTAAATTTACTATCTCTTAGCGTGCCATATAGATACGCTATATCAAATGGTTGTTTTGAGATGAGTATCTTTTTAAAAGAAGACAAAGAAGTGGTTGAGAAATTCTTATCCACTTTTAGTTATAAATTTGAGGCAAATAGTGGCAAGGAGCGCTACTTGATCGTTTTCGTAAATGAGTCAAAAATTTACGAGCAAACCTATATGTGATATAAGGAAATATAATTATGAATGTGGTTTTTTTTACTCAAAATGGTTCGCTTAATAATCTTTGGCGAGGGTATTTTTCAGATGATAATGTGAAATTTACTCACAACAAAAAGGATTTTTTTGCAAATTTAAACGACGAGGTTGATATCGTTGGCATCGATACAAATGCTTTTAAAGATAGCCTTGATGAAAATATTAAAACCATTCATGAAAGTTTTCCAAATATAAAATGTCTAATCCTTGCAAACGAACCAAAATTTAGTGAAGGCAAACATCTGCTGGCTCTTGGTGTCAAAGGATATGCAAACTCACACATGAGAAAGACACACTTTGAAGATGCCTTTGAGACGATTTTAAATGGCAAAGTTTGGCTTTATCCAGAATTTATCCAAGCGATGATCGGAGAACTAACGGGCTCATATATAAATAATGAAAGTGAAACCTTAGAGAAAAAGTCTGATCTAAGCGAGCTTAGCTCACGCGAAAAAGAGATCGCAAACTTAATCTACCAAGGTCTAACAAACAACGAAATTTCAGAGCAAACAGGCATTACTTTAAGGACGGTAAAGGCGCACACTACGTCGATTTATAGCAAACTAAATGTGAAAGATAGAATAGGTCTTGTACTTTTGATGAAGCAGCTACATGCGTAAAATTTTGCTTCTTTTTTTTGTCTCTTCACTTTTTGCAAATAATTTTGAAATTTCCCCAAAAAATATATCTCAATGCAAAAATCAAATTTGCAAAAATATCCTAAATCACTATGCGAATTTTATGAAAAAAATAGAACACGAAAGTTTTATAAGAAAGCTAGAACTCATAAATTCATACTTAAATTCCTTAATGCCAAGATATGATGATTTTTACAATACAAATGTCGATGTGTGGAGCACTAGGAGCGAGTTTTTAAGGCGAGGTGGTGGAGACTGCGAGGAGTACGCTATATCAAAGCGTGATAGCCTAAAAGATCTTGGTGTAGATAATCAAAAATGCCTTCTAGTCGTTCAGGAAAAAAATACAAAAAAATATCATATGGTGCTAGCTGTTTGGGAAAATTTACACAAAGAGCCTTTGATACTAGATAATCTAAGCTTTAGAGTTTTGCCACTTTCGAAGCGTTATGACCTTGTGCCAGAGTATTGCTTGATGGATGGAAAATATTTTAAGATAAAAAAAGATGGCATAAATTTAGAGCCAGTAAATATAAGAATGCAAACTTACGAAAATTTGATAAAAAAGGAAAAAGAAGAGAAATTTTGGAAGAATTAATCTTCCAAGTCGATGTCTATTTTTTCAACATTTGTTGTAATATCTTTAGTATTTTTCTCAATGTTGTGTTTATTTTTCTCGATTAGTGATCTGTTTTGACCTATAAGGTCTCTATTTTCTTTGATACCATCACTGTTTTGCTCGATCATCTTACTTAGCGTCGCTATCTTTTTTTCGTAGCGGATCATTAAGAAATAGATCACGTAAATTAGCAGTAAAATTACCGCCCAAGGTAAAAATTGCATATTAAATCCTTTGTAATTTTTCGTAATTATAGAAATTTTAGCTTTTAAAAAAAATAAAACTATGAAAATATGAAATTTTATATATGTAAAATTTATCTTTGATTTTTAGTAGAAGGGGCTCATACTAGTGGCTGTTTTTGAAATTTTTATAAATTTCATCTAATTTTTGATTGTAAAAAAATAGATGAAATATTTTTCAAAATCTCCTTGACTTTTATTTTATTTTGGGCTATAATTGCCACTTCACAAAATAGGTGCTGGTGTAGCTCAGTTGGTAGAGCTACTGCCTTGTAAGCAGTGGGTCGGCGGTTCAAGTCCGTTCACCAGCTCCATTTTGTAACAGTGTTTGACCAGAAAATACCAAAATAACTTATTAATGTTTAAGGTGAGATACTCAAGCGGCCAACGAGGGCAGACTGTAAATCTGCTGACTATGTCTTCCGTGGTTCGAATCCACGTCTCACCACCATTGTTATGCGGGAGTAGCTCAGTTGGCTAGAGCATCAGCCTTCCAAGCTGAGGGTCGCGGGTTCGAGCCCCGTTTCCCGCTCCAAAATTTGGGAAAGTAAACTGGGAGCTGTATCTAGATTTTACTAAACACAGTTATTCCATCTTTATTTTCATGAATTTTTAGTTGTTTGTATGTTGATTAAAATCATCTCAGCCAAGCGTTTTTCGCTCATATGGCTCAGAGGTAGAGCACTTCCTTGGTAAGGAAGAGGTCGCGGGTTCAAGTCCCGTTATGAGCTCCACTGGTTTATATGATTTTATATTACTATACGAATTTGAATTAGATAAAGACACATATCATAACGGAGGAAAAGATGGCTAAAGAAAAATTTTCACGCAACAAGCCACACGTAAACATAGGCACTATCGGTCACGTTGACCATGGTAAAACTACTTTAACAGCTGCAATATCTGCTGTTCTTTCACGCAAAGGTCTTGCTGAGCTAAAAGATTATGATAATATTGATAATGCTCCAGAAGAGAAAGAGCGTGGTATTACAATTGCTACTTCACACATTGAGTATGAGACAGAAAAACGTCACTATGCTCACGTTGACTGCCCAGGCCACGCCGACTATGTAAAAAACATGATTACTGGTGCTGCTCAAATGGACGGTGCTATTCTAGTTGTTTCTGCAGCAGACGGCCCAATGCCACAAACAAGAGAGCACATCTTGCTATCTCGCCAAGTTGGTGTTCCTTATATCGTTGTTTTCATGAACAAAGCAGATATGGTTGATGATGCTGAGTTACTTGAACTAGTTGAAATGGAAATTCGCGAACTACTTAACGAGTACAACTTCCCAGGTGATGATACTCCAATAGTTTCTGGTTCAGCACTTAAAGCTCTTGAAGAGGCAAAAGCTGGACAAGATGGCGAATGGTCAGCAAAAATTATGGAACTAATGGATGCGGTTGATAGCTATATCCCAACTCCAGTTCGTGCTACGGACAAAGATCTTCTTATGCCAATCGAAGATGTTTTCTCAATTTCAGGTCGTGGTACAGTTGTAACAGGTAGAATTGAGAAAGGTGTTGTAAAAGTTGGCGACACAATAGAAATCGTTGGTATCAAACCTACACAAACAACAACAGTTACTGGTGTTGAGATGTTTAGAAAAGAGATGGATCAAGGTGAAGCTGGTGATAACGTTGGTGTTCTTCTTCGTGGTACTAAAAAAGAAGACGTTGAACGTGGTATGGTTCTTTGCAAACCTAAATCAATTACTCCTCACACAAAATTTGAGGGTGAGGTTTATATTCTAACTAAAGAAGAGGGTGGTCGCCACACTCCTTTCTTTAACAACTATAGACCACAATTCTATGTAAGAACAACTGACGTTACTGGTTCTATTACATTACCAGAAGGCACAGAGATGGTTATGCCAGGTGATAACGTAAGAATTTCTGTTGAGCTTATCGCTCCAGTTGCACTTGAAGAAGGTACTCGTTTTGCTATCCGTGAAGGTGGTAGAACTGTTGGTTCAGGTGTTGTTTCAAAAATACTTGGTTAATTTATAAAATTATGCCAAAGGGAAAACCCTTTGGCATTCTATAAGGAATATATATGAGAATTAAAATCGGTTTAAAATGCTCTGAGTGTGGTGATATCAATTATACTACTACAAAAAACAGCAAAACCACTACAGATAAGGTTGAGCTCAAAAAATATTGCCCAAGATTAAAAAAACATACTGTTCATAAAGAAGTTAAGTTAAAAAGCTAATTAAGAATAAGTAGCTATTAGGGCAATAGCTCCAACGGTAGAGCGCTGGATTCCAAATCCAATGGTTGGGGGTTCGAATCCCTCTTGCCCTGCCACAATTAAGGTTAAGATTATGGAAAAATTTATAAGTTATATAAAGCTATCTAAATTGGAAATAATGAAAGTTATCTTTCCTACTAAAGAACAAATTAGAAATGCTTTTATTGCAGTTTTTATCGTGGTCGCTGTTGTTTCACTTTTTTTAGCTCTTGTTGATGTTATTATGTCCTTTGTTCTTTCTAAAGTTATATAGGGTAAGGGAAAAATAATGTCACATAAATGGTATGCTATACAAACTTACGCTGGTAGCGAAATGGCAGTAAAAAGAGGAATTGAAAATTTAGTTAGAGATCACGGTATCGAAGATCAACTAAAAGAAGTTATCGTTCCTACAGAAGACGTAATAGAGATAAAAAACGGTAAACAAAAAATTAATGAAAGAACTCTTTATCCTGGATATGCTTTTGCATGTTTAGATCTTGATACAGCTCTTTGGCATAAGATTCAGTCTTTACCAAAGGTTGGACGTTTTATCGGTGAGGCTAAAAAGCCTACACCATTGACTGAAAAAGATATAAATACTATCTTGGAGAAAGTTCAAAAAAGAGCGGCACCAAAACCTAAAATATTTTTTGAGGATGGTGAAAGCGTTCGCATAACAGAAGGTCCTTTTGCTAACTTTACAGGTATCGTTGAAGAATACGATATGATACATGGCAAGCTTAGACTTAATGTTTCTATTTTTGGTAGAAGTACCCCTGTTGATATTTTGTATTCACAAGTTGAGAAGATAATTTAAGGAGCAAGAAATGGCTAAAAAAGTTATAGGTGAAATAAAATTACAAATTGCCGCAACAAAAGCAAATCCTAGCCCGCCAGTTGGTCCAGCATTAGGACAAAAAGGCGTTAATATTATGGAATTTTGTAAAGCCTTTAATGAAAAAACAAAAGATATGGTTGGATTTAATATCCCGGTCGTTATAACAGTTTATGCTGATAAAAGTTTTACATTTATCACAAAGCAACCACCTGCTACAGACCTTATTAAAAAGGCTGCAGGTATAACAAAAGGAACAGATAATCCTTTAAAAAATAAGGTAGGTAAATTGACAAAAGCTCAAGTTTTAGAAATTGTTGAGAAAAAACTTGTTGATTTAAATACAAATGATAAAGAGCAAGCAGCTAAGATTATTGCTGGTTCAGCTCGTTCAATGGGTGTCGAAGTAGTAGACTAAAACCTTTACCGTCAGGTTGATTTTCAAAAGACGGAAGCAATTTATATGCGGAGAAATTTATGGGAAAAACTAGTAAGAGATTTCAAGAATTGCTCAAAAAAGTAGAGCAAGATAAAATTTATAACCTTAGCGAGGCTATCGATACTGTTAAAACTCTAGCTTCTGCTAAATTTAATGAGACAGTTGAGATTGCGTTAAAATTAAACGTTGATCCAAGACATGCTGATCAAATGGTTCGTGGTTCTGTTGTTTTACCAGCTGGTACAGGCAAAGTTGTAAGAGTTGCTGTTATAGCAAAAGATGCTAAAGCTGATGAGGCAAAAGCTGCTGGTGCTGATATAGTTGGCGCTGATGATCTAGTTGAGGATATCCAAAAAGGTATAATGAACTTTGATGTTCTTATAGCTACTCCAAATTTAATGGGTCTTGTAGGTAAAGTTGGTAGAATTTTAGGACCTAAAGGTTTAATGCCAAATCCAAAAACTGGAACAGTTACAATGGATGTTGCACAAGCTGTTAATAATGCAAAAAGTGGTCAAGTGAATTTCCGTGTTGATAAGCAAGGAAATATACATGCAGGTCTTGGTAAGGTCAATTTTACTAAAGAGCAATTAAATGAAAATATTTCAACATTTATTAAAGCTATTAATAAACATAAACCTGCGACTGCAAAAGGTAGATATGTAAAAAATGCTTCATTGTCTTTAACAATGAGCCCTTCTGTAACTCTTGATACTCAAGAAGTTATGGATTTAAAATAAGAATTTAGAGAAATTTATATCTTAGATTGGAGATAGCCGAGGCCATTGGGCTTAATTGATTCGACCCGCTCTGCTTGAAATTACCGGTCGGAAAGGAGAAAAAGTGACACGTAACGAAAAAACTGAAGTTGTTGCAAAATTAGAGAGTGAATTTAAAACTGCTGAAGCTATTGTAGTTTGTGACTATCGTGGTCTTTCAGTTAAAAAACTTGAAGTTTTAAGAAATTCTGCTAAAGAACAAAATGTAAAAGTTCAAGTTATTAAAAATACTCTTGCAAATATTGCTCTTAAAAATTCTGATAAAGTCGGAATGGAACTCAAAGATACAAATATCTATCTTTGGAGTGAAGATCAATTAGCAGTAACTAAAGTAGCCGCAAAATTTGAAGAGTCAAATTCTGATCTTTTCAAAATTAAAACAGCTTATATTGATGGCGAAGTTGCAAGCGTTGATAAAGTTAAAGCTCTATCTAAAATGCCTAGCCGTGATGAGCTTATTGCGATGCTTTTGCAAGTTTGGAATGCGCCAATTCAAAATTTCACAATTGGTTTGAATGCGCTTAAAGAGAAAAAAGAACAATCAGCTTAATTAAATTAAAAATAATAAGGATTAAAAATGGCAATTACAAAAGAAGACGTATTAGAGTTTATATCTAATCTTTCTGTACTTGAACTTAGCGAACTTGTAAAAGAGTTTGAAGAGAAATTTGGTGTTAGCGCAGCTCCTGTAATGGTTGCTGGTGGTGCAGCTGTTGCTGGTGGTGCAGCTGCTGCTGAAGAAAAAACAGAATTTAACATCGTTCTTGTTGATTCTGGCGATAAGAAAATCAACGTTATTAAGGTTGTTAGAGCACTTACTGGTCTTGGTCTTAAAGAGGCTAAAGACGCTGTTGAAGGAACTCCATCTGTTCTTAAAGAAGGCGTTAGCAAAGACGAAGCTGAAGCAGCTAAAAAAGAGCTTGAAGAGGCTGGTGCTAAGGTTGAACTTAAATAATTTTTTATTATTTAGGCTTAATATTTCAAGAGAGAGCAGAGGCTCTCTCTTTTTTAAATTTTAGATGCCTTGTAAAAGGCTATACTTTTCTTTCAAAATTACCACGAGGTAGATGCAATGTTAAATAGCTTATACTCAGGAAATCGTCTTAGAGTTGACTTCTCTAATGTCGTTAAAGAGATAGACGTTCCGAACCTACTACAACTACAAAAAAAGAGCTTTGATAATTTTTTAAATCTAAATAACAATCAGACAGAAAGCGGTATCGAAAAAGTTTTTAAGTCGATTTTCCCTATACATGATCCGCAAAATCGTTTGACTTTAGAATATGTTAGCTCAGAGATTGGAAAACCAAAATATACAATTAGAGAGTGTATAGAAAGAGGTCTTACATACTCTGTAAATTTAAAAATGAAAATACGCCTTATTGTCCATGAAAAAGACGATAAGACTGGTGATAAAGTTGGCGTTAAAGATATAAAAGAGCAAGAAATTTTTATACGTGAAATTCCGTTGATGACAGATAGAATTTCATTTATTATAAATGGCGTTGAGCGTGTTGTTGTAAATCAACTTCATAGAAGCCCTGGCGTTATCTTTAAACAAGAAGAGAGTGCAACTGTTGCAAATAAACTTATCTATACAGCTCAAATAATCCCAGATCGCGGATCTTGGTTGCACTTTGAATATGATACAAAAGATATTTTATATGTTAGGATAAATAAGCGCAGAAAAGTGCCTGTAACTATCTTGTTTAGGGCATTAGGATATAAAAAACAAGACATTATTAAGCTATTTTATCCGATACAAAATTTAGTTATTAAAAATAATAAATTTTTAACTCTTTTTAATCCAGAGGATTATCTAGGAAGAGTTGAGTATGATATAAAAAATGAAGATGGAGAGATTCTTCACCAAGCTGGCAAGCGTCTAACAAAGAAAAAAGCCGATAAATTAATCGAAGATGGCGTTAAATTTGTCGAGTATCCGATCGAAGCACTTATAGGTAGATATTTGGCAAACCCTGTGATAAACACAGAAAGCGGCGAAATTTTATATGACACACTATCTGCTCTTGATGAGAATAAACTTGCAAAAATTTTAGCTGAGCATGAAAGCATCGACATTATAAACAACTCTGCAGCCGGTGTTGACGACGCTATCATAAATTCATTTATTGCTGACAATGATATGCTTAAGGTTTTAAAACAAACTGAGGGTGTTGATGATGAAAATGACCTTGCTGCGATTAGAATTTACAAGGTCATGAGACCTGGCGAGCCGGTAGTTAAAGAGGCTGCAAAAAGCTTTGTAAATGATATATTGTTTAACCCTGAAAGATATGACCTAACAAAAGTTGGTCGTATGAAGATGAACCACAAACTCTCACTTGATGTGCCAGAGTACGTTACTTTACTAACTAGTGAAGATATCATCAAAACTGCAAAATATCTTATAAAAGTTAAAAACGGACAAGGCCACATTGATGACCGCGATCACCTTGGTAACCGCCGTATAAGATCTATCGGTGAGCTACTTGCTAGTGAGCTACACCTTGGCTTTGTCAAGATGCAAAAGGCTATCCGTGATAAATTTACAAGTCTAAGCAATAACACTGATGAGATCATGCCTTATGATCTTATCAATCCAAAAATGATCACAGCGACAATTATGGAATTTTTCACAGGCGGTCAGCTAAGCCAGTTTATGGATCAGACAAACCCACTTAGTGAGGTTACTCACAAGCGCCGTCTATCTGCGCTTGGCGAGGGTGGCTTGGTAAAAGAGCGTGCTGGCTTTGAGGTGCGTGACGTTCACCCAACTCACTACGGCAGAATTTGTCCGGTTGAGACTCCAGAAGGTCAAAATATCGGTCTTATCAATACTCTTTCAACTTATGCAAAAGTAAATGACCTTGGCTTTGTTGAGGCGCCTTATAAAAAAGTCGTCGATGGCAAAGTGACTGATGAGATAGTCTATCTAACAGCGACACAAGAAGAGGGCAATGTTATAGCTCCAGCATCAACTAAACTTGATGAAAACGGACATATTGTTGAAGACTTGATCGAGGTTAGAAAAGAGGGCGAGATGATGCTTGCTCGTAGAGAAGATGTTACCTTGATCGACCTTTGCTCTGGTATGATAGCTGGTGTTGCAGCTTCGCTTATCCCTTTCCTAGAGCACGACGACGCTAACCGTGCACTTATGGGCTCAAACATGCAGCGTCAAGCAGTGCCACTACTTCGTTCAACTGCTCCTATCGTTGGAACAGGTATGGAGAGCGTTATCGCAAGAGATGCTTGGGAGAGCGTAAAAGCAAAACGAGGCGGCGTGGTTGAAAAGGTTGATAATAAAAACATCTTTATCCTTGGTGAAGATGAAGCTGGTCCATATATCGATCACTACTCTTTAGAGAAAAATTTAAGAACAAACCAAAATACGACATTTTCACAACATCCGATCGTTAAAAAAGGTGATGAGATCGTTGCTAATCAAATTATAGCTGATGGCCCAAGCATGGAAAAAGGCGAGCTAGCTATCGGTAAAAACGCACTAATTGCATTTATGCCTTGGAATGGCTACAACTACGAGGACGCGATCGTTATTAGTGAAAAAATGATACGTGAAGATGCCTTTACAAGCGTTCATATTTATGAAAAAGAGATTGAGGCTCGTGAGCTAAAAGACGGCGTTGAAGAGATAACAAAAGATATACCAAACGTCAAAGAAGAGGAGCTTATGCACCTTGATGAAAGTGGTATTGTTAAAATTGGTACAGAGATCAAGCCTGGTATGATCCTTGTTGGTAAAGTATCTCCAAAAGGCGAGGTTAAGCCAACTCCAGAAGAAAGACTTTTGCGTGCGATCTTTGGTGAAAAAGCTGGTCACGTGGTAAATAAATCGCTCTATGCTTCTGCTTCAATGGAAGGCGTTGTTGTTGATGTTAAAATTTTCACTAAAAAAGGCTATGAAAAAGATAGCAGAACAAACAAGGCTTACGAAGAAGAGAAGACACTTTTAGAAAAAGAGCATCATGATAGACTGCTTATGCTAGACCGCGAAGAGATGCTAAAAGTTACAGCACTTCTTTCTAAAAACCCACTAGCGAGTGATCAAGAGGTAAATAAAAAAGAGTATAAAAAGGGCTCAAAGATCAACAAAGCTGACTTTGAAAATATCAATAGATTTACCCTAAATGCTATCGTAAAGAGCTTTTCAAAAGATATCCAAAAGAAATATGATGAGCTAAAAAATTACTTCCAAAATGAGAAGAAAAAGCTTAAAGAAGAGCACGACGCTAAGATAGAAATTTTAGAAAAAGATGATATTTTACCAAGCGGCGTTGTAAAACTTGTAAAAGTCTATATAGCTACAAAACGCAAACTAAAAGTTGGCGATAAGATGGCTGGACGTCACGGTAACAAAGGTATCGTTTCAAATATAGTTAGAGAAGTTGATATGCCGTATCTTCCAAGCGGTCAGATCGTTGATATCGTGCTTAACCCACTAGGCGTTCCAAGCCGTATGAACATTGGTCAAATTTTAGAGAGCCACCTTGGTCTTGTTGGTTACCGCTTAGGCGAGCAGATCAATGAAATTTTTGAGACTAAAAAAGGCGAGTGGATAAAAGAGCTAAGAGCTAAGATGATAGAGATCGCAAGCGTTGCTAAGCTAATGGACGCTAAAAAAGCTCTTGGTAAGATGAGCGATGAGAAGCTTCTTGAGTATGCAAAAGATTGGAGCAATGGCGTAAGATTTGCAACTCCTATTTTTGAAGGCGTTAAAGCTGACGAATTTGCAAAACTATTTGAGATGGCAAAGATAGATAGTGACGGTAAAACTGAGCTATATGACGGACGTACAGGCTCAAAGATAAGAGAACGCGTTAATGTTGGTTGTATGTATATGCTAAAACTTCACCACTTGGTTGATGAAAAAGTTCACGCAAGAAGTACTGGACCATACAGTCTTGTTACACAACAACCTGTCGGTGGTAAGGCGCTATTTGGTGGTCAAAGGTTTGGTGAGATGGAGGTTTGGGCACTTGAGGCTTATGGTGCTGCTCATACACTAAGAGAGATGCTAACTGTAAAATCAGACGATGTTGAGGGAAGACTTTCTGCTTACAAAGCTTTAACAAGAGGTGAAAACGTTCCTGAGACTGGTATCCCTGAGACGTTCTTTGTTCTAACAAACGAGCTAAAATCACTAGCTCTTGATGTGGAAATATATGATGAGGATGAGACAAATGAAACTAACTAATTTAAAACCAGTTGAGATAAAAGAAGAGCATAGACCTCGTGATTTTGAAGCTTTCCAACTTCGTTTAGCAAGTCCTGAGAAGATAAAATCTTGGAGTTATGGCGAGGTTAAAAAACCAGAAACTATCAACTACCGCACGCTAAAACCTGAGCGTGACGGCTTGTTTTGTGCCAAAATTTTCGGACCGATCCGTGACTACGAGTGTCTTTGTGGTAAATATAAAAAGATGCGCTATAAAGGTATCAAGTGTGAAAAGTGCGGCGTTGAAGTAACAACATCTAAGGTTCGTCGTTCTCGCATGGGTCACATCGAGCTTGTAACTCCAGTGGCTCACATCTGGTATGTAAATTTCTTGCCAAGCCGTATAGGTGCGCTTCTTGGTATCAAGATGAAAGACCTAGAGCGCGTACTTTACTATGAGGCATACATTGTTGATAACGCTGGCGAGGCTTATTATGACAATGAAAATTCTAAAAAAGTTGAAAAATATGACGTTTTAAACGAAGAGCAATATCAAAGCCTAGCTTCAAGATATGAAGAGAGTGGCTTTAGTGCTAGAATGGGTGGCGAGGTCATATATGATATGCTAGCTGAGCTTGACCTAACTCAAATTTTAAATCAGCTACAAGAAGAGATGGAGGCTACAAATTCTGAGGCTAAGAAAAAGACTATCGTAAAACGTCTAAAGGTTATCGAGAGCTTTTTAAATTCAGGCAACCGCCCAGAGTGGATGATGATAACAAATTTACCAGTTCTTCCGCCCGATCTTAGACCACTTGTTAATCTTGATGGCGGTAAATTTGCTGTTTCAGACGTAAACGACCTATATCGCCGTGTAATAAATAGAAATAGCCGTCTAAAACGCTTACTTGAGCTTGACGCACCTGAGATCATTATCAGAAACGAAAAGAGAATGCTTCAAGAGGCTGTTGATGCGCTATTTGACAATGGCCGCAGAGCAAATGCGGTAAAAGGTGCAAATAAACGCCCACTAAAATCACTAAGCGAGATCATCAAAGGTAAGCAAGGCCGCTTCCGTCAGAATTTGCTAGGTAAGCGTGTTGATTTCTCTGGACGTTCTGTTATCGTCGTTGGTCCAAAGCTAAAGATGGATCAGTGCGGTCTTCCAAAGAAGATGGCTCTAGAGCTATTTAAGCCACATTTGCTTGCTCGTCTTGAAGAAAAAGGCTATGCGACAACTGTTAAGCAAGCTAAAAAGATGATAGAAGATAAGACAAACGAGGTTTGGGAGTGCTTAGAAGAGGTCGTTAAAGACTATCCAGTTATGCTAAACCGTGCTCCGACACTTCACAAGCTCTCTATCCAGGCGTTTCACCCAGTGCTTGTTGAAGGTAAGGCTATCCAGCTTCACCCACTAGTTTGTGCGGCTTTCAACGCTGACTTCGACGGTGACCAAATGGCTGTTCACGTGCCACTATCGCAGGAAGCTATCGCTGAGTGCAAAATTTTGATGCTTAGCTCAATGAACATCTTGCTTCCTGCAAGTGGTAAGGCTATCACAGTCCCTTCACAAGATATGGTTTTAGGAATTTATTATTTAAGCTTAGAGAGAAACGATGAAAAAGGTGCAAATAAAATTTTCTCAAGTGTTGATGAAGTAATGATCGCTGAAGAGGCTAATACTCTTGGTCTTCACGCTAAAATTAAGACAATGGTTGATAATAAGATCATCTTTACAACAGCTGGTCGCTTGATCCTAAGAGCGATACTACCTGATTTTGTTCCTGATAATATGTGGAATAAGATCATGAAGAAAAAAGATATTGCAAATTTGGTTGATTATGTTTATAGAAATGGCGGCCTTGAGGTAACGGCTGACTTCCTTGATAAGCTTAAAAATTTAGGCTTTAGATATGCTACAAAAGCGGGAATTTCTATCTCTATCGCAGATATCATCGTGCCAGATAGTAAGCAAAAATATATCGACGAAGCTAAGAAAAAAGTTCGTGAAATTCAAAAGCAATATGGCGCTGGTCTTTTAACAGATAGTGAGAGATACAACAAGATCATCGATATCTGGACAGATACAAACAACAGCGTTGCAAGCGAGATGATGAAGCTTATCCAAAGCGATAAGGGCGGATTTAACTCAATTTATATGATGGCTGACTCAGGTGCGAGAGGTAGTGCAGCGCAAATTCGCCAGCTAGCTGGTATGCGTGGTCTTATGGCAAAACCGGACGGCTCGATCATCGAAACACCGATCATTTCAAACTTCCGTGAAGGTCTAAACATAATGGAGTACTTCAACTCAACCCACGGAGCTAGAAAGGGTCTTGCAGATACCGCGCTAAAAACTGCCAACGCCGGTTACTTAACAAGAAAGCTAATCGACGTTGCTCAAAACGTTAAAGTCACAATGCACGACTGCGGTACGCACGAGGGTGTTGAGATCACAGATATCACAGAGAGCGGCGAGCTAATAGAGAGCCTTGAAGAGAGAGTCTTGGGCCGTGTTTTAGCAGATGATGTGATCGATCCTATAACAAATGAAATTTTATTTAGCGAAGGCACATTGCTTGATGAGGAGAAAGCTAAGGCTATAACAGAAGCTGGCATAAAATCAGTAAGCATTAGAACTCCTATCACGTGCAAGGCGCCAAAAGGCGTTTGCGCAAAATGTTATGGATTAAATTTGGGCGAGGGCAAACTTGTAAAACCAGGCGAGGCTGTCGGTATCATCTCGGCTCAATCAATTGGTGAGCCAGGTACTCAGCTAACGCTAAGAACATTCCACATCGGTGGTACGGCTTCTACTGAGCAGCAAGACCGCCAAGTCATCGCTCAAAAAGAGGGCTTTATTAGATATTACAACCTTAGCACATACGAGAACAACGGCAAAAAGATCGTTGCAAACAGAAGAAGTGCAGCTGTGCTACTTGTTGAGCCAAAGATAAAATCAACAATTGATGGTAAAATCGAGATCGAATATGCTCACGAAGATGTAAATATCGTTATCAAAGGCAAAAAAGAAGAGGTTAAATATACAATCAGAAGAAACGACCTTGCTAAGCCAAACGAACTAGCTGGCGTTAGCGGTAAGATCGAAGGCAAGATGTATATCCCTTATGCAAATGGCGACAAAGTAAAAGAGAACGAGAGTATCGTAGAGATCATAAAAGAGGGTTGGAACATTCCAAATCGTATCCCATATGCTAGTGAGCTTAAAATTTCAGATGGCGATCCAGTAACTAGAAAGATCACAGCAGATGCAAATGGTGTGGTTAAATTTTTCATACTAAAAGGTGACTTCCTTGATAGACTAAAAGATATCAAAAAAGGTCACAAAGTAACTGAAAAAGGCTTCTTTGTTGTCGTTTCTGATAAAGATGGACGTGAGGCAGTTCGCCACTACATCCCAAGAAATTCTATCATACAAGTATCAGACAATGATGCGGTAGAAAGAGCGACAGTGGTCTCACTACCTGAAAAAGATGATAAGCTAATAATCGCTGAGTGGGATCCATACTCAACTCCAACTATCGCAGAAGAGGCTGGCGTGGTTAGCTTTGAAGATGTCGAGCCAGGATATAGTGCGACTGAGCAAGCTGACGAGGCAACTGGTCAAAGACGTCTTGTTATCAACGAATATTTGCCAAGTGGCGTAAAACCAGCGATCATTATCACTACAAAGAGCGGACATTTGATCAAGTATCCGCTTGATCCAAAAACTGCGATCTTTGTTTCAAGTGGCGATGAAGTAGCTCAAGCTGACATTTTGGCTAAGACTCCAAAAGCTGTTGCTAAGTCAAAAGATATCACCGGTGGTCTTCCAAGAGTTAGTGAGCTATTTGAGGCAAGACGCCCTAAAAATACAGCTATCGTTGCTGAGATCGACGGCGTTGTTAGATTTGACAAGCCACTTCGCTCAAAAGAGCGCATCATCATCCAAGCAGAAGATGGCACGACAGCTGAATATTTGATCGAGAAGAGCCGCCAGATCCAAGTAAGAGACGGCGAATTTGTCCACGCTGGAGAGAAACTGACAGACGGACTTATCTCAAGCCACGATATCTTAAGAATTCTTGGTGAGAAGGCACTTCACTACTATTTGATCAGTGAAATTCAGCAAGTTTATCGTCGCCAAGGTGTTGCGATCGCTGATAAGCACATCGAGATCATCGTCTCTCAAATGCTTCGCCAAGTCAAAATCGTCGATAGCGGAAATACAAATTTCATCGTTGGTGACATGGTTTCAAGAAACAAATTTAAAGAAGAGAACGAGCGCATTATGAAAATGGGTGGCGAGCCAGCTATCGCTGAGCCGATCCTTCTTGGTGTTACAAGAGCGGCTATCGGAAGTGATAGTGTGATCTCTGCTGCGTCATTCCAAGAGACAACTAAGGTCTTAACAGAAGCGTCAATCGCTGCTAAATTTGACTATCTTGAAGATCTAAAAGAGAACGTCATCCTTGGACGTATGATCCCAGTTGGTACTGGTTTTTATAAAGATAAAAAGATAAAGATCAAAGAAAACTAATATATTAAGCCCCACCTCTGGGGCTTAATCCTCTTATAAATTTACCCACTTAAATTTACAAGCCATTAATCAATATTAAATAAAATCCCTAACTAAAAATATGTAACGGAGATATTATGAAAAATGTCGATCTTGGACTTCTATTTTTACGCTTAGGTCTTGGAATTTGCCTTTTTATGCATGGCTTTGGCAAAATTCTACACGGAGTTGGCGGCGTAAAGAGCATTTTAGTTGATGCTGGACTGCCTAGTTTTCTGGCGTATTTTGCCTATCTTAGCGAGGTTTTAGCCCCTATAATGATCGCTGTTGGCTTTTACTCAAGGCTTGGCGCGCTCCTAGTTTTTGGCTCTAGTCTTGTCATTTTGTATTCGTATTTTGGCTTGTCAAATTTACTTGAGCTAACTAATGTAAATGGCTTTAAAGCAGAGCTTATATATCTTTATATCGCTATGTCACTTTGCATCATCTCGACTGGTAGTGGCAAATACGCTATTAAGCAAGACTGATCTAAATTTAGCACATATTAGATGTGCTAAATTTTCACACATTTATTTTAAATTTTAAATTTATTTTATTTTTTTATAACAATTTAAGTTTGTAGCCTTTAAATTCAAAAAATATCTCAAATTTAAAGGACACATGATGAACTCTATAAAAAAAGAGCCTTCGTTTCTGCTAGCCCTTACGCCTATCTTGGTTATGATCGTAGGTCTTGCGCTTGGCGTTGGTTATATGAAGCTAAAGGTTGAGCCGATCATTTTGATAGCAGCCCTCGTGGCTGGTGGTATCGCTTGGAGACTAGGATATAGTTGGAGCGAGCTTCAAGAGGGAGTGATAGAGAAAATTTCAAGCTCATTGCCAGCACTTATGATACTTTGGGCGGTCGGTCTACTCATTGGCTCGTGGGTATTTTCAGGCACTATCCCTATGATCATCTACTACGGCGTGGATCTTATAAGTCCGCAGTATCTAGTCCTAACTGCTTTTGTCATCGCAGCTATCATTTCAACAGTAACTGGCACATCTTGGGGTTCTGCTGGCACAGTCGGTGTAGCCATCATGGGCATAGCTCAAGGTCTTGATGTAAATTTAGCAGCAACTGCTGGTGCGGTAGTCGCAGGAGCATACTTTGGCGATAAGCTCTCCCCGCTCTCAGATACGACAAATCTAGCTCCGATAGCAGCTGGCTCAGAGCTTTATGAGCACATCAAACACATGTTTTATACGACTATCCCAGCAACTATCGTTGCGATAGCAGCTTATCTATTCTTTGGTAGCGAGGCAGCAAGCAGTGGTGCAAATGTTTCAGAGTCGGTTTTGGCACTTCAAGGTCAGCTTGATAAAATTTTTCACTGGAACATCATCTTGCTTTTGCCTGTGCTTTTTGTCTTGGCTGGTTCGGTGCTAAAGTGGCCAACGATACCTGTCATGATCATAGCTTCGCTATTTTCAGTGCTTCTTGGTGTTATCGTTCAAGATTTTAGCTTTAAAAATGGCTTTATCTCAGTGATGACTGGCTTTAACGTCACGATGAGCGGCATTAATATGGAGTTTTCAAAAGATATCACTAAGCTTTTAAACAGAGGTGGCGTAAGCTCTGTAAATTCAACCACTATCCTAGTCATTTGCGCTATGGGCTTTGCGGGCATCATCTCAAAAACTGGCATGCTTACAAAGGTACTTCACACCATTATGGCAAGGGTCAAATCAACAGCAGGTGTCATCATCTCGACTATCGGCTCATGCCTAACTGTCGCATTTGTCACAGGTAGCTCATATCTTTCTATCCTTATCCCTGGCGAGATGTTTAAAGACTTTTATAAAGAGAAAAATTTAGCAGCCAAAAACCTATCAAGAACACTTGAAGACTCTGGCACCGTGATCGTCCCACTCATCCCTTGGTCAGCAGCAGGCGCATACATGACAGCCACACTTGGCGTGCCAACGGTAGATTATTTGCCATGGGCGATACTGAACTACATGGGCGTTGTCTTTGCTATCATTTTAGCACTTACTGGCATCGGCATAGCTAAGATAAACAAGGATGCCAAATGATACTTATAAAAAACGCCAAAATTTACTCGCCAAAATTTCTTGGCAAAAAAGATATATTTATATGTAATGGCAAGATCGTCTGCATAGCTGAAAATATAGAGCCAAATTTACCAAATGTAAAGGTGATCGACGCTTCAAATTTCACAGCCATACCAGGTCTTATTGATAAGCATGTGCATATCACTGGAGGCGGCGGAGAGGGCGGCTTTAAGACTAGGGTGCCTGAGATCATGCTTTCAAATTTAATAGAAGCTGGCATAACGACAGCTGTTGGACTACTTGGAACTGACAGCACGACAAGAAGCGTTGAAAATTTAGTCGCAAAAGCACACGCACTAAACGACGAGGGCATCACATGCTACGCTCACACCGGCGCATACAGCTCTAAAACGCCAACCATAACTGGCGAGATCGAAAAAGATATTGTCTTTGTTGATCCCATAATCGGCACTAAGCTAGCCATAAGCGACCACCGCTCATCAAGCGTGAGCAAAGATGAGCTCGCTCACATAGTCTCCGCTGGCAGGGTGGCTGGTATGATCAGCTCGAAGTCAGGCCACACCACGCTTCACATGGGAGATGGCAAAAAGGGCTTAAATTTGATTTACGAAGTGCTAAATGAGTATGACATGCCGATCACGCTATTTCAGCCAACGCACGTAAATAGAAACGAGGAGCTTTTTAAACAAAGCTTTAAATTTATAAAAGATGGTGGCTACATCGACTTTACATGCATGCCAGGACTTACGCCACTTGAGGCTGTAAAGCGCGTCAAAAAAGAAAATTTACCGACAAATAAGATAACAATTAGCTCAGATGGCTTTGGTAGCTACTCTAGCTATGATAGCGACGGAAATTTACTAAAAATAGGCATCGCTAGCGTCAAGAGCCTATATAAAGAGTTTATAAATTTCGTAAAAGATGGCTTTAGTATCGAAGAGGCGTTGCCATATTTTACGACAAACGTGGCAAGAAGTGTGGCCTTGCAAAATAAAAAAGGCGAGATAAAAGAAAATTTCGATGCAGATATTTTGCTAATAGATGAGAAATTTGAGATTAAATTTGTCGTTGCAAAGGGTGAAATTTTAAAAGATGACAGTGGTTTTATAAAAAAAGGAACGTATGAATAAGTCTAACTTATTAACCGTTATTTAAGCTTTTTTTAAATAAAATTAGGTCTTTTTAATAAATTTAGTTGAAAGGAATTATTGTGCCAACCATAAATCAATTGGTCAGAAATGAACGCAAGAAAGTGACTGTTAAGTCAAAATCTCCAGCGTTAAAAGAGTGCCCTCAAAGAAGAGGAGTTTGCACTAGGGTTTATACTACAACTCCTAAAAAACCAAACTCAGCTTTGAGGAAAGTTGCCAAAGTTAGGCTTACAAGCGGTTTTGAAGTCATCAGCTATATCGGTGGTGAAGGTCACAACCTACAAGAACACAGTATCGTTTTAGTTCGCGGCGGTAGGGTTAAAGACTTACCAGGTGTTAAATATCACATCGTTCGTGGTGCACTTGATACTGCTGGTGTTGCAAAAAGAACAGTTTCTCGTTCTAAATATGGTGCAAAACGCCCTAAAGCTGGCGCTGCTGCTCCAAAAAAGTAAAAAATTAGGTTCGCAGACGTTGCTTAAATTTGCAAACGTTTGAGTAAAATTTCATAAAAATTTGAAGGAAAAATCAAAATGAGAAGAAGAAAAGCTCCTGTAAGGGAAGTTTTACCTGATCCGATTTACGGAAATAAAATAATCACTAAATTTATTAATTCTCTTATGTATGATGGCAAAAAAAGCGTCGCTACAGAGATAATGTATGGTGCTATTAAAGCTATCGAAAAGAAAAATGCTGAGATTAAAGGCATCGACGTTTTTAACGACGCTATCGAAAATGTAAAACCTATTTTAGAAGTTAAATCACGCCGTGTTGGTGGTGCTACTTATCAAGTGCCAGTTGAGGTTCGCCCAGCTCGCCAACAAGCTCTTGCTATCCGCTGGCTTATAACTTTTGCTAGAAAAAGAAGCGAAAGAACAATGGTTGATAAACTAGCAAATGAGCTTTTAGATGCGGCAAATTCAAAAGGTGCATCTTTCAAGAAGAAGGAAGATACTTACAAGATGGCAGAGGCTAATAAAGCATTTGCTCACTACCGCTGGTAAGAAAGAATTAGTATGGCAGAGAGAAAAACGCCTTTACATAAGGTAAGAAATATCGGTATTGCGGCTCACATTGATGCTGGAAAGACAACTACTAGTGAGAGAATTTTATTCTTCACTGGTATGAGCCATAAGATAGGCGAGGTTCATGATGGCGCTGCTACTATGGACTGGATGGAGCAAGAAAAAGAGCGTGGTATTACTATTACATCAGCTGCAACTACAGCGTTTTGGAAGGGTTATCAAATAAACCTAATCGACACTCCGGGACACGTTGACTTTACTATCGAAGTTGAGCGTTCTATGCGTGTTCTTGACGGTGCTGTTGCGGTATTTTGTTCTGTTGGTGGTGTTCAGCCACAGTCTGAAACTGTTTGGAGACAAGCAAACAAATATCACGTACCAAGAATTGTTTTTGTTAATAAAATGGACAGAATTGGTGCAAATTTCTTTAGAGTTGAAGAGCAGATCAGAGAAAGATTAAAAGCAAATCCAGTACCTATCCAAATTCCTATCGGTGCAGAGGATAACTTTAAAGGTGTGGTTGATCTTGTAAGAATGAAAGCATACGTTTGGAATGACGAGAAAAAGCCAACTGACTATGTAGAAGAAGAAATTCCAGCTGAAGTTAAAGATAAGGCTGAAGAATACCGCGCAAAACTAATCGAAGCTGTTTCTGAGACAGACGATAGTTTGATGGAGAAATTCTTTGCAGGCGAAGAGCTAACTGAAGAAGAGATCAAAAAAGGTATAAAAGCAGGCTGCTTAAGAATGACTATCACGCCTATGCTTTGCGGAACTGCGTTTAAAAACAAAGGTATCCAACCTCTACTTGATGCTGTTGTTGATTATTTACCAGCTCCAGATGAGATCGCAGCGATAAATGGTGTTTATGAAGATGGCACTGAAGTGACTGTTGAAAGTACAGATGATGGCGAATTTGCCGCTCTTGCGTTTAAAATTATGACTGACCCATTTGTTGGACAGCTAACATTTATCCGTGTTTATAGAGGAAGCCTTGAAAGTGGTAGCTATGCTTACAACACAGTTCAAGACTGCAAAGAGAGAATCGGCCGCTTACTAAAAATGCACTCAAATAAACGTGAAGAGATTACTGAGCTTTTCGCTGGTGAAATCGGCGCTGTTGTTGGTCTAAAAAATACCCTAACTGGCGATACTCTTGCAAGTGAAAAAGATAAAGTTATCCTTGAGAGAATGGACTTCCCAGAGCCAGTTATCAGTGTTGCGGTTGAGCCAAAAACAAAAGCAGATCAAGAAAAGATGGCGATAGCTCTTCAAAAACTTGCTCAAGAAGATCCAAGCTTTAGAGTTAGCACTGATGAAGAGAGCGGACAAACTATCATTAGCGGCATGGGTGAGCTTCACCTAGAGATCATTGTTGATCGTATGCTTCGTGAATTTAAAGTAGACGCTGAAGTTGGTCAACCACAAGTTGCTTACCGCGAGACTATCCGTAAGGCAGTTGAGCAAGAGTATAAGTATGCTAAACAATCAGGTGGTCGTGGTCAATATGGTCACGTATTCTTACGTATCGAGCCACTTCCAGCTGCTAGTGGATTTGAATTTGTTAACGACATCAAAGGTGGTGTTGTTCCAAAAGAGTATATCCCAGCTGTTGAAAAAGGTTGTAAAGAAGCGCTTCAAAGCGGTGTTCTTGCAGGATACCCAGTTGAAGATGTTAAGGTTACACTTTTTGATGGTAGCTACCACGAAGTTGACTCATCTGAAATGGCATTTAAACTTGCTGCTTCTATGGGCTTTAAAGAGGGCGCTAGAAAAGCAGGTGCGGTTATCCTTGAGCCTATGATGAAAGTTGAAGTTGAGACTCCAGAAGAGTATATGGGTGATGTTATCGGTGACCTTAATAAGCGCCGTGGCCAAGTAAATTCAATGGATGATAGAAATGGTATAAAAATCATTGCAGCTTATTGTCCACTTGCTCAAATGTTTGGCTACTCAACAGATCTTCGCTCAATGACTCAAGGTCGTGCGACTTACTCTATGGAATTTGATCACTACGAAGAAGTTCCTAAAAACGTAAGTGAAGAGATTATTAAAAAGAGAAATGGCTAATTAGCCAAAATAGGGCAGAGCGATCTGCCCTTTAAAATTTAACTACTTGAGTAAAAATTTAAACTAACTTGCAAATTTGTCCTCATAGCTCAGCTGGATAGAGCGCAGAATTCCTAATTCTGAGGTCGTGAGTTCGAACCTCGCTGGGGACACCACTCCTACTTTAAATACCACCTCATAAAAATCTTTTATAGAGTGATTTAAATCATTTATATTTAGAATTCTTATTTTTATAAGTAGTTAGTATTGACATATAAATAAATTTATTTTTTAATACATTATTTGTATGATTTTATTATTAATAAAATTTATCAACAAAAATTTTATATATTTAATAATTCATGCTAACATTTAAAAAATTTATTTAAGGAGAGTAGATGAAAAAAATTTTACTTTTAGGAGCCGTTTGTTACATGTTGTCAGCTGATGTTAAAACTGTTAATATAAGTCCAGATGAGATCAAAAAATATGATCAGATCGTTGATATTAGAACTCCATCTGAATGGCAAGAGACTGGCATCATAGCTGGTGCGAAGACCATCACTTTTGATCCAAGTAATAAGAGTGCATTTTTAGATGAGCTTTCAAAAGCGGTTGATATCAAAAAGCCTATCGCTCTTGTTTGCAGAAGTGGCAGAAGAAGCACAGCAGCAGCTGCAGCGATAGATAGCTCAGATCTTAAGATTATAAATTTAGATGGTGGCATGAGTAGTTTGATCGAGCAAGGTTACAAAACTACACCTTATAAAAAATAGACAAATTTCTAAATTCTACATTTGACTACAAGATAAATTTATTTTGTAGTCAAACTTTATACTAAATAATAAATTTTATTATTAACTACTGATTAACTCTAACTACATATAATTTCATCACATTTAAACAATAAAAAAGGAGACAAAAATGTCAAAAGTTATTTTACAGTTAAACACAATTCAGGCCGATGCAAACGCACTTTACATCAAATTTCACGATCTTCACTGGAACGTAAAAGGTATTCAGTTTTTCAGCGTCCATGAGTACACAGAAAAAGCCTATGAAGATATGAGTGAGATATTTGATGCGGTAGCAGAAAGAGCTCTTATGCTTGGCGGCAGACCTATCGCAAAGGCTGAGGAGCTAGCAAAAGTCGCTCACATCAAGCATGAGCCAAAAGAGAGCTACACTCCAACTGAAGTTTTGGATATTGTTTTGGCTGATTACAAGCATCTTTTGGGCGAGTTTAAAAAGCTTGATGAGCTTGCAGAGGGCGATACAACAACTCAGATGTACGCGCAAGATCAAATAGCTAAATTTGAAAAAGCCATCTGGATGCTAAACGCAACACTTG
>CAUUZE010000009.1:0-41677 GCA_963549665.1 Campylobacter concisus | reverse complement strand
GCAAAACTTACAAACGAGTCAGCAAATGCTGATGTGATGAAATTTTATGGCGCAAAAAACATAAAAAGAGACAATACAAAAAAAGAAAATAGCTACATCGTCACAAGTAAAAACGAGAGAATTTTTGAATACACCTTGCTAAATGGCATCATTACAAGCATCGAAATTTACTCAAATGAGTTTAAAACTCCAGAAAACATCAGCCTAAAGTCAAATTTCAAAGATATAAAAAACGCACTTGTTATCTCTAAATTTCAAAGCGACACAAACAATATCTATCTAAAAATAGATAGCCACGACATGCTCATAAAGCTTAAAAATCCGCTTGCACAAGAAATAACAAACTTAAGCCAGATCCCAGACGAGGCGCAAATAGAACAGATAACTCTGATGTGGAACCAGTAGTTTGAAAGAGTATCTTAAGCTTTTAAAGGACGAGAGAAATTTCCGCCTTTTAAGCACCATCCAGCTCATGTGCTACTTTGGTGTGTGGTTCTCGCACACTGGCATCTTTACGCTGCTTATCTCGCTTGACGCTCCTGTGTGGGCGCTCACGCTAAGTGCGGCGATGGCGTTTATCCCAGGCGTTGTCATTGCCCCGTTTAGTGGCATTTTGGTTGATAAATTTAGCCCAAAACCGATGCTTATTATCATGATGGCGGTTGAGACCATAAGCGTTTTTATGCTGCTTTTTATAAATTCACTTGATTATTTATGGCTGCTTTTGCTTATCATTTTTGTCAGAAACGGCGTTGGTGGGATGTATTTTCAAGTAGAGATGAGCGTGCTACCAAAAATTTTAAGCAAAGAGAGCCTAAAGCTTGCAAACGAGATCCACTCTATCATCTGGGCGGTCTCATATACTGCTGGCATGGGGCTTGCAGGCGTTTATATACACTTTTTTGGCATCAAAAGCGCCTTTTTGCTCGACGGAGCTCTTTATCTTTGCAGTTTTGGCTTTTTATATCTTTTAAAACTAGACGAGCTAAAGCCAGAATTTATAGAAAAACCTCTAAAAATGCTCAAAAATGGGCTTAAATACCTAAAAGAAAATAGGCTCATCGTGCATCTTATATTTTTGCATGCCTTTGTTGGCATTACCGCTTATGACGCGTTGATCGCGCTTTTGGCTGACTATAGATACGCAAATTTACTCTCAACTTCGCTAGTTATTGGCCTGCTAAACGCCTCAAGGTCGATCTCACTTATGTTTGCACCAGCCTTGCTTAGTAAATTTATGAATAAAAAAACTCTCATCTACATCTACATCGGTCAAGGGCTTGGCATCATCATCTGGGCGCTCTCTTTGCGAAATTTTTATCTCTCGCTCATTGGCATCATCTTTGCAGGATTTTGCACGTCAAGCCTTTGGAGCTACACCTACACGCTGCTTCAGCAAAACTGCCAAAAAGAGTTTTACGGCAGAGTGATCGCGTATAATGATATGGTTTTTCTTGGATTTAGCGCACTTATCTCATTTGCGATCGGCTTTTTATACGAGCTTGGACTAAGCGTGGAGATGATCGCAGCCTTTATGGGAAGCCTCTTTTTCGTTGGAGCCTTTTACTACCACGTAGTTTCAAAAAGGTATGAGATAAGGTAGTTGCGTCTAAATGGCTAGAAATCCAGCCATTTATATTTGCTTACTTTCTAGCAGCTTTTACCGCTTCAAGTAGCTCTTCAAAGCCTGCTTTACTTGAGTGCTCGACATCTTTTAGTATCTCGACACCTGCTAAATGCCCCTTATCTTTGTCAGCAAAAATCACCATAGCCTTATCTAGTCCGTGATGGACATTTTCGTGGTGTGCAGCTATGCTTGAGAGGGTTCTTGGATCTTTGATGATGGTATTTTTCACATCTTTTTCATACCACTTACCAAATCTACACTCATGCACGTCTTGAATTTTATTTATCTCGCCAAGCAAGACGCCTCGGTAGCCATTTAGCTTCATGTTGATATGATCTATCTTGCCGTTACTGACATTGACCTCATTTGTTACGTTTAGGGCTTGATTTAGGATGTTTTGCGTGTTGGCATTTACGCTTGAGATGCTGCCCTCAAAGCCACCTAAAATTTGCATCGCATTTGCTGAAATTTTAGAGAAATTCTCACTCATTTCGATCATTGTGTTCGCACTTTGTTTAAGGCCATTTATATTTACTTCAACCTCAAGTGTCGCCTTTTGCGTGCGCTCTGCAAGCTTTCTGACCTCATCAGCCACGACTGCAAAGCCACGTCCATGTTCGCCAGCACGAGCCGCCTCGATAGCAGCATTTAGCGCTAGCAAATTTGTCTGATCTGAGATGTCTTTTATGAGATTTATGATCTCAACGATAGAATTTACGCTTCCATCAAGCGAAGAGGCATCGTTTGAGAGATCGCCGCTCATTTGGCTCACTTGCTCGATCGAGCTTAAAATTTCAGCCGTTTGAGACTTTAGCTCGCCTGTTTCTTTGAAGGTTTTTTCATTTAAATGGTTTATATTTTCAAGCATTTTTAGGTTTTCTTCGATGGTTGATTGTAAGAAATTCATACCATCTTGATAGCTAGTAAGCAGCAAATTTACAGCCTCTTGCTTATCCTTAGCTTGCTCTTTTGGCTCGCAAGTTTTGGCATTTTTTAGCTCATTTTTAAGTGCTAAAATTTCAGCCTTTAAAGCTTCATTTTCTCTTTCTAAAGCTTCATTTTTACTACCAAGCTCTTTATTTTTGCTGTCAAAAAACATTTTTCATCCTTTAAAATTTGTAAATTTCGCGTAATTATAACTCTTTTTACTTAAGCCAGTCGTCTAAAATTTGAATTTGCTCTTCAACACTTTTATTTGCCGTGCCGCCTTTTGAAGTGCGAGCCTCTTTTGAAGCGTGTAGATCTAGAAATTTAATGGCATTTTCATCTAAATTTTCATCGACACTTTTTAGCTGCTCTTTGTTTAGCTCACTTAGATCAAGTCCCAAGCTTTCTGCCTTTGCGACAGCCTTGCCGGTGATAAAGTGTGCCGTTCTAAATGGTATATTTTTCTCACGCACTAGATAGTCCGCCAGATCAGTAGCACTTAGATGCCCTGTTTTTGTCGCTTTTAGCATATTTTTTTCATTAAATTTAGCCGTTTTTATCATCTCATTTAGGATAGTAGCCGAGCTTAAAATGGTCGCAACGCTATCAAAAACGCCCTCTTTATCTTCCTGCATATCTTTATTGTAAGCAAGTGGCAAGCCCTTCATCGTAGTTAGCAGCGCTACTAAATTTCCATTTACACGCCCAGTTTTACCGCGTATGAGTTCAGCGACGTCTGGGTTTTTCTTTTGAGGCATGATGGAGCTGCCTGTGCTATAAGCATCGCTAATGCTTACAAAGCCAAATTCTTGAGAACTCCAAAGTATAAGCTCCTCGCAAAGCCTAGAAGCGTGTGTCATAAAAATACTAATGTTAAATAAAATCTCCAGCGCATAGTCACGGTCGCTCACGCTATCCATCGCATTTTGCGTGCAGCCAGCAAAGCCAAGCTCGCTTGCAACGATGCTCCTATCTATCTTGTGCGGCGTGCCTGCGAGGGCTGCTGAGCCAAGCGGACTTAGGTTGTTTCGCTCGTATGAGCTAACAAATCGCTCAAAATCCCTCTTAAACATAAAGGCATAGGCTAGCAAATGGTAGCTAAGGCTTACTGGCTGGGCGTGCTGAAGGTGCGTGTAGCCTGGCATTAGCGTATCTTTGTGGTTTTTGGCTAAATTTGTAAGCGTGGCGATGAGCTCTTTTATAAGAGATGAAATTTCTAAATTTTTCTTCAAAACATAAAATTTAAAATCAAGTGCGACTTGGTCATTTCTACTTCTAGCTGTGTGAAGTCTGCCGCCAAGCTCGGCGCCGATGATCTCACTAAGGCGCTTTTCAACGGCCATATGGATATCCTCGTCCTCTATTTTAAAGACAAATTTACCAGCTCTTATCTCAGATAAAACCTCATCAAGCCCCTTTATGATCGCCTCTGACTCATCTTTTTTCAAAATGCCACAAATCCCTAGCATTTTAGCATGCGCCTTACTGCCAGCGATGTCCTCTTCAAAAAGATTTTTATCAAAATTTATAGAAGCGTTAAATTCCTCAAGCAACTTCGAGCTAGCCTCGCTAAATCTGCCCTCCCACATCTTTTTATGTGCGTTTTCATCTTTTTTCATAGCTTTGCCTTTGATTAGTTTTGCATGATTTTAACAAAAAGGTGCTTAACTAGGCTTTTACAAGCATTTTAAAAATAAAATTTTTGATCAAAAAAGAGAAATGTAATATAAAAATTATGCTAGAGTAGTAAAAAAGTTATATATATAATTTACATTTAAGGTTATTAAAATATAATTCGCCCAGCAACTTTTTAAAAACTATTTCAAGTTTTTTGATTTATTGCCGATATAGTTATAAATGAAGAAATAAACTAAAAAGGAAGGACGATATGCAAATAGATGCAAATATGAACTCAAATGTTTTCTATCATAACGGCTACACATCTATATCATCAAGTAGCGCAAAAACCAGCATATTAGTATCTTCTGGCTATGGTACAAAAGATATCGTTAGAAGTAATGATGTGCATGTCGAACAAAGAGAAGAAGTTAGACAAAAACCTACAATTATTAGAAAAGAAGATGTCACAGAGTTACAAAAGAATTTAGAAAAATTACAAGATCAAAGAAGCGATATAGCTGATCAAATTTCAAGCATTCAACACCTAAAAGATCGTGATTCTATGCAAATGCTTCATCATCTAAATTTAGAGCAATCAAGCATTCAAAATAACATTTTAAGTATTAAAACTCAAATGACAGAAATGGTACAGGCTTAAGACTAAGCCTTACCGATAATAGTTTTTAAAACCAAACAAAAATCCTCTAAAAAATATCCCATTGATTTATAGAAGTTACTACTAGCATTTTGTTCAAGCTCTTTTGCAAGTTGTTCTGCATAAGGTAAGAAAAATGAGAGACTAAAAGCAGCAAGAAGCTGCATAGACTCTTTTGTCGCCTCTTTTTTTAAGATATTTGCTATCAAAATGAGCTGATTTGAGATGCTATCAACCTCTCCCATTTTTGGCTCAAAATTTATAGCCTTATAAAATTGTGCCAAATCATCTTTTGCGCTTGAGAAATAGTAACTTGCTTCAAATTTTGCCTTCAAAATGACAAAATCATCACACAGAGCTGCACTACTCTCATCTTTGATAAATTTAGCGTAAAGCTCATTTCCTTTTACATTAGCATCGCTCTTTGTCTGCGTTATCCACGCACTTGTCTTTTTGATACGCATAAAAGATGAGACACCTAAGATGCTATTAAAATTTGTAGCAAGTGCAGCCGCTACGACGCTGTAAAGCTCTCCAAGTCTCAAATCTAATCCTTAAGCTTCAAATATCTAAGTCTAAGCGCATTTAGTACGACAGTGACCGAGCTTAAGCACATCGCCATAGAGCCATAAACTGGGCTTAAAAGCAGTCCAAATACCGGATAGAGCACGCCAGCAGCCACTGGTATGCAAATGGCGTTATACATAAATGCCCAAAACAAATTCTCTTTTATGTTAGCAATAGTCGCATTTGCAAGCTTTACAAGCCCACTTACGCCGCGCAGATCGTTTTTTACAAGCACGATATCGCCAGCGCCTTTAGCGATGTCTGAGCCTGAGTTCATAGCGATGCCAACGCTTGCTTCTTTAAGTGATGGCGAGTCGTTTATGCCATCTCCAACGAAGATCACGCCACCTCGGCTCATTAGCTCTTTTACCTTGTTAAATTTATCCTCAGGTAGCATATTTGCGTAGTATTCGCTCACATTTAGCTTGCTAGCGATATTTGCAACTACTTTTTTATCATCACCTGAGAGGATCACGCTTTGTAAATTTAACCTTGAAAGCTCGTTTATAACGCTATTTGCCTCATTTTTTAGCTCATCACTTAGCGTTAAAAAGCCACTAAATTTTTGATTGACCGCGCAAAGTATGACGCCGCTTCCATCATTTGTAGCCTCTTTTATCGCCAAACTTTCAGCTTCATTTAGCAAGATATTGTTTGCTGCGAGCAGTTTTTCGTTGCCTATTATTATCTTATTGTTTTCATCTTCATAGACGATGCCTTGACCAACTACGTTTTGAAATTTACCATTTAGCTTTTGTAAATTTATGCAATTTTGTTTTGCATATCTTACGATCGCTTTTGAGATCGGATGCTCGCTTAAATTTTCAGCAGATGCCACTAGCTCTAGCTCTTTTTCGCTCAAATTTGAACTTTTGACGCTGATTAGCCCCTTACTTAGCGTGCCAGTTTTGTCAAATGCTACAAATTTAGCATCTTTTATAAGCTCCAAAACCTCTGGATTTTTCACCAAAATCCCAGCTTTTGCACCACGCGAGAGGGAGCTTACGATTGCTATTGGCGTGGCAAGTCCTAGTGCGCATGGGCATGAGATGATAAGCACGCAGATCGCGCTAGAGATCGCATAGGCGAAATTTCCACTAAAAATTATCCATATAAAAAATGTAAGAACTGAGATCGCCACGACGCTTGGCACAAAGATGTTTGCTATCTTGTCAGCCAGCCGTCCGATAGGCATCTTTTTAGAGCTAGCGTCGCTTAATAAGCTTAAAATTTGAGATAGCAAGCTCTCGTAAGAACTCTTTGTTACCTTGACGCTTATGTAGCCATTTGTGTTTAGAGTGCCGGCAAATACGCTATCTCCCACCTCTTTATAAACTGGCAAGCTCTCTCCTGTAAGCATAGAAGCATCTATCTCAGCGCCACCTTGGACTATCACGCCGTCACTTGGGATGTTGTAGCCATTTTTTACGATGACGATGTCGCCTACTTTTAGCTCATTTACATTTACCTCTTTACTATTTCCATCTGGCATAACCAAAAAGGCGGTCTTTGGTGAAATTTTAAGTAGCGTCTTTAGGTAGTCGCCAGCCTTTGCTTTTGAGCGCTCTTCAAGGTACTTGCCAAGCAAAACAAAGGCTATTATCATCGCTGCGCCTGAGACATAGACGTTTTTTAGATCATCTGGGATGAAATTTGAAAAGATCACAACAAAAAGCGAGTATAAAAATGCACTACCGCTTCCAAGAGCTACAAGCACGTTCATATCGTAGTTTTTGTTTTTAACAGCCTCTATGGCGTGAACAAAGAAGTCTTTGCCACTAAAAGCTAGCACCAAAAATGCTAAAACTAGCATGAGTAAATTTACTAGCAAGCTCTGAGGTGCGAACATCTCAAGCGCCATTATCACGATGCTTGTGATAAATGCAAATATAAATTTATTTCTTATCGAGGTTATATGCTCGTCTCTTTTGGCTTCAAATTCATCAATATTTGTCGCCACAAAGTAGCCAAGCTTCTTTATCTTTTGCTCTAAAACTTCACGCACGCTAGCGTCTTTTAGGACAAATTCGCCGCTTGCGTTTGCGAAATTTACATTTGCTTCAAGCACCCCATCTATCTTTTTAGAAACCTTCTCGATAGCGTTTGAGCAATTTACGCAGCTCATTCCCGCTATATTTAGCTTGACTTTTAAAGGCATATCAAAGCTCCTTTATAACGTCAAATCCCAGATCAGCCATTTCTGATTTAAATTTCTCTACATCGCCATCTTTTATATCAAGGCTTACTTGTCTTGGCTCTTTGCTAAGATCGACTTTTATCTCGCCAAAGTCATCTTCAAGTGCGTTTTTTATAGTATTTGCGCAGTTTTGGCAATGCACGTTATTTACCTCAAATGTTTTCATATTATCTCCTTTATCATGTGGTCGTATTCGTGTAAATTTATGATCTTTTTGGTGTTAAATTTAAAGCCAAGGCTCTCGTAAAATTTACGAACTTTTGGCTTATTTACATCAACTATCAGCGAGACCTTTTTATGTCCTAGCTCTTTTGCTTTGGCAAATGAGTGCAAGATAAGCTCTTTTGCAAGCCCTTGGCCTCTAAATTTCTCATCCACAGCAATGCTATCTATATAAAACTCATCATCAAAGCACTCTTTTTCTACCTCGGTATCTTTGCCAAGCGCCTTTAGATGCTGAGAAATTTCTCTATCAAACTGCCACGCGTCGCCACCAAAATAAGCACACATAGCAGCGATGATCACGTCGTCACGCCTATAGACATAAACATTTTTATAGCTAAGTCTATTTGTCTCGCTTTGAAAAAATTTCTCTAAAATTTCGTCGCTTTTTGCTGGATCGTAGTATCCACTTAGCTTGTAGGCGATATCCTCCATCGCTAAATTTAGTAGTTTGATGCAGATTTTTGCATCTTGTTTTTGAGCATTTTTTATCATGAGTATGATTATATGCCTTTAGTTTAAATTTTTACCAAATATTATTTTCAGAATTGCAAATTATGCACTTTAGCAGGCAAACTAAAAATGTTTTAAAAAAGTATAAAATTTTTTTAGTTATAATCCGTAAAAAATTTATTTAAGGATATTTATGGGACGAGCATTTGAGTACCGAAGAGCAGCAAAAGAAGCTAGATGGGATAAGATGAGCAAGGTATTTCCAAAACTTGCAAAGGCTATAACAGTAGCGGCAAAAGATGGCGGATGTGATCCAGATATGAACCCAAAACTTCGTGCAGCTATCGCAGCAGCAAAAGCTGAAAATATGCCAAAAGATAACATCGATGCGGCTATAAAAAGAGCAAATGGCAAAGATAGCGCTGATATCAAGACTATCTTTTATGACGGTAAAGCAGCTCACGGCGTGCAAATCATCGTTGAGTGCGCTACTGATAACCCAACAAGAACAGTTGCAAATGTAAAAGCGATATTTAGCAAAAATGGCGGAGAAATTTTGCCAAGTGGTAGCCTTAGCTTTATGTTTACAAGAAAGAGCGTTTTTGAGCTTGAAAAACCAAGTGCAGATATCGAAGAGATCGAGCTTGAGCTCATTGATTATGGTCTAAGTGACATCGAAGAAGACGAAAACGCACTATTTGTTTATGGTGATTACGCAAATTTTGGCACACTTCATGAAGGCATAGAGAAGCTAAATTTAGTAGTTAAAAAAGCTTCACTTCAGTACTTACCAAATCAAACCGTGAGCCTAAATGAAGAGCAAATGCTTGAGGTTGAGAGGCTTCTTGACAAGCTAGAAGACGACGATGACGTCCAAGCAGTTTATACAAATATCGAGTAAAAAGGAGCAACATGCGTTTTGATGAGTTAAAAGTTTATGATATAAATTTAGACGAGCTAAAAAAAGATAAATTTGCAGTTTTAAAGACAGAAAAAGGCGATATCAAACTTGAGCTTTTTGCCGAGGATGCACCACAAGCTGTTGCAAATTTTGTCCATTTGATAAAAACAGGCTTTTATAATGGCCTAAATTTCCACAGAGTTATACCAAATTTCGTCATCCAAGGCGGCTGCCCAAATGGCACAGGCACAGGTGGTCCTGGCTGGAGGATAAAATGCGAATGCGACAACCAAAAGGTAAAACACGAGCGTGGTAGCCTTAGCATGGCTCATGCAGGCCGTGACACTGGCGGATCACAGTTTTTCATCTGCCACAGCAAGCAACCTCATCTAGACGGCGTACACACGGTGTTTGGAAAGTGCGCTGACGATGAGAGTTTAAAGGTGCTTGATGCTATTAGACAAGGCGATAAGATCATCTCTGCGGTGGTCAAAGCTAGCCTATAAAAGGGGAATTTGATGGAAAATGCAAAAACGCAAAAAAGTCTCTTCGTGAGACTATTTACCAATCTCGCCATTTGGGTTGTGATAGGTATTGTTGGCGGTGTCATCGTCGGTATGGTCGCACCTGAGCTTGGCATAGCGAGCAAGCCAGGCATTGATTATTTTATAAAAGCCCTTAAAATTTTAATCGGCCCTATCATCTTTTTAACGATCGTTTCAGGTATCGTCGGACTTGAGAGCCTAAAAGATCTTGGCACCATCGGACTTAAGGCGTTTATCTACTTTGAGATAGTTAGCACGCTTGCTCTTGCTGTTGGTATCATCTTTGGCGAGACGCTTCGTCCAGGGCATGGCATGAACCTTGACTACACTCAGCTTGACGCCTCAAGTGTGGCTAAATTTACATCTCAAGCTGGAAATATGGACGCAAATAGCGGCTTTTTAGCACACACGCTTCATCTTTTAAGAGGCGCTGTGCCAGTAGATGACATCTTCCCTTACGTGCATATACTTGATCCATTTATAAAATCAAACACACTTCAAGTGCTTTTCATGGCGATAGTCGTTGCCATCGTGCTTTCGCTACTTGCTCATGATAAAAAGCAAGCTTGCCTAAAACCGCTTGAATTTATCCAGCACTACGTCTTAAAACTACTTACTTGGCTTATGCTATTTAGCCCAGTGGCTGCCTTTTCAGCGATGGCTTACTTGATCGGTAAATTTGGCATCGGAACGCTTCTTGGCATGATGGAGCTTCTTGTCGTTATGGCGCTTGCAAGCTGCTTTTTCATCTTTGTCGTACTTGGCGTCATTTGCTACTTTGCCAAAGTCAATGTCTTTAAATTTATGCGCTTTATCTCAAAAGAGGTCTTGGTCGTTTTTGCGACAAGCTCGAGCGAGACAGCTCTTGCGCCACTTATGCAAAAGCTAGAAGCAGCTGGTATAAATAGAGGCGCAGTTGGCCTTATCATCCCGACTGGCTACTCATTTAACCTTGACTGCACCAACATCTATCTAAGCTTAAGCGTTATCTTCTTAGCGCAAGCTTTCAACATCCCGCTAAGCTTTGAACATCTAATAAGCATACTAATCGTGCTAATGATCACAAGCAAAGGCGCGGTTGGCGTTACAGGATCTGGCTTTGTCGTCCTTGCTGGCACACTAAGCGCACTTCCAAGCACTGGCATACCAGTAGTCACCGTGGCTGTGCTACTTGGCGTTGATAAATTTATGTCAGAGATGCGTGCTGTTGGTAACCTTTGCGGTAATGCCGTTGGCTGCATGATCGTATCTATCTGGGATAAAAAGGTCGATATGGAGAAATTTAGATACGCACTAGATCATCCAGACGAATTTCACTTCCACTCATAATAGAATTTTTTAAGGGGCAAATCGCCCCTTTTTATCTTAAAATTTACTTCAAAACTTAAAGTGCTTATCCCCTATTTTTACAATACAAAATGAAAATTTAGAAATTTTATTTTTAAATATAGAAACTAATATTATAATTATTGAAAATTTTAATTTGGAGGAGTTATGAAGACATTAGGCATCATAGGCGGCATGGGACCACTTGCCACGGCTGATTTGTACAAGAAGATCATCGATATAACCCCAGCAACTTGCGATCAAGAGCACCTACACATCGTTATCGACTCATACGCTCAGATAGAAGATAGGACAAAATTTATCATGGGTGAGGGAGAAAGTCCGCTTCCAAAGCTAATTCAAAGTGCTAAACTTTTAAAAAATGCTGGCTGCGAGGCGATGCTAATGGCTTGTAATACAGCTCACTACTTTGCCCCAAGCATCGAAAAAGAGGCTGGAGTGAAAATTTTGCACATTGCAAAAGTTACAGTAGATGCCTTGCAAAAGAAATATCCACACGCTAAAAATATCGCTGTCATCGCAACAAGTGGCACAAAAAAGGCAGGCGTTTATGATCAAATTTTAAAAGAGCGCGGGCTAAAAAGCGTGGATTTTAGCAAAGAGACGCAAGATGTCATCATGGAGTGCATCTACAAAGGCGTCAAAGCTGGCAAGCTAGAAGAGTATGTGCCGGTATTTTATGAAGTGCTTTCAAACATTGAAGCTGACGTTTATATCGCAGGCTGCACCGAGATACCGATGTTTTTGCCATTTATCAGCAGCGAGTATAAATTTATAGATGCGACATTTGAGCTAGCAAAAGCTGGCGTAGAATTTGGACTAGAAAAGAGAGTATTTTGATTAAATTTAGCCAGATACCTGGCTAAATTTTTGTTTTAACTGCAAAAATCCTGCTACTTATACTAAATACAACAGCAACTTTTATAGTAGAAATTTGAGATCAAATTTAGTTGGAGTGTTCTGGCTAATTTTAAATTTTTAACTACAAAGACCACGCTACTTACAATAATTTTTTATATTAGAAATTTTGAAATTTAAAGAGATTACAAAATATTTTAAATTTAACTGGGGCATTCAGGCTGAAATTTGATTTTTAACTAAAAGGATCGCTTGTATTAAAATTTCTGATATTAGGTAACTAAATTTTTCGAGCTTATAAAGAGTGGCTTTTGGTTAGAAAATTTTAGAAAGTCTATTTAAATTTGACCGAGCTATTTTGTAAAATATTTTAAATTTTGTATTAGAAGTTTGAAAAAGAGCTATATTTCACAGCTCTAAATTTTTACTATTTGATAGTTTAAATTTAAAAAGCCTTGCAGGGATTTCCTACAAGGCCATAAATTTAAGCTGTTGGGCCAGCTTTGGCGTACTCAACGCCCTCTTTTACATCTTCGTAGCGTTTGAAATTTTCAACAAACATTTTAGCTAGCTTGTCGCATGAAGCGTTGTACTCAGCAGGATTTGCCCATGTGTTTATAGGATTTAGCAGTTTTGTCTCGACACCATCAAGCTCTTTTGGGATAGCGAAGTTAAATTTATCAAAATTTTCAAATTCGCATTTTGTGATGCTGCCATCAAGGATCGCATTTATGCAAGCACGTGTTGCTTTTATGCTCATACGCTTGCCAACGCCGTAAGCACCGCCGCTCCAGCCTGTATTTACAAGATAGACATTAACGCCGTGCTTATCGATCTTCTCGCCAAGCAATTTTGCATAGACGGTTGGATGAAGTGGCATAAATGGCTCGCCAAAGCAAGCGCTAAAAGTAGCGACTGGCTCGGTAATACCGCGCTCTGTGCCAGCAACTTTTGCTGTATAGCCACTTAAGAAATAATACATCGCCTGCTCTTTTGTCAGCTTTGCAACTGGAGGAAGCACGCCAAAAGCGTCAGCACTTAAAAAGATGATATTTTTTGGATGGCCAGCGCTTGAGCTTGGCTCGTAGTTGTCGATGTGATATATCGGATAGCTCACGCGCGTGTTTTCAGTCTTTGAGCCGTCTTTATAATCAACCACACCGTTTTCGTCAGCCACGACGTTTTCAAGTAACGCATCACGCCTGATCGCTGCGTAAATTTCTGGCTCGCTGCTTGGATCAAGGTTGATACATTTTGCATAGCAGCCACCCTCAAAGTTAAACACGCCATCATCGTCCCAGCCATGCTCGTCATCGCCTATTAGTTTGCGTTTTGGATCGGTTGAAAGTGTCGTTTTACCAGTGCCAGATAGGCCAAAAAATAGCGCTGTATCGCCCTTTTCGCCTACGTTTGCAGAGCAGTGCATGCTTAGCTTACCCTCAAGTGGCAACCAGTAGTTCATCATAGAAAAAATGCCCTTTTTCATCTCGCCGCCATACCATGTGCCGCCGATCACTGCGACATTTTCCTCGACATTAAATATGACAAAGACCTCTGAATGTAGCCCGTCAGCCTTGTAGTCCTCATTTTTTGTCTTGCAAGCGTTATATACTACAAAATCAGGCTCAAATTTAGCCAGCTCCGCTTCACTTGGGCGGATGAACATATTTTTTACAAAGTGCGCTTGCCACGCTACTTCAGTAACAAAGCGGACTGATTTTTGGCTCTTTTTGCTAGCTCCACAAAATGCGTCTTGGATAAAAATTTCTTTGCCACTTAGCTGATCTTTTGCTTTTTTAAGAAGCTTGTCAAAAAGCTCTTTTGTGATAGGCTGATTTATCTTGCCCCAAGCGATGTATTTTTGGCTTGGATCTTGCTTGACAAAGTACTTGTCTTTTGGGCTTCTTCCGGTAAAAATACCAGTATCTACCATAAATGTGCCGTTACTTGAGACTCTGCCCTCGTTGTTTGCCTTTTCAAGCTCAAAAAGCTCGTCGTAGCTTAGATTGTGATTTATCTTTTTGATCTCTTTTAGACCTAGCTCGTCTAGCTTATTTATCATGTTGTTTCCTTTAAATTTCGTTTCTTTATAAATTTGACCTAAAAGTCATCAAAATGTTAATCAAATTTCGCTTAACACTATCTTTTTAAAATGGGCAAATTTATTTAAATTTAGCCACCACTTGATTGTTCGCGACACTTTGACCTTTGCTAACCTCTATAGAGCCTATGATGCCATCTTTTGGAGCTTTGACCTCTATCTCCATCTTCATCGCTTCAAGCACGACTATGGCCTGACCTTTTTTGACATGGTCTCCTACGCTAACTAAAATTTTATGCACAGCGCCTGGCAAGCTTGCGACGATGTCGTTTTCTGTTGCACCTGCTACTGCGCTTTTGGCATTTTTTACGCTCTTGCCTTCAACTTCAGTGATTGATTTTACTTGGATGCTGTCGTTAAAGCCTTCGCTTACTTCGACATTGTAGCGGCTACCATTTACGACGACGCTATATCTGCCGCTTTGAGTTTGTCTGCCCTCATTTGCTTTAGCGTTTGGATCGATTTTTCTTACATTTACTTTGGCTTCGCCTTTTAAGAACGCGATGCCTTTTTCTTTACAAGCTGCTGCTATAAAGACGTTTTCTTCGGTAACCTTGATCTTATTTTGTTTTAAAATTTCTTTTACATGTGCAAGTGACTTGCTCTCATCTTTATCAGCTATATCAACTGCGTGTTTTGTGGTTGGTTTTAGCCCTAGTTGCTCGCTAGCAAGCTTAATGATCTCTTTATCAGGCGTAACTGGGGTCTTGCCAAAGTAGCCAAGCACCATTTTGCCGTATCCCTCAGCGATCTTTTTCCACTTGCCAAACATCACGTTGTTAAATGCTTGTTGGAAGTAAAACTGACTAACAGGGGTCACTGAAGTGCCGTATCCACCCTTTTGCACCACTTCGCGCATAGCAAGGATGACCTCTGGGAATTTATCTAAGATGTTGTTATCTCTCATCATCTGGGTATTTGCAGTGAGTGCGCCACCAGGCATCGGTGAAAACGGTATGAGTGGGCTTACTTGCACAGCTTCAGGCGGTAAGAAATACTCTTTTAAACAATCATTCAAAACGCTTTCGTATTTTAAAATTTTCTCTACGTCAAGTCCGCCAAGATCGTAGTTTTTGCCTTTAACTGCGTGAAGCATGGTTAGGATATCTGGCTGACTTGTACCACCACTTACTGGACTTGCGGCTAGATCTATGCCATCGACGCCAGCTTCTAGCGCTGCAAGATAGCAAGCGACACTTACGCCTGCTGTTTCATGCGTGTGAAGTCTGATATGAGTTTTTTCTGGGAGTAGTTTTCTAGCCATTTTTATGGTTTCATAGACCTTTTGTGGGCTACTTGTGCCACTTGCATCTTTAAAGCAAACGCTGTGATAAGGGATATTTGCATCTAAAATTTCTCTTAAAATTTTCTCATAAAATTTAACATCATGAGCTCCCACACAGCCACTTGGCAAGTCCATCATAGTAACGACGACTTCGTGTTTTAGCCCGTGATGAGCGATCCTCTCGCCTGAATATTTTAAATTTTCAACATCATTTAATGCGTCAAAATTTCTAATAGTAGTGGTTCCATGTTTTTTGAAAAGTTTTGCGTGAAGGTCTATTAGCTCGCGGCTACCGGTGTCAAGTGTGACGGTATTTACGCCCCTGCTTAGGGTTTGAAGATTTGCTTTTGGTCCTACGATGCTTCTAAATTTATCCATCATCGCAAAAGCGTCTTCATTTAGGTAAAAATAAAGGCTTTGAAATCTCGCTCCTCCGCCAAATTCAAAATGCTCTATGCCAGCCTCTTTGGCTGCTTCAAGCGCGGGTAAAAAGTCGTTCATAAGCACTCTAGCGCCATAAACCGACTGAAAGCCATCTCTAAAGGTCGTATCCATAACATCGATAAATTTCTTTGCCATATTTCACCTCATTAAATTTATAAATTTACTAAAAAGCGGTCATAAAAAATGGCTAAATTTGATAGAAACTCAAATTAGCCATTTTGCTTGCTTTTGGTATTTTACAACCAAAAACTTTTATATCATTTAAAAAGTGAGAGTAAGAAGTTAAATAATCCGCCGTGGCTCGCATCAAGCATCGGCTTTATCTCCATCAAAAAGACGCAGAAAAAGATTAAAACTGCTACTTGGATGATAATATAAGGCACTACACCTTTATAAATAGCAGCTGTTTTTATCTCAGCAGGTGCGACTGATCTTAAGAAAAATAGACTAAAACCAAATGGCGGTGTCAAGAATGAAGTTTGTAAATTCATAGCAACTAGGATCGCTAGATAGACTGGGTTTATGCCAAGTTTTGCGGCGATTGGCACCAAGATAGGAAGCACGATATATGAAATTTCAACAAAATCTATAAAAAAGCCAAGCACAAAGATAACAGCCATACTAAAGATGATAAAGCCCCACTTCTCACCTGGTAAATTTGTCATGAAATTTTCAACTATCTCATCGCCTCCAGTGTAGCTAAAGACCATAGAAAAGGCAGTCGCGCCAACAAGTATGGCAAAGACTAGAGCTGTAGTTTTCACGCTCTCAGCCAAGGCCTCTTTCATCATAGAAAATGAAAATGTCCTATAAAATATTGCTAAGATGATAGCGCCCACGCAGCCAAATGCCGAACTTTCTGTCGGTGTAGCGATACCTGCAAAGATAGAGCCAAGCACACAAATAACTAGTAAAAGTGGAGGAAAGATCGCAATTAGCGCTCTAACGATCTGCTTAAATTTACTAACGCCGCTCTCATCTTTTACAATAGGAGCGACCTCTGGTTTAAGATAAGCAACTATCAAAATATAAACTATATAAACCCCAACCAACGTAAGTCCTGGCACAACAGCTTGGTGAAAAAGCTCGCCAACTGGCACTGAAAAGATATCGCCCAAGATGATAAGCACGATAGAGGGAGGGATGATCTGACCAAGCGTACCAGCAGCGCATATCGTGCCACAACCAAGGGATTGGTCGTATTTATACTTTAGCATTACAGGTAAGCTTATAACGCCCATAGCAACGACGCTAGCTCCTACGACGCCAGTTGATGCTGCAAGAAGCGCGCCAACCAAAATGGTGCTAATAGCGATACCGCCTCTGATTTCTCCAAATAGCATACCCATGCTCTCAAGTAGTCTCTCAGCTAGCTTTGACTTTTGAAGCACGACGCCCATAAAGACAAAGAGTGGAACTGCTATGAAAATTCTACTCTCCATGATAGAGAAAATCCTATATGGCATAAAGTTAAACATATCTTTAAATACTTCTATACTGCCAAGTAACCCATCGCCATCGCTAAGGCTCTCTACAACGCTGCCAACCATGCCAAATATCATCGCAACCGCACCAAAGGTAAATGCCACTGGAAAGCCAATGCCAAGCATCAATAGCGCGGCTATAAACATTATTAATCCCGCCATATTTTCTCCTTACTAGCTTTCTTATAGCGATTTAAATTTTTTATAAAAAAGCCGATCGCAAAAAATACAAGCACATAAAATGAAAAAGGGATCATCGCTTTTATGATCCATCTGTGAGTAAGACCGCCTGGATCTGCACTGGCCTCTGCTGAGCTATAAGCATCTCCTACAAATCCAAATGATAAATTTGAAACCAAAAGCGCAAATGGTATGATAAAAAATACAGTGCCAAGCATATTTACAAGGGCTTTTTGTCTTTCTGAAAATTTAGCATAAAAGATATCAACTCTAACATGTGCGTCCTCTTTTAATGCATAGCTCATGCCAAGCAGAAATATCACAGCAAAAAAGTGCCACTCAAGCTCCTGAAATGCAACATTGCCGTAAGAGAAAAAGTATCTTGCCACAACGTTAAAAAATACGTCTATTATCATCAAAGCCATAATAAACATACAAATATAGCCGACTATATCGCCAGCCTTGTCAAAAAATCTCTCAATCTTATCCATTAAAAACCTTTAATAGTTCATTTATCATGATAATGAGCACGCAAACTGGCGCTACATATCTTAGTAAAAAATACCATGCGTTAAATACAAAATCGCTCATATATGGGCTAAATAGCACATATAAAGCATCTCTTTTCATAAAATATCCTACAAATATCGCTCCGCCGATACCGCTAATTGGTAGCAAGATATTTGAAGCGGTAAAATCAAGAAAATCAAAGAAATTTTTACCAAAGAGCATAAATTTATCGCCAACATTTTCTATATTTGATAAAAGGCACAAAAATCCCACTATGAAAATCCCAGCTCCAACTATGCTAAGAGCCTTTCTTCTACTCATGCCATACTCTCTGATCAAGAAAAATACAAATGGCTCAACAATGGAGATGGCTGAAGTGATACCAGCAAAGATGAGCGCAGCAAAAAACGCCACAGCTAAAATTTGACCTATCACACCAAGCTTAGCAAATAGCGTTGGCAGCGAGATAAAGACAAGACCTGGTCCTTGAGACGGAGTAGCTCCAAATTCAAATATAAAGGTAAAGATAACAAGACCTATCATGATAGCAAGCGCGATGTTTATAAAGACGATGCTTAGCGTTGAAGTGGCTAAATTTGTATCATCGCTTAGGCTAGCTGAATAGGTAATGATCGCTGCCATACCAAGAGATAGCGTCCAAAATGCAAGTCCAAGAGCTAGCAAGAGTGAGTTAAATGAAATTTTACTAAAGTCAGGGATGAGCAAAAACTCGGCTGATTTAGAAAAGCCATCCATCGTCATAGAAAATATAAGCATGATCAAAACCATGATAAATAGGCTTGGCATCATCCAAACATTTAGCTTCTCTATGCCACTTTTTACGCCTTTTGAAAGGATGTAAAAGCAAGCTGCAAATGCTATAACAAAATAAAGCGTCTGCTCGCCAAGACCATGCGTCAAAAGATCATTAAATATCACTTTTGAGCTATCTATATCACTTGGCAAGCCAGAAAAAGATAGGACAAAATACTTAAAGACCCAGCCGATGATCACGATGTAATATGATGAGATGATAGCTGCTGTGACCATGGCTAAAATTCCAACCAGTTGCCATAAATTTTTATTTTTAGCTGCTAGCTTTCTAAAAGCATTTACACTGTCACTCTCGCTAAGCTTGCCGATACTAAGCTCTGCCATAAAGATAGGCACGCCGACTAGAAAAGTTATCAAAAGATATAGGATAATAAACGCCGAACCGCCGTTTTCACCAACCATGTATGGAAATTTCCACGCATTGCCAAGTCCGACAGCCGATCCAGCGACTGCTAGGACATAGCCTATTTTAGAAAATTGTTCTTTTGCCATTATGAGATCTCCCTTATTAACACCACTAAGACTAAAATAGGTGCTACAAACCTTATTAAAAAATACCAAATTTTAAATATAACCTTGCCCATATAAGGCACAAATAGCTCTTTTAAAAGCTCAAATTTCATAAAGTAGCCAACAAAAATAGCAAACAAGATACCACCAAGTGGGAGCATGATGTTTGAGCTAAGATAATCAAGCAGGTCAAAAAAGCTCTTACCAAAAAATGTAAGTGCATCTTTAAATTCGCTTGTGCCACTTAATGCGCATAAAATTCCTAAGATATAGACCACGCAAGCAACGATTAGGATCGATTTGTTTCTACTAAATTTTAGGCTTTTGCTTAAGAAAAATATAAATGGCTCAACCATCGAGATAACCGAGGTGATGCCAGCAAAAAATAGTGATATAAAAAATGTAAATGCCAAGAAATTTCCAAGCAAGCCAAGCTTTGCAAATAGCGTTGGTAGCGAGATGAAAGCAAGCCCTGCACCTTTTGATGGCTCTGAGCCAAACTCAAATGTAAATGTAAAGACGATAAGACCAATAATGACGCTTATTATGATATTTGCAAAGACGACGTAGAGCGAGGAGGTAAATAAATTTGTATCATCACTTAGACTTGATGAGTAAGTAAGTATGCAGCCTATACCAACGCACATCGTAAAAAAAGCAAGTCCAAGAGCGTTTAAAACAGCTGCTTGATCTATCTTTGAAAAATCAGGCACTAGTAGAAATTTAGCCGCTTTATCAAAGCCCTCCATGCCAAAAGAGTAGCCAAGCATAAGCAAAAGCAAGATAAAAAGAGCTGGTATAAGATAGACATTTATGCGCTCGATGCCGCTTTTTACGCCTTTTGTAAGGATGAAAAAGTAGGCAAAAAATGCGATACTAAAGTATAAAATTTGTTCATTTATGCCATTTGAAGTGAAATTTACAAAAAGCGTCTCTGAGCTTGCCATGTCTTTAGGCAGCTCGCCAAAGCTTAAAATGACGTATTTTAAAACCCAGCCAATGATGAGTGTGTAAAAAGAGGCGATAAATAGTCCAGTCACCATGATAACACCGGCAAATTTCCAAGAGCTTGCCCCTTTTGTAGCTAGAGATTTAAACGCTCCAACCGTATCAAGACGTGAAATTTTACCCATCGCCATCTCAGCAAAAAATATGCTAAGACCAACAGCAAAGGCAAAAAATAGATATATAAGGATAAATGCCGAACCGCCGTTGCTGCCGACCATATATGGAAATTTCCACGCATTACCAAGGCCGATAGCCGCTCCGATGATCGAAAGGACAAAGCCAATTTTACTAAATCTCTCTGCCATTATTTACCTGCTATCTGATAGATCATTATGGCGCAAATGGCGATTGGCACGATGTATCTTAGGGCGAAGTACCAAATTTCAAAAAATGCTCTTCCCATAAATTCGCCAAAGAGCAGATACAAACTCTCTTTTTTTAGCTTGTAGCCGACAAAAAAGCTAAATATGATAGCGCCTATTGGCATCATGATATTTGATGTGAGAAAGTCAAGCGCGTCAAAAAATGGCTTGCCACAAACGCTAAAAGCACTTGAAGTGTCTGAATAATATGAAAGTATGCAAAAGATGCCCAAGATATAGACAAAGGCGCCGATGTAAAGAAGCGCCATCTTTCTTGAAATTTCAAATTTCCTAACCAAATAATAAGCAAAAGGCTCGATCATCGAAACCGCGCTCGTGATACCAGCAAACAAGAGCGATACGAAAAATGCGACCGCCATAACGTTGCCAACGATGCCAAGCTTTGCAAAAAGTGTGACAAGCGAGATAAAGATAAGTCCTGGACCACTTGCCGTGCTATCAGCCCCATAAGCAAATATAAAGGTAAATACGACAAGTCCCATCATAATGCCTATTAAGATGTTTATAAAGATGATAGAAAGCGTTGATTTTATTAAATTTGTCTTCTCAGGTAAATTTGCAGCATATGTCGGTATGACACCAACGCCCATAGATAGCGAGAAAAACGCAAGGCCTAGAGCCTGTAAGATAACATCTGGCGTGATCGCACTAAAATTTGGTACAAATAAAAATTTAGCCGCCTTTACAAAGCCATCACCCATACTAAGCGCGTAAAAAAGCATGCAAACAAGCAAGACAAAAAGGCTTGGCATCATCCATATATTTAGCTTTTCGATGCCACTTTTTACCCCTTTTGAAACAGCAAAAAATACCATCAAAAAAACTAGGCTAAAGCAAAGCACAGCACTGCTTAGATCATTTGATAAAAGCGTGTTAAACTGCTCGCCTGCCGCTTTTGTGTCAGATAAAAGTGGCGAAAAACTAAGATAGATATACTTTAAAATCCAACCAATAACAACCATATAAAATGAAGCTATAAGTATCGCGCCGATCATGAAAAAGCCAGAGAGCGACCAAGCTTTTTTATTTTTTGGAGCGAGCTTGTAAAGAGAGCTTACGATGTCGCTTTCGCCAAGTTTGCCGATGCTAAGCTCTGCTAAAAACGCCACAAATGCGATAGCAAATGTAAGAAGCAAATATAAAATTATAAATGCTGAACCGCCGTTATTTCCCACCATTGTAGGAAATTTCCAAGCATTGCCAAGACCCACAGCAGAACCAGCCATAGCAAGGACAAAGCCTATCTTTGAAAATTTCTCGTTTATCATTGAAAACCTAAGATTAAGAATAAATTAAATTCTTTCAAAGATAGCATAAAAAAACTTTCATTTTTCTAAGCCAAGAATTTTTTATAGGCAATTTAAATTTTTAGTGTTTTTATTTGAAACAAAGTTTTGTTTTTGTAATATTACGGCTCATAAAGTTTAAGTAGGGGACAGATCCGAAAGAGCTTTAAAATTTTAAAGGAGCAACGATGAAAAAGATCGTGTTTTTAATTCTTGGTCTTGCTGCATTCGCATTTGGCGCTGACGGCGAGATGATCAGATCATATTCAGTTATCGCTGGCGGTATCGGCCTTGGCCTTGCAGCTCTTGGCGGTGCTATAGGTATGGGTAACACAGCTGCTGCAACTATCAGCGGAACAGCTAGAAACCCAGGTGTAGGTAGCAAACTTATGACTACAATGTTTATCGCTCTTGCGATGATCGAAGCACAAGTTATCTACGCACTTGTTATTACACTTATCGTTCTTTACGCAAACCCAATGCTTGGCTAACGTAAAGCTTAAATTTAGCCCCTTTTTTGGGGCTTTTGTTCTTTCTGCGATCATGGTGGAATTGGTAGACACGCTATCTTGAGGGGGTAGTGCCATTAGGTGTGCGAGTTCGAGTCTCGCTGATCGCACCATCTTATCTCTCTTTCTAAATCAAAACCTTAAATTTCTAAGCTATAAAAAAGGAAAATTTTATGTTAGATAAAAAGCGTGCCTTAAAACAATTACAAAACGAAGCAGACGATGTTGCTATATACTCACTTCTAGAAGCTAGCGAAAAAGTCGAAGAGAACAAAAAGGTACTTCGAAAATTAATCGCAGAAGAGAGGCGCCACTATGCTTTTTGTCAAAAGATAACTGGTGAAAGCAGAAGTGCAAATTTATTCAAAGTCATCTTCTATACGATACTTGTTAAAATTTTTGGCACCTCTTTTACTCTGAAATTTATGGAGTCACGCGAAGAAAATGCAGAGAAATTTTATCTTGACATAGTAGATGAATATCCTGAAGCTCGTGATATTTACGAAGAGGAGATGAACCACGAAAATAGTCTAATCTCCATGCTAAAAGACACAAAGCTCGTAAATGCTGGTGGTATCGTGCTTGGCATGAATGATGCGTTAGTTGAGCTAACAGGCACACTTAGCGGTATCGCGCTTGCATTTTCAAATACAAAATCAGTTGGTGCAACAGGCCTTATCATGGGCGTAGCAGCTGCACTCTCTATGGCTGGCTCAGCGTATCTCGAGTCAAAAGAAAATCCAAGCGACGAGATCAAACCGCTTACCTACTCACTATACACAGGCGGTTCGTACATCATAACAACGGCATTTTTGATACTTCCATTTTTCATCTTTACAAGCGGTCTTTACGCCGTCTTGTCGATGTTTTTCTTTGCGCTAGTTGCCATCATCACTTACAACTTTTATATAAGCGTGGCAAAGGAGCTTAAATTTTTACCAAGAGTGATTGAGATGTGCGTGATAACTTTTGGCGTTGCGATCATATCTTTTGGCATCGGCTTTTTGGTTAAACACTATTTTGGACTAGATGCTTAATCCAAAATTTCATACCAAGTGTAACTATCATCCCCAAAATTCCCACTAAAAAGTGGTTTTAAATTTAGATCAATGCTCAAATTTTCACCAATTTTGAAATTTGAGCTTTGATAGATAAGTAGCCACTTTACATTTGCTAGCTTGCCCTCTTTTGCAAGCTTTAAAAACTCTCCTGCTCCTTCAAACATGCAAAGTCTTTTTAGATCAAGCTCTTTTTGAATGCCAACTTTGCGATCTGGCACGCCAAAAAGTGGCAATGTTTCATCAAATTTATCGCCTCTTGAGTAGATTATGACGTCTGGGTTTTTGCCATTTTTTACAAGTCTGGTATCGAGCCTTGGTCGGTCTGTCCGCACTGTGTTGCCACCGATCACCAATGTATCTATGACGCTTCTTAGTTTATGCACATGCGTGCGGCTAAGCTCATTTGTGATGATGCCACCGCTTGCCACGCCATTTTTACTAAGAGCGATTTTTAAAAAGCTAAATCCACCATTTTGATATGCCAAAAATGGCTCAAGCAGCTTATCACAGCGCTCTTTTAAAATGCCAAATTTAACTTTCACTCCAGCGCTTTTAAGTAAATTAGCGCCGCCACTTGCTATTTTATTTTCATCATGGCTACCAATTATGACCTCGCTAAAGCCAAGCTCTTTTAGCAAATTTGCACAAGGTGGCGTTTTACCGTGATGTGAGCAAGGCTCAAGTGTGACATAAGTTTTTGCATTTTTTAATAAATTTGAGTGGTTATTTAGTATAAATTCGTAGGTAAATTTTGGCTCTAAAAGGCCAAATTCGCCCTCTTTTATATTTGAGCTAAATTTAGCGTTATACGCTTTTATAAAATCATCTTTAAAATTTTCACTTTTTTTGCAAAGTGCAAAGAGTATCGCTGTCGGTTCAGCGTGTAAATATCCAGCCTTTTCATGAGCCTTACAAGATAAAATTTGCCCATTTTCATCAAGGATAAGGCACCCAACGGCTGGATTTGGATAGGTCAGGATCTGAAATTTCCAAGCCTCGCTTAAAGCAAGACCCATGTAAAATTCGTCGTTCATCCATGCCTCTTTAAAAAACACACCAGCCTTTGCCAGTGTGTTTTCATAAATTTACGACAAGCCGTCGATTTTGCCCTCTGCGTCTATCCTCATATTGACCGCAGCTGGCACTTTTGGAAGTCCTGGCATTAGCATGATCTTACCGCAAACTGCGACGATAAAGCCAGCTCCCGTTCTAATGTCAAGGTCTTTTACACTAAATGTAAAGCCCTTTGCTCTACCCAAAAGCTTCGCATCGTCACTAAATGAATACTGAGTTTTTGCGATACAAACTGGTAAATGGCTCAAATTTAGCTCTTTTATCATTTCAAGCTTTTTAAGAGCAGCCTCTTCAAAGACCACCTCGCCAGCTCCATAAATTTCCTTAGCGACCTTTTCTATTTTAGTTTTCGTATCGTCGCTCATCTCGTATGTGAAATTTATCTTGCTTGGCTTATCGCACGCTTTTAAAACTAGCTCGGCAAGCTCAAGCGCACCTTTGCTACCTTTTAAGAAATTCTCACAAACAGCTACTTCTACGCCAAGTTCATGACAATACTCTTTTACGAAATTTATCTCTTCATCGGTGTCAAAGCCAAATTTATTAAGCGCTACAACCACGTTTTGACCAAATTTACCTTTTAAATTTTCGATGTGTCCGCCAAGGTTTTCTATACCTTTTTTAAGTGCGTTCATATCTGGTTTTGTGATCTCGTCTTTATTTGCTTCGCCGTTATATTTTAGCGATCTGATTGTACTTACAAGCACCACAGCGCTTGGTTTAATCTCGGCAACCCTGCATTTTATATCTAAAAATTTCTCCGCGCCAAGCTCCGAGCCAAAGCCAGCTTCTGTGATGACATAGTCGGCTAAATTTAGAGCTGTCTTTGTTGCGATGACTGAGTTGCAGCCATGTGCGATGTTTGCAAATGGACCGCCATGCACGAGCGTAGGTGTGTGCTCTAGTGTTTGAAATAAATTTGGCTTGATCGCATCTTTTAAAAGTATGCAAACAGCGTCTTGGCAGCCTAGATCACGCACGTAGATAGGCTTTTTATCGCTATCATAAGCAACCATGATGTTTGCCACGCGCTCTTTTAGATCAGAAAGGCTTGTGGCTAAACAAAGTACAGCCATGATCTCGCTTGCGGCGGTGATGTTAAAGCCATCTTCTCTTGGCACGCCATCAGTCCTGCCGCCCTGACCCACAGTGATAAATCTAAGCGCGCGGTCGTTCATATCCATACAGCGCTTCCATAAAATTTTCTCTATTTTTAGTGGGTTTTCTTGATAGAGGCTGTTATCTATCATGGCAGAAATCAGGTTATTTGCCGATGTTATCGCGTGAAAATCGCCAGTAAAGTGTAAATTTAGATCCTCCATCGGCACAAGCTGCGAGTAGCCGCCACCTGCTGCTCCACCCTTTATACCAAAAACTGGTCCCAAAGATGGCTCACGAAGTGCTAGGCAAACCTTTTTATTAAGTGAATTTAGCGCATCGGCTAGACCGATCGACATAGTCGTTTTGCCCTCGCCGTATGGGGTTGGATTAGTCGCGGTGACTAAGATGAGCTTTGAGTTTGATGGCTCAAGTCTAGGGGAAATTTTAGCCTTAAATTTGCCATAAAGCTCAAGCTCATCTTCGTTTAAGCCTAGTCTTGCGGCAACTTTACTGATGTGTTCAAGTTTCGTTTGGTGAGTTATCTCGATGTCGCTTAGCATTTTACCACTCCAAATATGTTTTTGCTTTTTTTATATCACTGATGTTGATCTCAAAAATTCCCTCTTCGTTTTCTACTGCGATGCTCTCTTCGTTCGCTTTTACGAGCCTTCCTGCAAATTTCTCAGCCTCGGTTTGAACTTTAACTAGCTCACCAACACTCGCTTTAAAATGAGATGGCTTGCTAAGCTTTCTCTCAAGGCCAGGCGAGCTAACCTCAAGGTTATAATCCCCGCTAACTGGCGGTGTCACGTCAAAGATAGGCGAGAGCAGACGGCTCACTTTTTCGCAATCATCAAGGCTCACTCCGCCATCTTTTGTGATATAAACTCTAAAAATAGCCCTGCCATTTTCATTTGCGATCTCGCTGTCGTAAAGCTCAACGCCGCATTCGCGCACTAGTTTGTCTAAATTATCCATTTTTGTTTAAATCCTTTGAAATTTTATCAAACAACTTATCCATATGGTTTTGATACTCTAATCTATCATCAAATTTAAAGTGAAAATTTGGACATCTATACCAGCCCTCAGCCGCCATGCAGTGGTTTTGCAAGTGCCTACAAACGCGCCTTAAATGCCCCAAAATATACTCTTGCTCGCGCTCATCAAACATCATCTTATCAAGATAGACAAAGGCGTCGTATCTGCCCTTCTTGCACTCGACGTCAGTTACGCAAAGCCCCTTTAAAATGCTATCTTCAAGAGTGGCTAGAGCCTCTGGTATGAGCTCTTTTAGCACACTCTCTGTTCTCATACGCTTTATTTCGTTAGCGTTCATAGAGTAGCTTTCTCCTTGACTTCTTTGAAACTTTCGATGTAGTCATTTTCTCTGATGTCGTTAAAATTCTCGATACCAACGCCACACTCGTAGCCTTTAGCAACCTCTTTGACGTCATCTTTGAAGCGTTTTAATGAGCTAACTAAGCCCTCATAAACGACCACACCTTCTCTAATAAGGCGAATTTTTGCTCCTCTGTTTATCGTGCCCTCAGTGACGATACATCCAGCGATAGTGCCAACTTTTGGCACATGGATCACTTGGCGAACCTGTGCTTGACCAAGCTGCTCTTCTCTGATGATCGGCGACATTAGTCCGCCCAAAATCGCCTTCACGTCATCGATTAGATTATAAATAACATTGTAAGTTTTTATCTCGACGCCGCTCTCTTTTGCCTTCTCTTTTATCTCGCCAGTTGGCCTTATGTTAAAGCCAAGGATGATACAGTCGTTGCTTGCGCTTGCAAGTGCAACGTCGCTTTGTGTAATACCGCCAACACCCGAGTGGATCACATTTACTCTGATCTCGTCATTTGCTAGTTTTTCTAGGCTCGCTTTTAACGCTTCAAGTGAGCCGCCAACGTCAGCTTTGATGATGACTGGAAGTGTCTTTAGCTCGCCCTCAGCGATCTTAGCGCTAAGCTCATCGATACTAACCTTTGTGCTCTTGCTAAGCTCTTTTTGGCGGATATATTCAGCCTTTTTCTGTGCGTATTCACGAGCTTCTTTATCAGTTTTTACGCCTATTAGCGTCTCGCCAGCCTCTGCTATCTCGCTAAGACCTACTATCACGCCACATTCACCTGGTTTTATCTCTTTTAGTGGCCTGCCCTGATCATCAAGCAAGCTTCTTATCTTACCGTATGCAACGCCTGCTACGACTGTATCTCCGACATGAAGCGTGCCGTTTTCAACGATGATGGTAGCTACCGGACCACGGCCCTTTTGAAGCGAACTCTCGATGACAGTAGCTTTTGCGTTTGCCTTTGGATTCGCCTTTAGCTCCAAAAGATCAGCTTGTAAAAGCACGATCTCAAGTAGATCATCTATGCCCATGCCTGTTTTTGCAGAGATCGGCACAAATTCATACTTGCCACCCCACTCTGTTGGCATGATGTCAAGCTCAGCAAGACCGGTTTTTACTAGATCTGGATTTGCTGACTCTTTATCCATTTTGTTTATTGCGATGATTATTGGCACGCCTGCAGCTTTTGCGTGGCTAACTGCCTCTTTTGTCTGTGGTTTTACGCCGTCATCTGCTGCAACAACTATGATAACTATATCAGTTACACCAGCGCCCCTTGCACGCATAGCTGTAAATGCCTCGTGGCCTGGAGTGTCGATAAATGTGATGTTTCTGCCATTTTTATTTACCATATAAGCGCCCACGTGCTGAGTGATGCCACCAGCCTCGCCTGCTGCTACGCGAGACTTTCTTATGTAGTCAAGTAGCGAGGTTTTGCCGTGGTCTACGTGACCCATGATGGTTATGACTGGTGCTCTTGGCTGGAGATTTTCATCATCTTTTATCTCCTCTTCATAGGCTGCTACGTAGTCAAATTCTTTTTGATTATCGATGATATTCACCTCGACGTTAAACTCATCAGCCAAAATTTCTATCGCATCTTCATCCAAAAAGTCGTTTTTAGTTGTCATCATGCCAAGCATAAATAGCTTGCCTATGACCTCGCTAGGCTGCTTGTTTAACTTTTCAGCAAATTCGTAAACGCGAATTTCTTTTGGGATATTTATTGAAGTTACAGCTTCGCTATTTTGTTTATTTTCAGGCTTTTTGTGTTTTTTTCTAGCTCTTCTTTGTATGCCACCTTCGCCAAACGAATTTATCGTGTTATTGACGGTTGTCTTCATCGCACTTGGCTGTTTTGTCCTTTGCATCGGAGCTGGAGCTGGGGTTTTAAAGCTAAAATCAGGTAGCACCACCACATCTTCATCTTCAAGCACGATGTCACCAAAGTCGCTTCCGCCAAGCAAATCCATCTTCTCAGCGCTATCTTTTTTGCTTACAACTGTTACTTTTTTATCTTTTTTCTTTTTTCTAGCCAAATTTTCATCGCTAGCAGAGAACATACTCTTAAAATCACTAATGTTAGTAACAGCCGCCTCGGCCTTTTTCTCCTCTTTTACAGGAGCTGGCGCCTCGTAATCTTTTTTCTTTTTAACTATCACAAGGCCGCGTCTTTTTTGAGTGACATCAGCCAAGCTCTCTTTTGGTTTTGGTGCTTCTGCTGGCTTTTGCTCGACCTTTACAGGCTCTTCTTTTTTAGGCTCAGTTTTAGGTTTTTCCTCTGAAATTTGCACCTCTTTTTTAGGTTCTGCTTTTGCCTTTTCAGGCTTTGGCTCGGCCTTAGTAGCTGCCTTTTTAGGCTCAGTTTTAGGCTTTTCTTCTTTTTTTGATGGCTCTTTTTCTGCCTCTTTTTTAGACTCTTTTTTTGCCTTTGGCTCGCTCTTTTTCTTTTTAAATTTATCTGGTATTACACCAGTTTGAACGTACTCATATATTGCTTCAGCCTCTTCAAGGCTCACAGCATTTGAGTGAGTTTTGACCTTTAGGCCTAGTTCTTGAGCTTTTTCGACTATCTCTTTACTTGGGTAGCCAAGCTCATTTGCGATCTCTGAAATCCTAACATTGCTCATTTAAGAGTATCTCCTTTAACTTCGGTGCATCAAGTCCGAGAGCACCTTTAGTTTGTTTATCAATTATTTTTTTTAAAATTTTGTCGTCTTTTTGCAAACAGCCATCACACAGATAGAAACTGCGACCATTTCCTTTGCCGCACTCCAAATTCTTGCCTACCAAGCGGTATCTTTTTAGCAAGTTTTGAGAAAATTTGACTTTGCAAGCGACGCATGTCCTTACTGGATTATTTTTATTCATTATACCTTTTTAAACTTGTTTCTAGCTTTGCGTGATTTCGTATCCATCGTTATCAAATGAAAAAATTTCCACTCTAAAATCACCAAATTTACTCTTTAAAGCATCTTGTAAATTTTTAGCGTCGTCTTTATAAGCGATATTTAAAAAGCTTGAACCTGAGCCTGAAAGCGTACTCATAAGCGCTCCATTTTCATAAGCTACCTTTCGCACCTCAAAAAGCTCTTTTAAAGCGCTCATTCTGCGCTCTTCATGCATCATATCTTCACTTGCTACCCTTAAAAGGTCATATCTTTTCTCATAAAAACAAGAGGTCAAAAATGCAGCGTGAGAGAGGTTATTTACGCACTCTTTCATAGTGTAGTTTTTTGGCAAAATTTGTCTTGATGAAGCGGTGCTCATCGGCTTATTTGGGATGACGACGACTGCTTTTATATCATCACTTAAATTTATTTTATTCGCATAAACATTGCCGTTTTTTACGACCGCGCTAATAAATCCGCCGTGAACTGCTGGTGAGATATTATCTGGATGGGTTTCATAGATGATAGCTTTATTTAAAACGACGCTTTTGCTAGCCTTAAACCCAGCCATCTCGTAAGCTGAAGCTATGGCTCCGACAACCACTGCAGAGCTACTGCCAAGCCCTCTTGAAAATGGGATATTGTTTTCAAAAACTATTCTGAAGTTTTCATTTTTGCCGGTTAGCTCTAAAAAAATTTCATTAAAAATGCTTAGAAAAATGTTGTTTCTTTTTAAATTTGTGCTATCACTCCCCTCGCCATTTATCGAGACAGAGCTAAATTTAGATGGTTCGATCTTTACGCTATTAAAAAGCTTTAAACTAAGTCCTAAAGCGTCAAAACCAGGACCTAAATTTGCACTTGTGGCAGGGATTAAGATATTCAAAATTTCTCCTAAACAGCTTGGATGATATAATTTGGAAGTGTATCTGAATTTAGTTTTAATTCATCTAAATTTAAAGGCAACACAAATCTCACAGGCTCAACTTTTTCAAGCAAAATTTCGCCATTTTTTAGCACAAAGCTTAAATTTTTATTTGCTCTGATCGCTTCGCCGCCATTTAGACTAAAGCCACTTACTGCGTAAAATTCACAGCCCTTTGCCAAAGAAAAAGTCTTTAAGATGACGTAGGCCACCTTTAGCCCCATAAAGCTACCTGGCGTGTTTGCGTAGATGATCTTTGTGATGTTAAATTTAGAGGATAAATTTTCTAGGATTTTTATCAGAGCTTCACTGACATGCTCGTCAGTTGTGATCTCATCAAATTTTACGCCATCTTTATAGACTCCAACTAAAAGCGGAGTCGATAAAGAGACTACTAAAATTTCAATATTTTTTATGCAAATACCTTTTGATACTCTTTTAAAAGCTCGCCACTAAGCGTTGCGATCTCATAATTTTTCTCATCTGCCATTAAAGCAAGTGTTAGTTTGTGGTTTAGATCGTGGCTGCCCGCAAATGCTGTGTAGTCACCTAGTAAAGGTGCTCCAAGCAAGCTCAAATCGCCAACTGCGTCTAAAATTTTATGTCTTACAAACTCATTTTCAAATCTCAAACCCTCTGGGTTTAAAATATGCGTATCATCGATAGCCACGGCATTATCAAGCGATGCACCAAGGGCTAAATTTTGAGCTTGCAAGCGTTGCAAGTCTTTTAAAAAGCCAAAAGTTCTAGCACGAGCGATATTTTTTACAAATGAGCTCTTGCTAAATTCAAAAAGATATCTTTGCTCGCCGATAACTGGGTGGTCAAATTTGATCGTATAGTCAAATTTTGGATTTCTTGAAGGCGAAGTTCGCACAAATTTTGACCCCTCGATCACCTCGACTTCGCGGCGAACAAGGATGACTTTTTTACCAGCGTCAAGATGTCTTATACCAGCTTCATCAAGCAACATACAAAAGCTTATCGCACTGCCGTCCATGACAGGAATTTCATTTGCATCAACTGAAATTCTAATATTATCAATGCCGTATCCATTTACAGCTGCCATTAGGTGCTCTATCGTGCTGATAAAGCCCTTTTCGTTGCCAACGACGGTTGCCATTTGCGTATTTATAACGTTTTTAGGCTCAGCTTTAAAACTAATACCAAGATCTTCGCGGTGCAAAATAATACCTGAATTTGCATCAAGAGGTTCTAGTATAAGTCTTATCGGCTCACCCTTATGAAGCCCTATACCAACGGTCTCAACGCGTCTTGCGATAGTAGTTTGTTTCAAAAATTTTCCTTATATTTTTTTGTTCGCTTATGATAGCACTAAAAAATCAAATTTGCAAATTTAATTCTTATCTATCATCGCCTTTGCGGCATCTAAGACACTTGTCACATTGTCTTTTATCCACTTTTTATCCATCCATTGTTGAGGTCTTACCTCTTCACCTTGGACCAAAATTCCAAAGTGAAGGTGATCTCCAAGAGCAAGACCGCTCGTTCCAGTTGTACCTATTTGATCGCCAGCAGCAACCATGTCGCCCTCTTTTACCTTCGCACTTGAGCAGTGTCCATAGAGCGAATAAAGTCCAAATCCATGATCGATCACAATGTTTAAACCATAAATTCCATTCTCAGATGCTAGCACAACGCGACCTGCATTGCTAGCTATTATCGGAGCTGATGCCACGCTTGCAAAATCTATACCCATGTGCCATGACTCACTTACTTGTTCGTTATTATATGTATAGAAGCGGTGGTCGGCAAAGTCAGCTACTTTCTTGCCATTTCTAAGCGGGTAAAATGGGATGATATTAAAGCCGTTTGTGATGTCAGTATCGACATTTGAAGTAAGTGCTGTTATCTTCTCTTCATTTGAATTTCTTAGTGTTTCATTGACAAATTTCATCTTCTCAAGCCTTGAAAGAGCGTTTGGATCTTTAGCGTATTGATCTGTTAGATCAACGATCTTTCCGTCTAAAAATCTATCATTTAAAGCAATGGTCGAAGTTTTGTATTTTACATTTTCATAAAAATATCTCACGTGAGATTTGCTCTCATTGCCCGCAAAGTCTCTTGCGATGACCTCAGCGCTAAAGTTTTCAACCTGCACTGGCCAAGCAACAAGTGCTGCGTAAAAGCCCTCTTTATAAAATGGCACGGCCTTAAATTTCTTACCAAAATTTGTCTGGACATAGACCTCTTTTAGCTGATTATCAGTCGCTCTAAAGACAACAACTGCGCTACCGCCTTTTGAGATAGAGTAAGACTGAGAAAGCACGTAAAGATCAGGCTTAGAGGTATCAAGCACGACTTCAACTTTTTTGCTTGCTTTATTGCCTGTAAAAAAGCCCCATTTGCTAGTATCAACCGCTTCTATGCTCATCTCATAAGTATCTTTTTGAGCAAAAAAGCCAGTTTTTGGGAAGGTTAAATTTACATCAAGCTCAGTGCTTGGATTTTGTATGATTTGATTTAGTAAATTTAGGTCATTTTTGCCGTCATTTATGCTGATGCGCACAAATTTTATACCGCTGTCATCTTTAAATTTGATATTCATAGGCGAGCGAAGGTTCCAATAAACCTTATCAGCAACGCCGATAATTGGCTCATTTCGCTCAAAGTCTTTAGACATCAAAGCATAACCAAAGCCACCAGCTAATATCAAAACAAGTAAAACTACAACAATACCAAAACCGCCTATTCCACGTCTATACATATATTATTACCTTAAATTTTATTTACGAAATTTTACATTTAATCAATAAATTTTTAGTTAATTACAAAATTTCTCTTACAGCTCTAGCTTCGCTCATCCAATCAAAAAGCTCATCCCAGCGCTCATCTTTTATGAGATCTTTGCATAAATTTAGCTCTTTTTCAAACATATTTATCGCGGCAACGACATTGTTTTTATTTTGCTTAAAGATATCGCTCCACATAAATGGCGAACTCTTTGCGACACGTATCATGCCCTTAAATGTCGGTCCGCCAAGTGCAACGATATGCCTTTTATCCTCTTCTTTTAATATCCCGCTAGCAAGCGAAAAGGCGATGGCGTGAGGCAGATGTGAGATAAGACCCACGTGATGATCATGCTCTTTTGCGCTCATGAAAATGATCTTCATACTGAGGCAAGAAAACAGCTCAACGCTTCTTTTTACATGTTTTTCTGCACTCTCAGCAAAGTCGCAAACTATGACAGTAGCCCCTGTGTAAAGTGTCTTAAAGGCAGCCTCAGGTCCAGAGTACTCAGTACCTGCCATCGGGTGAGCTGGGATGAAATTTTTACGAATTTTTTCTGGCACGGCTTCTATTATCTTTTGCTTTGTCGAGCCAAAATCAATGATCGTCGTATCTTCGCTAATGTCGGTTAAATTTTGCACGATGCTCACAATGGCTTCGACTGGCACAGCCAAAAAGATGATGTCACACTTCTTTTTCATCTCATCGATGCTTAAAATTTCATGTACCAAGCCAAGTTCGAGCGCTTTTTTGCTGTGATTTTCATCTTTATCGTATCCGCTGACACATGAGATTAATTTTTCATCTTTTAGCGCAAGACCAAGCGAGCCGCCCATAAGACCAAGTCCGATGATACCTATTTTCATAAAAAACCTTTAAAATTATAAAATTTAAATTTTTTAAAAATAAAATATGATATTATACGCACTTATACTAAAACTCTAGGTTAAATTTAATGAAAAAGAAATTATTTTTACTAGCACTAGCTTTAAGCGGTCTAAATGCACAAACAATTCAGTCAATAAATTTCAAAGGTCTTATCCACCTTTCACCTGATGTAGCCACTCAGATAATGGGGCTAAAAGTCGGTCAAGAGCTAACGCCAAAGCTTAGCGACAAGGCTATCACAAATTTGTACAAGCAAAATTATTTTGATGATATCTACATAGAAGATACAGGTAATGGCAATCTTTTAGTAAAAGTAAAAGAGAAGCCAAGTGTAGCCAGGGTCGATCTAAAGGGCGTTGTGACAAACGACAAAACTGCGATCGAATCGCTAATCAACATAAAACCTGGCAATATGTATGATGAGCTAACTATCGAAAAAACCAAAGAGAGAATTCGCCAGTATTACGAGTCAAAGGGCTACTTTGACACAGTTGTCGACGTAGAAAAACAGCCAGTTGCAGACAACGATAGCTCACTTTTCATCACTCTAAACATAAACCGCGGCGAAAATATGATAATCAAAAAGGTAAATTTAGTCGGCGCAAAAGAGTTTGACTATGACGATATCGAGCCAGTTGTTGCAAACAAGAGTAGAGAATTTATGGGCTGGCTTTGGGGTAGAAACGACGGAAAAGTTAAACTTTTCGAGCTTGAAAATGACCCGGCAAGGATTCAAGATAAGTATTTTCAAAAAGGCTATTTAGACGCGACTGTTTCGTCACCTTATTTAAATGCGTCATTTGATAACTACACAGCTGATCTTACATACTACATCCACGAGGGCGAGCCTTATAAGGTTTCAAACGTAAGCATCACAGCACCTGAAGAGCTAGGACTTGATACTAAAAAGATCATAGATGACTTTAGGCTTGAAGCTGGCGATACGATGAACTCAGCAAGACTTCGCCAAGATATGAAAAAGCTTGACGATATGGTCGCTGACAAGGGTTATGCATTTGTCAAAGTCTATCCAAAGACTGATAAATTTGATGAAAATAAAACAGTTGATATCGACTACGAAGTTGATCCTGGCGAAAAAGTATATATAAGAAACGTTCAAATTTCAGGAAACGATAGAACAGTTGATCGTGTCGTAAGACGTGAGCTATATCTAACTGAGGGAAATTTATATAGTAGAACTGACCTTCAAGACTCAAAAGATGCACTAAAAAGAACAAGCTACTTTGATGATGTCGAGATAGAAGAGGATCCGGTTGATAAAAATACAGTCGATCTAAAAGTAAAGGTAAAAGAGGCCTCAACTGGCTCTATAAGTGGCGGTATCGGATACGGAAGTAGTGATGGCTTGTTACTTAACGCTGCACTTTCTGACACAAACATCTTTGGCTCTGGTCTTCAAGGACAAGTAAGCGTAGATAAGAGTGATAGAGAGCTTTCAGGTCAGATAAGTCTTACAAATCCAAGAATTTTTGACTCAGAGTATAGCCTTGGCGGAACACTCTATGCAAACGACTATGACTGGAGAACATACAAAGAGAGAAGCTACGGCTTTAGCACAACGCTTGGTAGAAAATTAACTAGAAATTTAAGCGCATCACTTACTTATAATATCGAGCAAAGTAAAGTTACTCTAAAAGATGATGAGCTAAGAGATATAAATAGATACACAGGCAAAGAAATTTATAGAGAAGGCAAGGCTATAAAAAGCGCTATCACACCAGCTTTAACATATAATAGCACTGATGATTACTACTTGCCAAGACGCGGTATCATAGCTAGTACATCATTTGAGATAGCAGGACTTGGTGGTGATATGGATTTTGTTAAAAACCGCACAAATTTCAACTACTATCTAGGTCTTAGAGAGTACATAGACTACGATCTTATCCTAAGATATAAAGCAAGCTTTGGCAAAATTTGGGAGAGAGGCTATACTCCTATCAACGAAAGGCTTTACCTTGGTGGTATAAGAAGCTTACGTGGTTACGAGAGCAGAACCGTATCTCCAAAAGTAAAATATAATGGCGACTACTATGAATACGGCGGCGAAACATCATTTAACAACTCAGTTGAGATGAGCTTCCCTATAATAGAGCGTGTCAAAATGCGTGGCGTTGTATTTTACGACTATGGCATGATCGGCGAAAATAGTCTAAATGAAATAAAAAGATCATCAGTTGGCACTGGTATCGAGTGGATAACACCTATCGGACCACTTCAACTAATCTTCGCAAAAGCTCTTAAACCTAAAGAGGGCGATGATACAAATACATTTGAATTTACTATCGGAAGACGCTTCTAATAATATACTTTTAAGGGGCTAGTTTGCCCCTTAAATCCCCCGCAAACAAACAAACTTTAAGTCATATAAGAAAAAGCAAGGCTAACATTAGATATAATCCCACAATTTTTAATATAAGTGGGTAAAAAGATGAATTTCTCAGACATTTTTTCAAAGATAAGAAAAGCTCAACCTCGTCCAGAAGAAGCACCTACACACTGGGTAAAATGCGACAACTGTCACTCACTGATGTATTACAAAGAAGTTGAAGCTTGTTTTAATGTATGCCCAAAATGCGGCTACCACATGAGATTAAAAGCTGATGATCGCATAAATTTGATCTGCGATGAAGGTAGCTTTGTAGAATTTGACGCGAATTTAAAACCAGTAGATCCTTTAAATTTTGTCGATAAAAAATCATATAAAAAAAGAATCACAGAAAATAAAGAAAAAACAGGACGCACAAGCTCAGTGATATGCGGCGAAGGCAAATGCAACGGACAAGAGATCCAGCTAGTTGTTTTTGACTTTGGCTTCATGGGCGGCTCACTAGCTTCAGTCGAGGGCGAAAAAATCGTAAGGGCGATAAAACGCGCGATCGAAAAACGTCAAGCTTTAATCATCGTAAGCGCATCTGGCGGCGCTAGAATGCAAGAGAGCACATTTTCTTTGATGCAGATGTCAAAGACCTCAGCAGCTCTAAAACTTCTTGATGAAGCAAGGCTCCCATACATTTCTATCCTTACAGATCCTACGATGGGTGGCGTTAGTGCATCATTTGCATGGCTTGGAGATCTAATAATCGCTGAACCTGGCGCGCTAATAGGCTTTGCAGGACAAAGGGTCATCAAACAAACCATAGGCGCTGATCTCCCAGAGGGCTTTCAAAGGGCTGAATTTTTGCTTGAGCATGGCCTTATAGATGACATCGTGCCAAGAAGCGAGCACAAAAAATATATAAGCGATATGGTTAAATTTCTTACAAATAACAAAGCTATAATCTCTAAAAGTGAAGTGACGACTGGAAACGAAGCTGGCTTTGAGCTAAAGCTAAAAACCAAAGGGTAAGTTTGGAAATTTCGGTTTTTAGCATTCAAAAATCATCGCGTGACAACTTTGAAAACGAGATACAAGAATATATAAAAATGAGTGCAAAATTCGCCAAGATAAACGACAAAATCATATTTAATGAAAAGATAGCAAAGGCTCAAAGCAGCGGTAGAAGCGATGCGCTAAGAGCTTATGATGAAATTTATGAGCCAAATTTAAAAGGCTTTTGCGTGATGCTTGATGAAAATGGCTCACAGCTAGACAGCCAAGAATTTGCTCAAATTTTAAACTCAAATTCACAGATCAATTTTTTCATAGGTGGAGCTTATGGGCTTAGCCAAAATTTAAAAAACAAGGCACAAAAAGTCGTAAGCTTAAGCAAGATGACTATGGCGCACAAAGTCGCCAAGCTCGTACTTTTTGAGCAAATTTTTAGAGGGCTTTGTATAAATGCAAACCACCCATATCACAAATAAAGGAATATAAAATGACTCAAAACGAGCTAAATTTTTTCAAAAAGCTACTTGAAGAGCGAAAATTACAAATCAAAAAAAATATTTATGACTCATCAGTTGAAGTAAGCGGACTAAGAGATAGTGGCGTGAGCGATGAATTTGACATCGCCTCAGTAAATACCGACCAGCTTATAGAGCAGTCTATCTCAACCCAACAACGAGCCGAGCTTCACGAGATCGACGAGGCGCTTGAAAAGATAGCAAACAAGACTTATGGAATTTGTGACATGTGCGAAGAGGAGATCGGCGTCCCTCGCCTAAAAGTAAAACCGCATGCAAAATACTGCATAGCTTGTCGTGAGATAATAGAAAAAACAGCAAAAAACTAAGGAGAAAATATGAAAACCAGAAAATTTCTCGTCTACTGCATCATCTACACAGCAGTTGTTGCAGGACTTACCTATTCTCTTAATAGTTCAGACTTCACCTTTGAGCTCTTAGGTCAAGCCATAACCTTGCCAGTAGCTGTCTGGGTGGCACTTCCAGTAGCCATTTTGGCGCTCCTTGCCCTACTTCACATCGCATATCATGGATACGCCTTTTATAGATATAAAAAATGGATAAAAAAAGATAGCCAGCTCTACAAAGACCTTGCAAAAGAGACACTTCTTGGCTTTGAGAGCAACAAAGACTTTAAAACCGACACTTACAAGATCGCTTCACAGCTCACTCGCTCTATCTCACCAATAGGCGAGCTTAAAGACGTTGGCGTCGATGACGGCGAGATAAACAACATCTTACAAACCATAAAAAGCATAAAAAACAAAGAGATCGTCGATCTAAAGAAATTTAGACTAGCAAAAGATAGCAAGCTAAACATCCTAAATGAGCTAAACAAGATCGAGCAGCTGCCTACTTACTATCTTGACGTGCTTAAAAACCAAGAACAAAACGAGAGTCTTAAAAAGGCAGCCTTCGATAAGCTCATAAAAACAGCTTCATTTAGTGAGATCAAAAAAATTGATCCAGAGCTAGCAAGCGAAGATATAATGACCATTATCACGCGTTTTGTAAATGATGAGATCGACCTAAGCAGCGATGAAATTTTTGGTCTTCTAAACAACGCAAAAGTAACAAAAGCTCAGTATGACAAAGCAGCCATAATGCTTAAAAATAAGCTAAAACCAGATGCGTTTATCGGCATTTTTGAAAAGCTAAAAAGCATCCATGCTGACGCTGATGAGGCCTACGTATATGCGTTATTTGAGCTTCAGATGCTTGATAAAGTAAGAGAGGCTATCGAGGGTAGCGACCCTGATGAATTTAAAGAGATAAAGGTTTTACTATTTTTACGAGATAACGGCAAAATGGTGCCTAGCTCGCTATTTTTTAAATGATAGACTTTAGTAAAAAGCCACTTTTCTTAGCGCCACTTGCTGGCTTTTCTGACCTGCCACTAAGGAGCGTCGTCAAGAAATTTGGCTGCGATGTCACTGTTAGCGAGATGATCAGTGCAAATGCCCTGGTCTATGAGAGCAGTGACAAAACTCTTGAAATGCTTAAAAAATCCCCAAACGAAGAGCCCTACGTCGTCCAGATAGCTGGCAGTGATATAAAAAATTTAAAAAAAGCCGTGCAGATAATCAATAAATTTGATGGAATTTATGGGCTCGACCTAAACTGCGGCTGCCCCGTGCCAAAGGTCGTTAGACAAGGCGCGGGATCGGCTTTGCTAAATGATCTTGACAAACTTCAAAGCATCATCTCAGCCATAAAAAGCGTCTCAAATAAAGAGAGCCTAAGCGTTAAATTTAGACTTGGCTTTAACGACAAAAATGAAGAGAAAATCGCAAAGGCCTGCGAAGAAGCCGGCGCAGACTACATCGCAGTGCATGGGCGCACCAGAGCTGGCGGATACAGCGCAAAGGTTGATTACGAAGCGATCGCTAGAGTAAAGGCAAGCGTAAAAATCCCAGTCGTCGCAAATGGCGATATAAACGCGCAAAATGCAGATAAAATTTTAAATCTCACAAAATGCGACGCCCTAATGATCGGCAGAGCAAGCATCGGCAACCCTTGGATATTTCACGAGATAAAGACCAAAACTAGCGTAGATAAGGCACTAAAACAAAAGATCATACTGGCTCACTTTGATGCGATGATCGAGCACTACGGCGAGCACGGACTTTGCATATTTAGAAAGCACTTGCACCAATACAGCAAAGGCATCGACGGCGCAACAACCTTTAGAAACGATGTAAATTTCATCAAAGACGTGACAGCGATGAGAGAGCGCATAAGGGAGTTTTTTGCCTAGATGCAAGGCTACATCCTGCGCGTGCAAAAGGTCAGAGACGAGGACCTTTTAGTCTTTGTACTAACGCCAAATTTGCTCGTAAAGTCGTATAGGTTTTTTGGCGCACGACACTCAAACATCATGACCGGCTACAAGATCGACTTTGAGCTCGAGCAAGAGGCGAAATTTCTACCAAAGCTTAGAAGCATACTTCATCTTGGCTTTAAATGGCTGCTAGAGCGCGACAAGCTCATCATTTGGCAGCAGTTCATGCGCCTACTTTATGATCATCTAAAAGAGGTCGAGCAGCTCGATGAAATTTATTTTAACGAGCTTGATCGCTGTGCCAAACAGATGCAGCTGCAAAATCCAAAGCGCCTCATTATCGAAAGCTACGTCAAAATTTTAGAGTTTGAAGGCAGACTTCACAGCGAGCTTGAGTGCTTTATCTGCGACGAGGAGATTGAAAGCGAGCTTTGCTTAACTCGTGGTTTTTTGCCCTCTCACAAGCACTGCCTTGATAGGAGCGAATTTGACGCTAGCAAGATCAAAAATTTATTTGATACAAAAAGCACGATCGAGCTAAACGACGATGAGATAAACCGCCTTTATAAGATTTTACTTGATGGGCTTTAGGCTTTTACTTTCGTCCTCTCATCAAATTCTTTTAAAACGTCCATTATCTTGCTTGCTAGCCCTTCGAGTGTGTGATCTTTTTTAAGCTCTAAATTTCTAAGCTTTAAAATCCTAGCTAGTATATCTTTTAGATCTTTCTTACCAGATAGTATCTCATCATAATAAGCCTTTGGTATGCCTATCTCACTTCTATCTTGTTTTGTAATTATTTCATAGTTTTTATACACACTAAGAGCCTCGTCAGTTATTCTTGTTGTGCCACCTTGTAACACAAGACCTTGCTCGTTTTTCAAAAATGCTACAAAGATTTGCTCCTTTGTATAGCCTTGTTCATTGTCATATACAGACATATCAGGCTTGAAGTCATATCCAGCGCTACTAACCCACATATAAGGGATAGTATGCTCAGTTGTCATCACTTCTGGAGAAAA
>CAUUZE010000008.1:0-42272 GCA_963549665.1 Campylobacter concisus | reverse complement strand
GGCATGTCGCTATATTTCACTGGCGTTAGACACTTCTTACACTAAAATTTAGGGGCGCTTTGCCCCTTACTTCACACTTTATAACTTTAAATTTTATATAATCCTTCAAAAAAGGAGCTCACATGAAAAAGATATTAAATTTTATCTTGGTTTTTGTTGTATTTTCGGGTGTAAATTTGACGGCTAAAGATGAGTTTTTAAAGGAGCGGACAATGGCAGGGCAAAATTTGAAAGAAATTTATTTAGCAGGTGGCTGCTTTTGGGGCATGCAGGGATATTTTAAAAAGATATTTGGCGTGGTCGATACAAAGGTTGGCTACGCAAATGGCAAGAGCGAGAGCACTAGCTACCGTGAGCTACATGAGAGCGATCACGCCGAGACACTTTATGTGAAATTTGATGAAAACAGAGTTGCTTTGGCTGAAATTTTGGCTCATTTTTTTAGAGTGATCGATCCGACCTCGCTAAATAAACAGGGCAATGACGTCGGCAGGCAGTATAGAAGCGGGATTTACTATGTTAGCAAGGATGATCTGGCTGTCATTGAGAGCTTTATGAAGATAGAGCAAAAGAAATTTAAAGATAAGATCGTGGTCGAGGTTGCGCCACTTAAGAATTTCGTCATTGCCGAGGAGTATCATCAAGACTATCTTGATAAAAACCCTTTTGGATACTGCCATATCGATCTAAATTTGGCAAATAAGCCGCTTTATGATGAGGCTAAATTTAAGCCGCTTAGCAAAGAGGAGCTAAAGAGAAATTTAAGTAGCGAGCAGTATGCCGTGACGCAGGAGGCGGCGACTGAGAGACCATTTAGCAGCGAGTATGATAAATTTGACAAAAAGGGCATCTATGTCGATATCACCAGTGGCAAGCCGCTCTTTTCAAGCGCTGATAAATTTGACGCAGGGTGTGGCTGGCCAAGCTTTACAAAGCCTATCACAACAACGGCGCTTTCATATAGCGAGGACAACTCATTTATGATGAAAAGGGTTGAAGTTAGGTCTCAAAACAGCGACGCGCACCTTGGGCATGTATTTGAAGATGGACCAAGCGATAGGGGCGGGCTAAGGTATTGTATAAACGGCGCAAGCCTTAAATTTATACCGCTTGAGGATATGGCTAGGCTTGGATACGAGGAGTTTATCCCCTACGTAAAGTAGCTTTTGTTGAAGCAAATCAATGGTTTGAAAAGTTTAATCAGAGTATAATTCTCCAAAATCAAAAGGAGAAAAAATGAGTGAATTTTTCAAAAATGCAGAGCAGTTTAGCGTCGATGGTGCGACGGTGCCGTTTTATAAATTTAGTGAAAATGGTGTAAGCTTTGTGGGTTTTGACTCACGTCCTTGCGTGCCGCCAGAGCCAATGATAAACGCACTTTTGGCTATAAAATTTGCTGATAAAAACACAAAGATCGTGATGGTAAATCACAAATTTCCAGCTGGGCTCATCCCTAAGATAGAAAAGAGCTTTGACGTGGAGCGAGAGGACCTTGAGGGCGGAGCTGTGAAGATGACTTTTAGCCTAAAAGAGGGTGCAAGTATCGAAAACATAGACACTAGCCTTTGCCACTAAGATGCTTTTAAACACTTATGCGCCGCCTTTTAAGCTAGTCGGCGGCTACTTTATCGCTGGCATTTTTTTCTTAGCGCTTAGCATTGGGGCTTTTTTTTACTCTGATTTTGGGGCGATTAGCTCGCTAAATACGGCTGGCTTTTTGCATATATTTTTTGTTGGCTTTGTGATAAGCATCATCATCGGAGCGCTCTATCAGCTAACCTCGGTCATCTTAGAAAAGCCATTTTTCACGGTCAAAGGGGCTATTTTAAATTTAGCCATCTTTTGCGTGTCTCTACTTGCTATGAGCTATGCGATGATATTTGGCGAGGCTAGGATTTTGCAAATCAGTGCAGTTTTTCTCTTCGGCACACTTCTCTTTTTTGGCTCGACATATGCACTAAGCTTTATGGGTAATGAAAAAAGAAGCTTCGCTGCCTTTGCGCTCTTTGTCTCGGCGATATTTTTATTAGTTGGCATAACGCTTGGATTTTGCCTGGTGATGATACTTGGTGGCACGCTTATACTTGATTTTACTATGACGTTAAAATTTCATGTTTATTTCGTGCTAGGATTTGTGTTTTTCGTGATACTTGGGGCTGCAAGCGTGCTTTTACCGATGTTTGCGCTGGCGCATGATCTTAAATTTACACTTAGCAAAACCTCTCTTGTCTTTTATATTTTGGCTGGGGTTTTGCTGGCGGTTGGTGAAAATTTAGCCATTTTTGCGGTGGTTGTGGCAGCTTTGCTTTTTATAGCTCAGGCGTTTTACATCCTGAAAAAGCGCGTGAGAAAGGCGTATGATTACTGGAATGTAAATATCGCTCTTTCGCTGCTTGCTTTGCTTTGTACTGCTACATTTATGGTTTTTGAAAAGCTAAATTTGGCTGCATTTTTTATGATATATGGCTTTTTGTTTGCCTTTATCGTGGCTCATCTTTATAAGATCGCGCCATTTCTCATCTGGTATCACTATGTGGCGCCATTTGTTGGCAAGGCAAAAGTGCCACTGCTTGACGCGATGATATTAAAAAAAGCGGCTTATTTTGCCATAGCTTTTAATACCATTTCGCTTGTTTGCTACCCTTTTGCGGTTAGCTTTGAGATGAGAAATTTGGTCTATGCAAGTATGATTTTTATGGCTTTAAGCATCATTTTGCTTGCTGTAAATATGATAAATGTTTTTAAATTTACTGGTTTTAAAGGATAAAAAATGAAAGAAAAAATTTATGATGCTCTGTCAAATATCGTCGATCCCGAGGTTGGCTTTGACATCGTTTCGCTTGGGCTCATATATGATGCGAGCTGCGATGAAAACGGCAAAGCAAAGGTGACGATGACGCTTTCAACTAAGTCTTGTCCGCTTCATGAGATGATACTTGGCTGGGTTGAAACGGCTGTGCTTGGTGTGGAGGGCGTAAAAGAGTGTGAGATCGACCTAGTTTGGGAGCCTGAGTGGAATATCCAAATGGCAAGTGACTTTGTAAAAGCACAACTTGGAGTGAATTAAAATTTATTGGCTAGAAATTTACTTGGCTAATAAATTTCTAGCTTTTCTACTTAAATTTCTACTTTAAATTTTAAAAATATCATAAAAGCGTAGTTAAATTTGCTTGGGCTGCTTAAACTCTTTAATAAATTTATGCAAGTAAAAACTAAAAATGCGAGTTATAGAATATAATTTTAGGCATTTGCTAGGTAATGGTTAAAATTTGAATATATAAAAAGGTAAATTGCAAGATAAACTTGCAATTTAATAGGAGAATTTTTAGTTAGGACTTAGTCCATTTGATGACGAAGATATGATGGGATATCTAGCTGAGAGATATACTCATCACTGTTATATCCACCGCTTACTCTTCTTTTTAAAACGATATTTTTATTTAGAAGATCGTTTTCAGGCTCTTGGGCTATTTTTTTTTCTTCGCTTTCTTTTTCTGCACCTTTAAAACCTGTTGCGATGATAGTAACTTCGACTTTATTGTCTTCTATGTTTTCATCGGTTGTTGTACCAAAGATCACATCAGCATCATCATCAGATGCCTCCTCGATCATTGACATCGCGCTATGAAGATCATCAAGTGAGCAGTTTGGATGCATTTTAAAATGAACTAAAACGCCAAGCGCTCCGTTTATGTTCATGTTGTCAAGTAGTGGTGATTGGATAGCATTTTTTATAGCTTCTTGAGCCGCACCCTCACCATAAGCCTCGCCAACGCCCATTAAAGCATGACCTCTGTGGCTCATAACTGTTTTTACGTCAGCAAAGTCGAGGTTGATATCGCTAACACCAGAGTCAAGCACGATAGAGCACATACCATTTACCGCTCTTGCAAGCACTTCATCAACCATCTTGAAGCTCTCTTTGATGCCTGATTTTTTATCTATCAAAGTTAAAAGTCTGTCGTTTGGTATGATAACGATAGAGTCGCTCTCTTTTCTAAGCTCGCTTAGACCGATATCAGCTAGCTTGCTGCGCTTTTTACCCTCAAATGAAAAAGGCATAGTCACAACGGCAACTGTTAGCGCACCTATCTCTTTTGCGGCTTGTGCAACAACCGGAGCAGCGCCTGTGCCTGTACCACCACCAAGGCCTGAAGCGATAAACACAACGTCAGAAGTCTCAAGAGCGCTTTTTATCTCTTCGTAGCTCTCTTGTGCAGCTTCTTTGCCAACTTCTGGTCTCATACCAGCGCCAAGACCTTTTGTCTTTTTCTCACCAAGCTGTATCTTTGTGTGTGCAGGAGAATTGTCAAGTGCCTTAGCGTCCGTATTTGCTATCATTAGATCGATGTCTAAATTTGGATTCTCTCTTATGATGTGGTTTATCATATTACCACCACCGCCACCTACGCCTACTACCTTTATCTTTGCGCTATATAGGCTCTTGTTCTCTTCGATTGTGAAACTGTTGCTCATAGTAAAAATTCTCCTCAAAATAGTTGTGTCATGCTGTGCCAAAATTTCTTTAAAGCACTTGGTTTTTTTTCTTGCTTGCTTATATCAGCGATATTTGCAAGCTCGTTTTTGTTGTTTGTTTGCTCTAAATTTATATCCATATTTACAAGCTCAATGCCCTCTTCAAAATCATTTTTATCCTGTTTTTTTACTTCAAATTTCTCTTTTTTCTCTTCTTCGAAAATATTGAAATTTGCTTTTGGCTTTGATCTTAACTCACCTTTATATCTCATCTTTTTTTCTGAGTCTATCTCATAAGGTGTAAATTCACCAGCACCATACATGCAAAGTCCTATGGCACAAGAATTTGCTGGATCTCTTAAAATCTCATATAAACCATCCATCTCTTTTGGTCTAGCGATCCTAACTGGCATGTTGTCAAATATCGCAGAAGCTAGGTCTTTTAACCCATCAAGCTTTGTCATGCCGCCAGTTAGTACTATGCCAGCACCAACAAGATCTTTATATCCACTATCTTCAAGCATATTTGCAAGCACCATCACAGTCTCTTCTGCTCTAGCTGAGATGACATTTGATATAACATCAAGTGAAACTTCGTGGGTTTTTTGTTCATCACCAAGTCTTGGAAGCTCGATAAGATCAACTGATTTATTTACTAGCTTGCCATATTCTAGTTTTATCTCTTCAGCTTTTGGTAAAGGAGTATGAAGCGCCATTGAAAGATCTATGGTTATATTTGCAGAGCCAACGTGTAGATATGAGTTATATCTTAGTGAATTTCCAGCGTGCACTACCATATTACATGTCTCGCCGCCCATATCTATAAGAGCAACACCAAGTTCTTTTTCATCTTTTGTTAGTGTTGCTATGGCTGAAGCGTAACCAGAAAGGACTACATTATCAACCTGCACGCCTGCTAAATTTACAGCTTTTCTTAGGTTGCTAAGTTGTGATTTTTGGATACTTATGATATGAGTTTGCACTTCAAGTCTAGTGCCATTCATGCCGATAGGGTCTTCTATAAATTCTTGTCCATCCACTTTAAAGTTGTAAGGCAATACATGAAGTTTTTCATATTCTGGTGAAGTCTCGGCATTGTGATCTGCCATCTGCATAGCGCGCTCTATCTCTTTTATACCTATTTCATGATTTGGTATATTTACTACGCCGCTGCTATTTACACTTTTAGTATATTTTCCAGATATCGAAACTACTACTCTTTCGTAGTGTGTGCCCGCAACTTTTTGCGCTTCTATGAGTGCATTTTTGATAGATTTTGCAGCTAGTTCAATGTTGTTTATAGCACCCTTTTTTATACCTTGTGCTTTTTCTGTACCTATTCCTATTATCTTTATGCCATCATCATTTTGCTCTGCTATAACAGCACAAATTTGAAATGATCCGACATCTATGCCTAAAATTCTAGTACTCAAAATTTTTACCTTTTGACATATTCTTTAACTTCATAATATTTTAGAAGCTTGTTTGTTAAATCTTTTATCAACTCGTTGTTTTTAAGCATCGCAACATTTTGTTGTGTTATTTGCTTATAGTTATTATTTATATTGTTAGTAAGCAATCTTTGTTCCAAAATATCGTACACTACGGCTTTGTCATCTAATATAACATAACCTTTTGTGTTGTTAGTGTCAAAAAGTTGAGATACAAAAGCTCTTGTATCACTCTCATTTAAGCCCGCAATAGAGCCATTTACCTCTCTGCTAACAAAGCCAACATCTGTGCCTTTGAAGTTTTGTAGAGTATCTTTTGCTTTTGCTGTTAAAATTTCTTTTTCTTTTTTACTTTTATAAATTTCAAGCACATTGGCTCTTGCTTGCTCAAAACTCATAGGTTGTGGAGGAGTTATGCTTTTTATTCTAGCTATCAAATAGCCATCTTTGTAGATAAATGGTTTTATCACTTCACCAACTTTTGCACCCTTTATCTCATCAAGTGAAAAAGTAGCATTGTCTTCATTTACACTTATAAAACCATTAGTTGCAAGCTCAGCTTTTTTAACAGCGACATACTTTTCTAAAGCATTAGTTTTGCTTTGCTCTATGTTATAGTCTTTATTAACCTCAGCTTTTACCTCGCTAAAAGGTTTTATCTTGTCATCAGAACCCTTATATTTATCTTGGTTCTCGTTATAGTAAGATTTTAAAACGCTTTCGTTTGCGTCGCTTTTTTCTGACTCGACAAAGTATGTATCTATACCATAAAGTGTCTTTGTCATATAGTTATTTTTATTTATCTCCCAAAGATCTTTTAGCTCTTTCTCATCTACTTTGATATCGTTTTGATCAGCATTTACTACTTGCACAGCTAATTTATCTTGCATGAAAAAACTAGCTTCCATCATGGCGATATCTTCTTTGCTAGCAGGAAAATTTAAAATAGTTCTAAGTTTATCTAGTAAGATAGTTAGTTTTAGATTGTCTTCAAAATCAGTTGGGTTTATCCTGGCTCTTCTTAGCACATCGTAGTATAAATTTTTGTCAAAAACGCCGTCTTTTTGAAATGTTGGATCGACAATTATATATTTTAAAACATCATCTTTATTAACACTTAGACCTATGTCATCTGCAAAATTTAATAGTAAATTTTCTTGAATAGCAGCTTGAAGTGCAGCATTTTCTAAGCCTAACTCTTCAGCTTTTTCTTGAGTTAATTTGCCTTCAAATACATTGTTGTAGTACTGATATAACCTATCGTATTTTTGCTGCAACTCTTGAACGCTTATATTTCTATGTCCTACTTTGGCTACTGAAGTAGCTCTGTTGCTGTTTAGATCGTATGCGCCCCAGCCGACAAAACCAGCACCGACAAAAGCTATCGTGCTTACCCAAATTGTCACGACTAGGTATTTTTTATGTTTTTGCATCCAAGATAACATTAAGTTCTTCCTTTAAAATACTAACAAAGCTTGTGCGATATTTTATAGAAATTTGGCTTAAATAAGCTTAAAATGGGGCTTTATAAAAACGTTTCTTGCTAAATTTTTACTAACATTTTTTATCTTTGTTAGCAAAAATTTAAATGCTAAAATCGCTGTAATCACCAGTAAAATGAAGCAGTTTGCAGCTATTTTCTAACAAAGCTATATCTTTTGCAAGTAGCTGAGGGCTCCTGCTATACGCGTAAACGCCGTATCCTTTGATCACGACGACGTTAGTATTTTTCTCTATCATCGCTCTATAAATTTCTGTCTCAGCACGCTCATACCAGTCGTCAAACTGCTTTGGATCATAGACTAAAATTTCATTAAATCTCATGCATCCAAAATAGTCTTTTGGCGCGATCTTTTCATGTTTCATTGCATAAGCTGTCACGTATGGAGGCATGGCGTAGCAGACAAATTTTGCTTCATTTATGTTTTTGTAGATATTTAAGTGTATATCAGCATCCAAACTCGCATCATTCCATCGGTAGTCTTTTTTTGATGAAAGAAGCGTTAGATCACTATCTTGCAAGTCGTCAAAAATGGCACTTTGCTTGTTGATGATAAATTGATTTTTTTCTACCCTTGCCGAGATAGAACCATGAAAAACACCAAAAAAATTCTTTCTAAACATCGAAAGAGATATCTTTTTTATCTCATTTGTTGAGTGCAGTAAGTCCATTTTTTCTCCTATGTTTGGGTGATTATATTTAAGCTATCTTAAAATTTGTGTAAAATTTTATGTAATGATAGCTTTTTAAGTAAAATTTCGATAAATTTTCACACTAATTTTATTAAAGAGGCAGTGTTGCAAAGTCCGCATATTAGCGTTTTACTTGACGAAGTTTTATCTTTTTTTAAAGACCTGCGTGGAAATTTTATAGATTGCACGCTTGGATATGCTGGACATTCTAGTGCCATTTTGTCTCAAAATGAAAATTTAAATTTGATCGCTTGCGACAAAGACAGCGAAGCTATAAATTTCTCGCTCAAAAAACTTGAGCCATTTGGCAGCAGAGTTAAAATTTATAAGAGCAATTTTTCTGAGCTTATTAGCAAGCTTAGTAGCGATGAAATTTCAAATGTTAGAGGGATTTTAGCTGACATTGGCGTTAGCTCTTTACAGATAGATAAAGATGATAGGGGCTTTAGTCTTGGCTCAAGCACGCTTGATATGCGCATGGATAAAGAGCGAGGTTTTAGTGCCTATGACGTGGTAAATGGCTACTCGTTTGATGAGTTAGTTAGGATTTTTAGGGATTACGGCGAGCTAAAAAATGCCGCTGGGATCGCAAATAAGATAATAAATGCTAGAAATTTAGGCAAGATAACAAGCGCAAAAGAGCTTGCAAACATAATAGGTACAGCCCAGATAAAAGGGCGTGGTGTTAGCCCTGCGATCCTTGCTTTTCAGGCGATCAGGATAGAGGTAAATGGCGAGCTAGATGAGCTAACAAATTTGCTTGATAGCATAGAAAAGGGCGGTTTTAAAGATTGCTTGGTGGCGATCATAACATTTCACTCGCTTGAAGATAGGATCGTAAAAGAGCGTTTCAAAAAGTGGGCAAACAGCTGTATCTGTCCGCCTGGCATCTACCGATGTGAGTGCGGAAACAACCACGAACTAGGCGAAATTTTAACCAAAAAACCACTAACAGCAAGCCAAAGTGAGCTAGCGCAAAACTCACGAAGCAAGAGCGCAAAATTGCGTGTTTTTAAGATAAAAGGATAAAGATGCAAGAAAAAGAAGAGCTGCTAACACTTCACGACGAGGAGCAAAAACGTGAGGTAAATTTAAGCTTTAAGACGCTAGTGATGGTCTATCTGGCGGTTTTTATAGCGCTGGCTCTATTTTTGCCAAAAATTTATATAGCAAATCAAATTTATTATATAAGTAGAGATATCGCCGATATCAGCGGCAAACGAGATATGCTCCTTGAAGAAAACAGAGCTCTTAGCATAAAGCTTGAAAATTTGCGTTATAAAAATCAAATTTTAAACAATATGCAAGAGCGTCAATGGAAATAATTAAGAAATTTAAAAGCTTCATCCACTACTATGACCCTGCAAATTTTCAGCTCATCTACTCGCTAAAAGCTGCCACAACCATCGCTTTTAACTGCTTTTTGTGCTTTTACTTCTTTCATCTAAGTGGCGCTATCATGGCTGTAAATATCACGATGGGCATCTTCTTTCTTGGCGAGCTTGAGTGTAAAGATAGCAGCAAGCTTGCGTTTTTGCTACTTTACATCGCACTTTCTTGCGCTTTTATGCCCTTTGTTGATCCATTTATCAGCCTTGGCGTTTGGCTCTCGCTTATCGTATTTGTCTGGATATTTATAGTTGGTATTAGCCAAATTTATAGCTCAAATTTAAACAAAATTTTACTCGCCGTAAATGCAACAGGGCTAGTTGCCTTTGTGACAAAGGCCGCAGTTGGGCTAAATGTGGCTGATAGCATCGGCGGACTTATCTTGGCTGGCGTGCTAAGCATCATCATAAAATTTGAAAACTTTGGCAAATACGGCAAATTTACTAAAAAGAGCATCAGCTTTTTACTAGACAACGCCATCTTATCGAGCAAGGCGCTTGGCACGAGCCATTTTTACGCAAGTATCGCAGATTTGATGAGCTCGATTGATAAATCAAAAGAAATTTTTGCAAACAAAAGCCTAAAGATAAAAGATGTTAAGCTAGTTAGAAATCAAGCCAAAGCGCTATTTTATTTTTATAAAGTTGAAGAGATCGCTCTTTTGCTTCGAACATTAGGCGCTTCGTTTGAAAGGATCGAGGACAAAGCGCTTTTAAACGAGGTAAAAAATGAGATCGCTTACAACCTTTTTGAGCTTAAAAAGATCTTTAAAAATCAAGCTCCAAAGCTAAAATTTGATGCGTTAAATTTAGCTAAAAAATCAAATTTTAAAATTTTTGCAAGTTCGCTTGGCGTGCTTTATGATAAATTTTTGCTTATAAAAGAGGGCGGCGAGGACAAACTCTCGTTTAATAACACAAAAAAGATCACGCTAAAAGAGGGGTTTAAAAAGCTAAATTTAAAAAATGAAATATTAAAAGAGTCTTTAAGGCTTGCCATTTGCATGTCGATAGCCATTTTTATAGCGCAGGCGACGCATATAAATCATGGAATTTGGATCGCAATTGCCGTGATGAGCCTAAACAAAAGCGACGAAGATGCTTTGAAAAATGCAGGCAGAGATAGCCTTCTTGGCGGAGTTATCGGCTTTTTTATCGCGCTTGTTTTTGTGAAATTTATGGGTGAATCATACGCATTTTACGTGGTTGTCTTTATCGGTATGTTTTTGGTTTATTATCTAAAATCATACAAACAAATCGTCTTTGCAACGGCTTTTATGTTTGAATTTACAGCTATTTTTTCGCTTATAAAAAGAGACTTTTTAGCCCTTATGGTCGATAGACTACTTGACGTGGCGGCTGGCTTTTTGATAGTTTTTGTCACATATCTGCTAACTAAGAAAAATGACTATACAGCGATAAAAGATAGCTTAAGCAGTGCCTTGATAGGCTTTAGAAATTTAGTGCAAATTTCTCTAAATGAGTCAAATAAAGATGCTTTTAGCACGGATGAAAAAAGGGTTTTAGGCTCGATAAATGAGCTAAACTACGCTATAAAAGTTAGTAAAAATTTAGACGATGATAATATGAAAAATGCAAAATTTATAGCTAGCAAGCTTGATGATATAAATAGCGATCTGGTTAAGCTTAGAAATTATCTAAATTTAGATGAGTTAAAAGAGAAAAACGCCTTGCAAAATGATATAAAAATCATCTCAGATAGGTTTTTGATGCTAGATAAAAAGATAAAAAAACTTCCATATTATTTCATAAGTGATATAGAAGCGAAACTGCTTTGCAAAGATGAAAACGTGAAAAAGCTAATTTTACGAGTTGCTTTAAAACAAAATGAAATTTACTCAGCGCTCTCTTTTTGAGAGATTAGCTTTTCATATATATATTGTTCTAAATCTTTTTTTGAAACGTCATTTTTAAGAGCGGTGTTGTAAATTTCTTCAACCTTACTTGAATACTTTTCATATCCAAAATATGGAAAATGCACGCTCCAAGCCTTTTTTATGAGCTCCAAGCTTATCTCTCTTCTTGCCCAAACCTTAAACATATCAAAGCCGATAAAAACAGCTGAAGTGACGATGGTGGTTGCGATTATCGAGATGTGCGCGTCGGCCTTTGCTAAAAAGTGGTGCGTGATGATAAGAAGCGGAAACAAGACTACAAAGCAGATAAGTGCGTAAATTTGATAGAGCTTCACGTGGTTAAATCTAAAATTTAGCTTTGCGCCATCAACTAGCATACCTTCGTTAAAAAGGGCATTTGCTTCAAGTAAATCTCTAAATAAAACTGGCTGTTTTGATACGAAAAAAACGTTTTTAATGATAGTGTTTCTTAAATTTTCTTTCATTTTTTATAGACTTTTTACCTTAAAAATTTCAGCTCATTGTATCTAAAAATCTATAAATTCAAACAAAATTAGATACAATTTGCACAAAATTTAAGGAGCTAAAAATGGCAGATAAAGCTTTAGAAACGGTCTTTTTAAATGGCGAGTTTTTGCCAAAAGATGAGGCAAAAGTTAGTGCATTTGATAGAGGTTTTATATTTGGCGATGGAATTTACGAAGTCGTGCCTGTGATAAATTCAAAAATGGTTGATAAAGAGGGCTTTTGGGCGAGGTTTGAGAGAAGCTTAAACGAGATAGATATAAGCCTGCCTTACGAAAAAGATAAATTTGAAGCGATCTTAAATGAGATGATCGCCAAAAACGCCTTAAAAGAGGGTGGAATTTATATGCAAGTAACAAGAGGCGTGGCGTTTAGAAATTTCTATTTTATGGAAAATTTAACCCCAAGCGTATTTATCTTCTGCTATGAGAGTGAAATTTTAAACAATCCAGCTGCAAAAACTGGCATAAAAGTGGTAAGCGTAGAGGATATCAGGTGGAAAAGGCGCGACATAAAGTCGATCTCGCTTCTAGCTCAGTGCTACGCTAAAAATGAGGCTCACAAAAAGGGCGCAGACGAGGGCTTTATGGTAGAAAACGGCTTTGTCACAGAGGGCTGTAGCTCGAGCGCTTTTATCATCAAGGATAAAACTCTCATCACCAAGCCACTTTCAAATGAAATTTTGCCAGGGATACGCCGTATGAGACTTTTAAGGATAGCTAAAGATATCGGCCTAAAGATAGAGGAGCGTAAATTTAGCATGGACGAGGTTTATAGCGCTGATGAAGTCTTTATCTCGGCTGCTACGCTTATCCTTTTGCCAGTCGTCTATGCTGACGGCAAGGCGATAAACGGCGCAAAAGTGGGCGAAATCTCAAGCAAACTTCGTGAAATTTATGCTAGCGAGCTTTTAAAAGAAGCTGGACTTTGAGAGAAAAGGTCTTAATAAGCGCTTGTCTGGCTGGCATAAACTGCAAATTTAACGGCGAAAATAACCTTTTAGATAGTGGTATTTTAGATGAAATTTCAAAAAAATATCATCTGCTTTTCGTCTGCCCAGAGGTTTTTGGAGGACTTAGCACACCAAGAGAGCCAGCTGAGATGAAAGAGGGTTTAGTTCTCACAAAAACCGCCAAAGATGTGAGCGAAAATTTCATCAATGGAGCTAAAATTTGCCTAAAGATAGCTAAGCTAAATGGCTGCAAAAAGGCTATTTTAAAAGCTAGAAGCCCAAGCTGTGGGAGCGGGCAAATTTATGATGGAAGCTTCACTAAAAGGCTCATTTTAGGTGACGGCGTAGCGGCAAAACTGCTAAAAGAAAATGAAATTTTAGTTTTTAGCGAAGATGAGATAGGGCGGCTTGATGTTTGAGAGGCTAAAAGATAACGTCTGGCTCGAGGTCGTCTTTAAATACATCATCTTGCTGCTACTTTTTGTCTGCGTGGTGGGGCTTTTTGCAAGCGGCGTGCTCTTTTTAAAGGGAGAGATGAGCGAAAATTCGCTAAATTTGCACATTTTCTTTGGCTTTAGCTTGGTTGTTTTAACTATCATTCACAGCTACGTCAAAAAGAAAAAGCTAAAAAAGCTAAGCCTTGAGTTTAAAAATATCTTAAAGCATAAGCCAGTGCAGATGGACTGCAATACAACTAGGTTTTTAAACGCGCTAAATGATGTCAAAGTTGGGGAAATTTCAAAGAAATTTGGCTCAGACGTTGCAGAAATTTTAAGATCAAACGATATAAAGGTCAGGGATCAAAACGAGACGATGAAGCAAATTTGCAAAAACAACGATGAAAAGATGTTTTATATCTTTGTTTTGATCGTCGAAGCTATATTTAAGGATAAGGAAGAAATTTGAAAAAAGGTATATTTTTAGCACTTAGTGTTGCTTTGTTTTTGGGTTGTTCGCAGACAACAAAGCCAGAGCCAAACAAGCAGCAAAATGCCCTGCCAGACGAAAATGTCTATAAGCCAAATGAGCGAATTAGCTTGCTTGAATTTGAAGTAAAACAAGATGCCTCGTCGCTACCTCAAAATATGCAAAGTGCGAGCTTTGCTCAGGATGAAATTTTAAAAAGAAGGTTTAAAGTTTTTACCCTAAGAGGCGTGAAATTTAACCCAAACGACGCTTTTTGGGCGTTTAATGTATATAAACCAAGCGAGAAAAGAAAGTATTTTGGATCAAATTTTAGGCAGATACCGCAAAGCTGGTTTGACGCACAAAAGGACAATGCAAATTTCGCTGGCTTTTTGCAAATTTCAGCTTACGCTCTAACTTCAGCAAACACAGCTGTAAGAAATTTCCCAACCGACGAGCCGATATTTTTAAACCCGCAAACCCCAGGTGAGGGCTATCCGTTTGATTATTTGCAAGAATCAACCCTAAGCATCGCTCATCCGCTCTTTGTGTCGCACCTCTCAAAGGATAGGGCGTGGGCGTTTGTGAGCGATGATGCGGTTTGGGGCTGGGTGAAGGTTGAGGATATCAAATTTATAAGCGATGAAGAGGCGCTTGCCTATCAAAAATCAAGCTTTGTAACGATAAAAACCGACAAGATGCCAGTTTATGACAAGGGCGGAAACTTTTTGTTTTACTCACGTGTAGGCGCGATACTGCCAGTTTTGGCGCAAGATGACAAAAACTACTACGGCAAAATTTATGTAAGAAATATGCTTAGGGAGTTTGTCCTCCCAAAGTCTTTTAGCGCCCTTTTTCCACTTAAATTTAATGACTCAAATTTAAAAACACTTCTTAGCTCGCTTCTTACTCAGCCTTATGGCTGGGGCGGGGTGGATAAGCTAAGAGACTGCTCGCTTTTTACAAAAGACTTGCTAGCAAGCTTTGGCGTGTGGTTACCTAGGAACTCAAGGGCGCAGGCAAATATGGGAGAAAAGATCAATCTAAAAGGTCTTAGCAACGCTGCAAAGAGCAAAGAGATAAAAGAAAAGGGCGTGCCATATCTCACGCTCGTGCATCTACCAGGTCACATCATGCTCTATGCTGGATACAAGGGCGATGATATCTACGTCGTGCATGATGCTTGGGGACTAAAGACTGCAAATAATGGCCGTGCGCTAATTGGAGCGACCGCGATAACTACGCTAAACATCGGACAAAACAGAAGCGACATACAAAGTGCAAATTTGCTTATCTCAAAGGTTGATTCTATAAATGTGATGAGGCCTGAGCAAGGGATGCTAGATAAGGCTAGAAAGATCTCAGCTTTGCAGCGAGCTTACGGCGTAAAGATAGAAGAAAATTTGGTTAAATTTAGTGATGGCACGAGTTTAGTCTATGATGATTTTAAACAAAAAGATGAAGAGTGCAGCACTGGGGCTGACATAGAGGATATGAACGCGCTTGATTACGCTGCATTTTCGCCACTTAGCGCGGCCCTTAGTGATGCTGGCAGGTGCAGAAACTACGAGCTTTTAGGCAAAATTTATGGCTCAAGCGAGAGCGCTGTAAAAGCAAATTTGGTTGATGTTATCTGGCTAAAGGATTTTTTAAATTTGCCTTTGAAATTTAACTCTAAAAATGGCGCCGCAGCTGCCTTGCAGGATGTGAGCAACGAGCTAAACGAGATGGTAAAGAGCGATCCAAATTTACTTGAGTATCTAAAAGATCCAGGCGGGACATTTAAGTGGCGCATCATCGCTGGCACAAACCGCCTAAGCGCGCACAGCTACGGCATCGCGATCGATATAAATGTAAAAAAGAGCCACTACTGGCAGTGGAGCAAGGGCTATGAGAACTTGATCCCTGAAAAGATCGTGCGAGTTTTCGAGAAGCATAAATTTATCTGGGGCGGACGCTGGAAGCACTTTGATACGATGCATTTTGAGTATCGCCCAGAGATGTTTGAGTAGATGAAAGATCAAATTTTAGAAATTTTATCTCGCTCAAATGTCTTTTTAACAGGCGGTGGCGGTGTTGGCAAGAGCTATCTGACCGCCTCCATCATCAGACACTACAAAGAAAATTTCAAAAACGTCATCATCCTTGGCTCAACTGGCATAAGCGCTGTTAGTCTTGGGGGCGTGAGCTTGCATAGCTTTTTTAAATTTGGCTACTGCAAGGACTACGAGGAGCTAAGACGGCTTGACTACCGCCAAAAAGATAAGCTAAGCAAGCTACGAAATATGCTAGATGTCTGCGATCTGCTAGTAATTGATGAAATTTCGATGGTTAGCTCAAATGTCATGGAGATGATAAGATACCGCTTGCTCACCTCTAAATTTAAGGGCAGGGTGCTCATAGTGGGCGACTTTTATCAGCTGCCACCCGTGCAAAAAGAGCAAAATGAGAGCAAACTTTTTAACTTTTTATACGCCTTTAACTCAAGTGCGTGGGAGGATATGAAATTTACAAATGTCGAGCTTTTGCTCTCAAAACGCACAAATGATCTTAAATTTTATGAAATTCTCTCTCGTCTTAGAGTTGGCGAGCTAGATGATGAGATGATAGCTTATATCGAGAGCTTGCGAGTGGGAGCTATCGAGCCAGATAGCGAGACTAGCGTACTTTTTGGCAGAAACGCAGAGGCTGAGATGCTAAATCAAAAGAGACTTCTTGCGCTTAACGCACCGCTTGAAATTTCAAACTCGGACGTGCTCGTTATGGATGAAAATTTAGACAAAAAAGAGTTTGAAAAGTGGGCAAATACGCTAAATATCTCACGAAATTTGGAGATGAAAATAGGCGCAAAAATCATCTTTACTTCAAATAAATGGGGCGAATACTACAACGGCGAGCAGGGCAAGATCATGCAAATTTTAAAAGAAAATGGCGCCATTTCAAGCGTGATCGTGCAAAAAGATAGCGGTGAGATATGCGAGATAGAAAAGTGCGCTTATAACTTTTGCGCGCTAAATTTAAACGAAGACGAGATCGAGGAGAACGTGCAGGCTTCGCTTTATCAGTTTCCATTTAAACTTGCCTATGCGCTAACTATCCACAAGTCTCAAGGCATGAGTATAAACTCGCTCATTTGCAACATCAACCACATCTTTGCCAAAGGGCAGCTCTACGTCGCACTTTCTCGCGCAGTAAATCCTAAAAATTTAAAACTTTTTTATGATAAGAAAAGTGATTTTAGGCAGCATTTAAGAAAAGTGGTTAAAATTGACGACGAAGTTAAGAAATTTTACCAAGAAAACGTATTTTTGCATATTAAGGAGAGTTTATGAAAAAGCTATTTTTAAGCCTTGTTTTTGGCGTTTTTGCATTTGCAGACGTGCTAAAAGTGAGTGACTTTCAAACAGATATCTACTCAAAAGCTGGACAAAATTTAACAAAAAAGATAAGCATGAACCTTGAAGTTGTCGGACGTGATATGGAGGAGAACGAAGCATACGTGCTTGATGCGCTAAACGTAGTTGTTGGCAGCTTTTACGTGGAGGATATCCTAACCTCAATGGGAAAAGAGAAATTTAAAGAGCTCTTTATGAAATATGCAGCCAAAAAGCACTCGCTTGATATCGATGACGTGCTTATTTTAAATATCAAAGTGATAAATAATCTAGAGCTAAGCGAGATCATAAAGGCGATAAAAAGCCAAAATTTATGCTCTGATCCAAGCGTAAATGAAGATGTGATGACAAAGCCAGAAAAGAAGAAAAAGGGCAATGAGATCATCGTCGCACCTGATCCAAATGACGTGGTGCAAAAGCCGATCGATCTAAATAATGTGCAAGAATTTGGAAAAGACTTCGGAGAGAAGTGAGTAAATTTGGCTAAAAGCTAGCCAAATTTATTGATTTACGATGTCGTAACCTTGTGGGATGATTGGAGTTAGCGTCTCTTTTGGGATGAGCGCGTCTTTTACAGGGTTGCTTAGAGTGATTTTTATCTTATTTGAGAGCTTGTCTTTATAGTCAATCGTCGTTGGAAGCGTGTTTTTGATCGTTATAAAGTACTCAACCCCGTCATATATCGCCTTATAAAGTGTCGGCTGAATTTGCTCTGCGTGAGCTAAAACCTGCGTCAAATTTGGCGTATCATCTAGCCTTGAGATGATGGCTTGCTCAAGCTCATCTTCGATCACGACCACCTTGTCTTTGTCAAAGTAAATTCTCTTTGGTGTTGGACTTTCATATATCCAAAGCGCGGTGTTATCGCTTTTAGCGTAAAATCTACCCTTATAATTTACACTCTTGCCTTCGCTAAAGACAGTTTGGGTAAAGTCACTTTGCAGGCTTTTAAAATTTAATCCAGCGCCAAATGAGCAAACCACAACAAGAGAAGCTATCAAAAATTTTCTCATTTTTTATCCTTTTTTGGCGTATTCTAGCCCAGTTTAATTAAATAAATAGTTAAACTATGCTAAGATCCAAAGTTTAAAAATTTAGGAAGGTAAAGTAATGATTTCATCGGTATTTAGAAAGATTTTTGGCACGAAAAACGATAGAGAAGTCAAAAAATATATAAAACGTGTGGCGCAGATAAATGCGCTAGAGCCAACTTATGAGAAGATGAGCGATGATGAGCTTAAGATTAAATTTAACGAGCTTAAAGCCCAAGTTGTCGAAGAAAAAGTCGCTTTAGATCAAATTTTAAATGATGTTTTTGCGATCGTTAGAGAGGCTAGCAAAAGGGTGCTTAAGATGCGCCATTTTGACGTGCAGCTAATCGGTGGTATGGTGCTAAACGAGGGCAGGATCGCTGAGATGAAGACAGGCGAGGGTAAGACTTTGGTTGCGACTTTGCCAGTTATCTTAAATGCGATGAGTGGCAACGGCGTGCATGTAGTTACCGTAAATGACTACCTTGCAAAGCGTGACGCGACGCAAATGGGCGAGCTTTATAACTTTTTAGGCTTAAGCGTAGATGTGATACTAAGTGGCGGATATGACGATGAAGTAAGACAAGCTGCCTATAACGCTGACATAACATACGGCACAAACTCAGAATTTGGCTTTGACTATTTGCGTGATAATATGAAATTTGAAGCTAGCCAAAAGGTGCAAAGAGGCCATAACTTCGTCATCGTGGACGAGGTCGATAGTATCTTGATAGATGAGGCTAGAACGCCACTTATCATCTCTGGTCCAACAAACCGCACGCTTGATGGCTATATAAGAGCCGATCAAGTCGCAAAACAGCTTACCAGAGGCACTCCAGCTGATCCAAACGTGCCAGGCTCAAAGCCAACTGGCGACTTTATAGTAGATGAAAAAAATAGAACGATAATGATCACAGAAGCTGGCATAAGCAAGGCTGAAAAGCTCTTTGGAGTTGAAAATTTATACAACCTTGAAAACGCCGTGCTAAGTCACCACTTAGATCAAGCTCTAAAGGCGCACAATCTCTTTGAAAAAGACGTTCATTATGTTGTAAAAGATGGCGAGGTTGTCATCGTTGATGAATTTACAGGACGTCTAAGCGAGGGCAGACGCTTTAGCGAGGGGCTTCATCAAGCGCTTGAGGCAAAAGAGGGCGTAAAAATCCAAGAAGAGAGCCAAACGCTTGCCGATACAACATACCAAAACTATTTTAGAATGTATAAAAAACTTGCAGGTATGACTGGTACGGCTCAGACAGAGGCTACTGAGTTTTCTCAAATTTACAACCTTGAAGTTATCTCGATCCCGACAAACGTGCCAGTTAAGAGGATCGATCAAAATGACCTTATCTATAAAACTCAAAACGAGAAATTTAAAGCAGTTATCGACGAGATTAAAAAAGCTCACGAAAAAGGTCAGCCAGTGCTTGTAGGAACTGCAAGTATCGAGCGTAGCGAGGTGCTTCACGAGATGCTTAAAAAAGCTGGCATCCCACACTCTGTGCTAAATGCTAAAAACCACGAAAAAGAGGCCGAGATCATCGCACAAGCTGGTGTAAAAGGTGCTGTGACTATCGCTACAAACATGGCTGGACGTGGTGTTGATATCAGGATAAACGACGAGGTGAGAGACCTTGGCGGTTTATATATCATCGGCACCGAAAGGCATGAGAGTAGAAGGATAGATAATCAGCTTCGTGGCCGTGCTGGACGTCAGGGCGACCCTGGTATGAGTAGATTTTACCTAAGCTTGGAGGATAATCTTTTAAGAATTTTTGGTAGCGACCGCATAAAAGCGATCATGGATAGGCTTGGTATCGACGAGGGCGAGAGCATCGAGAGCCGCATGGTGACAAGGGCTGTTGAAAATGCTCAAAAGAAGGTCGAGAGTTTGCACTTTGAGGCTAGAAAACACTTGCTTGAGTATGACGACGTGGCAAACGAGCAAAGAAAGACTATCTACAAATACCGCGATGAGCTACTTGATAAAAGCTACGATATGAGCGAAAAGATAGCTCAAAATAGGGTTGAATACGCTACAAATTTACTTGATACGGCTGAAATTTTCCATGGCGGCTTGAAAGATGACTATGACATTAAAAATTTATGCTCTATCATCCTTGCAGATTGTGGCGAAGAGATCGACGAGAGCGAGCTAAAAGGGCTAGAGTATAATGAACTAGTAGAAAAAATAGCGCAAATTTTAGAGGTTAGATATAACGAAAAGATGAGCGTGCTAAATGAAGAGCAAAGAAAAGATATAGAGAAAATTTTATACCTTCAAGTGCTTGATAATGCGTGGAGAGAGCACCTTTATCAGATGGATATCCTAAAAACTGGTATCGGTCTAAGAGGATATAATCAAAAAGATCCATTAGTGGAGTATAAAAAAGAGAGCTACAACCTCTTTATGGAGCTAGTTGGTAGGCTAAAAACTGAGAGCGTTAAGACGCTTCAAGTTGTTAGATTTAAGAGCCGTGAGGAGCAAGAAGAGCAAGCCAGGATGATGCTAGAAGCTAGCCAAAATGCTGAAAATGAGCCCCTAAGCTATAATAACCAAGGCGAAGAAGAAAATTTCACGCCTGAAAAAAAGATACCAAGAAACGCCCCATGCCCTTGCGGAAGCGGTAAAAAATATAAAGATTGCCACGGCAAAAGTGGCCCTAAAAAAGGCATATTTGCTTAAAATTTCTACTTTTAAGGCGCCAAAGCGCCTTAATCTTTTAAAGGCTATTTGATGACAAGCTTACCAAAGTACCTACTTTTTAAATATTTAAGATTTGATAAAACTCAGCCATTTATCGCTCTAAGCGCCTTGCTCGCCTTTCTTGGTGTGAGCATTGGTCTTATGGTTTTAATAGTTGCGATGGCGATCATGAACGGATTTGATAAAGAATTTGAGCGCAAACTTTTTACGATGAACTATCCTATAACCGTTCAAAGCGCTTTTAAAGGATCGATCGATGATGGCTTTGTAGATGAGCTAAAGGCTAAATTTAGCGACCTTAAATTTAGTCCATATATCAGCACACAGGTCATTTACCGCTCGGCAAATGCGCTTGAAGGTGGGCTAATTTATGGCGTAAATTTTAAAGATGAAAAGCAGATAAACTCAGTCGTAAATGAAGCTTTAAAAGACAAAGAGCTAGAGGGCTTTGAGATACTTGTGGGAAGTGGCATAACGAGTGAGTTTAGGCTAAGAGATGATGAAAAACTAACGCTTATCTTTACAAAGGCTGATCCAGCCGGCTTTTCTCTAACGCCAAAGATGAAGCGCTTTGACATCGGTGGCTCATTTACATCTGGGCTAATCGCCTACGACAAGGCATTTTCATATACTTCAGTTGATGCATTAAGGAAAATTTTGGACTATCCAAAGGGCGTTTATGATGGAATTCACATCTTTTCAAACAAGCCATTTGATGATATAAAAAGGGTGCGCGAAGGTCTACCAACTGGCACAGTTGCTATTGGCTGGTGGGAGCAAAATGGCAACTTTTTCTCAGCACTCGCACTTGAAAAAAGAGCACTTTTTATAGTTTTGATGCTTATTATCCTTGTGGCGTCTCTAAATATCATAAGCTCGCTACTAATGACGGTGATGAACCGCAGGCAGGAGATCGCCTTGCTTCTAGCACTTGGAGCTAGCAAAGGCGAGATAAAAAGAAGCTTCTTTTATCAAGGGCTAGTTATCGGCGGAGGTGGCATTATATTTGGCTTGGTGCTTGGCTTTTTGGGGCTATTTTTACTTGGAAATTTCAACATCATAGACCTGCCAGCTGACGTTTACGGCTCAAGCAAACTACCACTTGAACTCTCAACTCTTGATCTTGTGCTTATCGTAGTTGGCGCTGTGTTTATCGTAGCTATCTCGTCTTACTATCCAGCCAAAAAAGCCACAGAGGTAAATGTCCTTCAAACTTTAAGAAATGAGTAAAGCCTGGCAAAGTTAGGCTTTAAATTTAGTTTTTAAAAGCATATTATTTTCCAATATGCTTTTTGTTTTAATTTGCAATAAATTCTATTTTTTATCTTTTAATAGCCATCAATTTTTACTTCTTTCTCATTAAGACTAGCATTGATGCTGCGGCTAGACAAATTTTTTAGCTTCTTATTGTCTCTATTGTTTCTTATGCAATCAAAAAAGCTGCTAATAGTTTTATCAATTTATTTAAACGAACTTAAAAAAGCGTGTTTTAAGAAGCTAAATTTACTACGCTCTTACGTCGTGGTCGATCTTGCACTGAAGGGCTTCATGAACAAGGGTTTTTGCCATGACGCGCTCCTCGCTTATAAGGTGGAAATTCTCGCCTAGCTCGCCAAAGATATCTTTGTTGCCCTCGCCATTTGCTTTGATGATCGTTTGGATATTTGCTCCGTAGTCTTTGATCTTTTGCGCGATTAGCTCAACTCTTTGCTCGTTATTTACAGTTATGATGACAGCGGCTGCGTCGTCTAAGCAAGCGTTTTCAAGAGTGTTGCTTTGAAGCACATTTCCTAAAAATACATTTTCCCCGCGGCTTCTGCCAAGCTCAACTAGGCTGATGTCGTTATCAAGCACGATGTATAAAAGCTTTGTCTCTTTTAGCCTTAAAACGACCTCTTGACCGAGCCTATCATAGCCAAAGACTACGATGTGATTTTTTAGTTTTTGTGGTTTTAAGGTCTCGTTTGACTCAACTACCACCTCACGCTCTACAAGATCAGCTAAAACATCAAGCTTTTTAAGTATAAAAGGTGTTGCAAACATCGATATGACAGAGGCTGCGATGAAAATTTGAGCTGTTTGGACATCAAGTAAATTTCTTGTAGTCATCAGCCCAAAGACAGCCAGTGCAAATTCGCCGATCTGGCAGACGCTAAGTGCGGTCTTAGCAGCTACCCTGCGTTTTAAGTAGATATTTAAAACAGCAAAAACGACGATGGCTTTTACGACCATTATGCTAAAGACTAGACCTAGAACTAGCCAGATGTTTGAGAGCACGACTACAAAATTTATCTGCATGCCAACGGTTATGAAAAACAGTCCAAGAAGCAGATCTCTAAAAGGTATGAGATCGACCTCGATCTGGTGCTTATACTGCGTCTCTGCCATCATCATGCCAGCTAAGAACGCACCAAGAGAGTATGAAAAGCCAAAGAAGTGAGCTAGCGTGCTGGCGCCAACGACCAAAAAGAGGATCGTGGCTATAAAGACCTCTTGAGAGTTTGTCTGAACGACTTTGTAAAATATCCAGTTGATGACATATTTGCCGAGCAAAAATAGCACAACGATAAGGATAACCGCACTCGTAAATGTCTTTAACAAAAGCTCATTTATCGAGGCATCTTGCGAGCTAAACATATCTATCATAAGCAAAATAGGGATGACGGCGATATCTTGAAATAGCAAAATTCCAAGCGCCTTTCTACCATAAATTTTACTCACATCGCCGTTGTCATTTAACGTTTTTAGCACGATCGCAGTTGATGATAGAGCAAAGGCAAGACCAGCGATAAGCGCTGTCTCGTCCTTTAGATGAAGCGCGTAGTAAAGCATCACGCCCATCACAAAGCCACTTAAGCAAACTTGCAGACCGCCATTTAGAAAGACCTCTTTTTTCATGCTCATCAGGTGCTTAAAGCTAAACTCAAGTCCGATCGTAAACATCAAAAATGCGATACCAAATTCCGCTATATGAGAAATTTCATCGTTGCTTTTTAGGTTGAAAAATTCTGATATAAGCGTGCCGGTTACGATGTAGCCGATGATGGTTGGTATCTGAAATTTCTTAAAAATGACATTTAACGCGACTGAGATCGCAGCGACAAGCAAGAAGCCTTCTAAAATTTGTTCCATATATTATTTTTTGCCTTCGTAAAATACAAGATCAAAGCTACTTTTTCTCTTTACTAGCGATCTTTTGGTGCTAGTTTGACTGGTAGCTTCGTGTAATTTTTTATTTAACTCATCAATAGTCGATTCTAAATCGTCAATTTTCTCTTTTAGCTGAAGTATCACATCAACACCTGCTAAATTTACACCAAGTTCTCGGGTTAAATTTAGTATCGTTTTGACGCGATCAACGTCTTTTTGCGAGTAGAGCCTCATCTTGCCATCTGTTCTTGAGGGTTCTACTAGTCCCTCTCTTTCGTATTGTCTTAAAGTTTGTGGATGTATGCTTAAAACCTTTGCTACAACGCTTATTAAAAAAAGTGGTTCTTCATAATTTTGCATTTTTTACTCCGGTAATTTTTCTTTTAACTCTTTTACTAAGCCCTCGTCAAGCTCACTGATATTTGGAAGTTTTACCCTAGCTTTTAAGTAAAGATCGCCATAAATTCCGCTCTTTCTGTTTTGCACGCCGTATCCTTTTAGACGGATCTTCGTGCCTGTTTTTGAATTCTCAGCGATTTTAATGGTTACATCTTTTTTATATGTATGCACATTTATCTTACCGCCAAAGAGCATAGTTTTTAGTGGAATTTCTATATCTTTGTATAGATCGTCGCCAACTCTTTCATACTCGTCGCTTGGCTCAACGCTAATGGCAAGTATGAGATCGCCAGTTTGACCGCCAGCACTCTTGCCTTTGCCTTTTATGCGAAGTTTTTCGCCGCCTTCTATGCCGCTTGGGATCTTTATCTTGATGCTTTCGCCATTAAAATTTATCTTATGTTCGCCGCCAGTTACAGCCACGTCAAATGGTATAGAAATTTTGGCATTTACATCTAGATCAGCTCCTCCAAAGCCAAATCCGCCTCCGCCAAAGCCTTCAAATCCTTCAAAACCTCCACCAAAGCCACCGCTAAATTTAGCGCCGCCTCCGCCAAAGCCGCCTGAGAAGATATTTTTCAAGATATCGTTTAGATCGCCCATATCGGCCGAGCCTCTGGCAAAGTCGTGGAAATTTTGACCGCCAAACATATTGTCGCCATATTGATCATACTGGGCACGTTTTTTCTCGTCACTTAAAATTTCATAAGCAGCGTTTATCTCTTTAAATTTATCCTCTGCTCCAGGGTCTTTGTTGATGTCTGGGTGGTACTTTCTAGCAAGTTTTCTATAAGCTTTTTTTATCTCGTCGCTTGATGCGCCTTTTGAAACTCCTAAAGTTTCATATAAGCTTTCGCTCATATATTCTCCTTATGTTTTTTGACACGGATTATATCACAAAACTTTAGTCTATGCAAGTCAAGTTTATTTTTATTTACAAAGGAGAAAAAAGCGTTAAGATTTTATTTTTAAGCTCTATTTATAATTTCAAGACATTTTCAATTTAAAGGAAAAAAATGAAAAAATTTATGCTAATTTCATTAGCAGCGGCTTCTTTGCTAATGGGAGCTGATATTAAATTTAACGAAGCAAACCAAGATGTAACTAGAGTTTCGCCGTTAAGCGATAAAAATAGCGTGCTCTCATACTACGACTCTGTCGCGCAGGCAAAACTTTCAGTAGTAAATATCTCTACTACAAAAACAGTAAGCAATGCGGGTATCGAGCAGATGTTTAATGATCCGTTTTTTAATGAATTTTTTGGATTTAACTTTGCAAAACCAAAAGAGAAAGAAAAGACAACCTCTCTTGGCTCTGGCGTCATCATCTCAAATGACGGCTACATCGTTACAAACAACCACGTCATCGAAGATAGCGACCAGATCGTTGTGACCTTGGCGAAGGGCGGCAAGGAGTATAAGGCTAAACTAATCGGCAGCGATCCAAAGACTGATCTAGCCGTTATAAAGATAGAGGCAAATGGGCTAAATGCGATAACATTTGCCGACTCATCAAAGCTGCTTGACGCAGACGTAGTATTTGCCATAGGCAATCCATTTGGCGTGGGCGAGAGCATCACTCAAGGCATCGTCTCAGGGCTAAACAAAGACAACATCGGCCTTAATCAATATGAAAATTTCATCCAAACAGACGCCTCTATAAACCCTGGCAACTCAGGTGGCGCTTTGGTTGATAGCAGGGGCTATTTAGTCGGTATAAACTCAGCCATACTTTCAAGAAGTGGTGGTAACAACGGCATTGGCTTTGCCATACCATCAAATATGGTAAAAGATATCGCTAAAAAGCTGATAACTGACGGCAAGATCGAGCGTGGTTTTATCGGCGTTACGATCGCAAATTTAACCGATGAGCAAAAAGAGCTTTACACAAATAAAGAAGGCGCTTTAATAAGCGGCGTAGAGCAGGGCATGCCAGCAGATGAAGCAGGGCTAAAAAGAGGCGACTTGGTTATTTCAGCAAACGGCAAAGCCATCAAAAACGCAAATGATCTTAAAAATTTCATCGGCTCACTAACTCCAAATAGCAGCGTTGATATAACTTACGAGCGATCAAATAAGGTGATGAATACAAAAATCAAGCTTGTAAATATGGATCACAACGCAAAAGATGCGACAAAAAGCGTCATCATCGAAGGTCTTAGCGTTAGTAATCTAAGCGATGAGATAAGATTTAAGTATAAGATCAGCCCAGATACTCAAGGCGTGCTTGTAACTGACGTAAAATCTGGCTCAAAAGCTGAAGACTTTGGCTTTGAAAGAGGCGACGTGATCGTTCAAGTTGGCGAAGAGAGCATAAAAGATCTTCAAACATTTGCAAGCACTGTTAAAAATGCAAAAGGCAAAAAGACGCTAGTGTGGATAAACCGCGGCGGCATCATGCAAGGTCTTGTTATAAAATAACCACTTAAGAGCTGAAATTTCAGCTCTTAACTCTTTTAAATTTTTAAAATCTTAATCTGCTATAATCCTTAAAAATAAATTTACATCAGGAAAGATCATGACTAGAATTTTAATGATAGAAGATGATATGGAGCTTGCTGAAATTTTAACCGAATACCTAGAAAACTACGATATCAAAGTAACGACGGCTGAAGAGCCATATATCGGACTATCTACTCTAAACACAAGCGAATTTGACCTAGTTATCCTTGATCTTACGCTCCCTGGCATGGACGGGCTGGAGGTTTGCAAAGAGATAAGAAAAAAGCACAACATCCCTATAATCATCTCAAGCGCAAGACATGATATAACAGACAAGGTAAATGCCCTAGATAACGGCGCGGATGATTATCTGCCAAAGCCTTATGACCCACAAGAGCTTCTTGCTCGCATAAAAAGCCATCTAAGAAGGCAGAGCATAGCTCCTGCAAATGAGGCAAGAAATTTAAACAAAGACTTGGTTTTAAAAGAATTTGAGCGAGAAATTTTATTTAAAGGAAGCGTGCTAAATTTAACCGCAGCGGAGTATGACATCTTAAAATATCTGCTTCAAAAAGAGGGTGGGGCGGTCACTAGAGAGGAGCTCATCTACAACTGCGAGAGCATAAATGAAGATAGCTCAAACAAAAGTATCGACGTCATCATCGGCAGAATTCGCCAAAAACTAAATGAAAATCCAAAAGAGCCAAAATACATCCACGCGATCCGCGGCATCGGCTACAAGTTGGTCCTTTGATGCCAAGATCTTCTATATTTATCACGATAACATTTATCTTTGGGCTCGCGCTCGTTTCGATATTTCTAGCATTTTTGTGGCTCATGGGTTTTGATAAGCAAAACTATACAAGAGAGCTAAATAACAAATACTCAAACGTCGCTAGGACAAATTTACTCTACATGGGTGGCATCATAAATAAAGCTCAGTACGACCGCCAGCTCTCAAACATCGATATGCCAGAGATCACAGCTAAAAATGAAAAAGAAGAAATTTTAAAAAATGCAGCCGTTTTAGAAGAAATTTCAAGTGATCTAGGATCAAGTGCTATCTTGCTTTACGACAAGCATCACTACCTAAAGATCGAGCATTTAGACGAGCTAAAGCTTTTGATGGACAAAGAATTTCAGCCTTATAGATATGAGGTGATAAAGGCCGTGTTTTTGGTGGTTGCGGTCATTTTGCTGGCTGCTTATATCTTTGTCATCTATAAGATAAAGCCGCTTAGAAAGCTAAAGCGTCAGATCGTGAAATTTGCAAATGGCGAGCTTGACGGCGTGCAAAATGTCGGCAACGGCAAGGATGAAATTTCAGAGGTTTCAGAGGCATTTTATGAGGCTGTTTGTCAGATCAAAGCACTAAATGACTCAAGGCATCTTTTCTTAAGAAATATCATGCACGAGCTAAAAACGCCTATCACAAAGGGGCTGATCGCCGCTCAAATGATAGAAAAAAGCAAAAATCAAGAGAGGCTCATCTCTGTCTTTCACAAGCTTGAAAATTTGATAAACGAGCTTGCAGCGATCGAGCAGATCACTTCAAAGATAGGACTTACAAACAAAACGCCTTGCCTTATGAGAGATCTCATCGATGAGGCTATCGATATAGCAATGGTTGAAAAGGAGCATGTTGGCATTAGCGAGCTTGATGAGGTTAGGGTGATGGTTGATTTTAAGCTATTTTCAGTAGCTATTAAAAATATGATAGATAATGGCATAAAGTATTCAACCGATAAGCACGTAAATATTATGGTTAGCAAGGATCATATGAAATTTATAACTCAAGGCGAGAAGCTAAAAAATGACCTTGACTTTTACATCCAGCCATTTATCAAAGGCGAGGATGCGCAAAAGAGCTTTGGTTTAGGTTTATATATAGTTAGCAACATCCTTGGGGCTCATGGACTAAAATTTGGCTATGAATACAAAAATGGAATGAATGTCTTTATTTTTGAAAATTTACAAGATATAATAGCGGCGTAAAATCAAAACCGCAAAAAAAAGGAGTGTAAAAATGGCGGCAAAAATCTTCTCGGCAGTTGATATTTTATCAATAATCGATCTTGAGATAGCTTTTATAAAGCGATACAAAAACGTAAAGGACTATGCGAAAAATTTATCTTTGATATATTTTTCTTTGCCAAATAGTAAAGAATATGGCGAAATTTTTGAAAAAATCCTAAGACAAACAGACGTTGTCATAAGAGAAAATGAACACTACGTAGTCGTGCTTCACGGCACAAACGAGAGAGGCGCTAGCGAGCTACTAACTGGCATACAAGAGTTTTTAAACGCTGAGCCGATCGATCTAGTAGTTACCTATCCAAAAGATGGAAAAGACGCAAAAGAGCTTGCTATAAAACTTCAAGATGAGATAAAAGATAACTACGGTGTCTTGCTTGAGATGCTTGTAAATCAAGATAAATTTGAAGTTTTTGAAGATATCGTTTGAGATAAATTTAATAAAATAATTTATTAGAAAATCCAATAAAAAGCAGGTAGTGTGTTAGCACTATCTGCACTTCTAATCTTATGTGAGCTAATTTTAAACCTATTAGCTCTTAACAAAGAAGCAAACATTTAAATTTGTTTAGATTGCCTGCAAATTTTAACTTTCATTTACCTCTAAGAATTACCTACTAAAATTTGACTTCATTAACCGCTTAGCTCAAATTTTAGAGCCGAAATTACTCGTTCATGAAGTTTTAAAATTTGCGTTACACTTGCCTGATGATAAAGCGCATGCAGTGCGCCAGCACCTTCGCATGCACCTCTAACGTCGTCGGGGTTAGGGGATTGTTAAAGGGGGGGGGGAGCTTCTTTGCTTCGCAAGCTCGCAACTGCAAGCAGACCGTAATTCAAGCCTCTTCCCCCTTAACAAAGAAACAAAACTTTAAATTTTTAAAAACTTTAATTTATAAATTTTAAAATTCCATTCACTCGCAAGAGTTGGCTACTAAAATTTAGCTTCGCTTACCGCTTAGCTTAAATTTTTAGAGCCAAAACAAATCCGTTCAGTCTCGTTTTATTTTGCTTTTTATAAAATCACCAAAACACTAGCAAAATGGGAGGCAAAATGCTTGATATTATCATCCTTGCAGTCTTGGTATATTTTGCAACATTCTTATTTTTGTTTTTTATACTCGCCTTTTTTGCATTTTGGTATATAAGCGTGCCGCTACTTGTCATCTATATCGTTATAAAATTTATAAGGCAGGCAAAAGAGTGCGAGAGGATATGCGGCAAGCTTGAGTAAATTTTAAATTTCTAGCCCAAAATGAGCTAGAAATTTGTTTATTCTAAGGCTTGAGCCAGATCAGCTATCAGATCCTCGGCGTTTTCAAGACCTATACTAACTCTTATCAGCTCTTTTGTGATGCCAGCTTTTATAAGCTCTTCGCTACTTAGCTGCTGGTGTGTAGTCGATGCTGGGTGCGTGATGAGCGACTTTGTATCGCCGATATTTACCACGATCTTAAAGAGTTTTACGCGCTCTAGCATCTTTTTTGCGCGCTCAAAGCTATCAGTCTCAAAGCAAAATAGCCCATTTGCCATGCCGTCTTTAAAGTATTTTTGTGCCTTTGCGTGATCTACGTTGTCGGCAAGCCCTGGGTATGCCACGCTTTTTATATGCTTGTGAGAGTTTAGAAATTTAGCCACTTTTAGCGCGTTTTGCGAGTGTCTTTCAACCCTAACAGCGAGCGTTTCAAGCCCTTGTATGAGCTGCCAAGAGTTAAACGGAGAGATCACAGCGCCGATGTCGCGCACGATAGCAAGCCTCATTCTTAGCGTGTAGATGTCGAAGTTGTCGGTCATATCGGCATAGACGATGTCGTGATAGCTCGCGTCTGGCACGTTAAAGTGCTCATATCTCTTGTTGCCTTTTAGTTTTTCGTTTAGGTGATTTGCACTTACTACGACACCTGCTAGACTAAGACCCTGACCGCTCATATATTTGCTAGCGCTATGCACGCAAACATCGACGCCGTGGCGAAGTGGCTGAAAGATGATAGGCGTTGGCACGGTGTTATCAGTGATGCTGATGATGCCATATTTGTTTGCGATTTCTACGATTTTTTCGATATTTGGGATAGAAATTTGCGGATTTGAAAGCGTTTCAAAAAATATAGCCCTAGTTTTATCGTCTATCAAACTCTCCAGATCATCAGCAGTGTCGCTGTCAAAGACTCTGGCCTCTATGCCAAATCTTTTGAGCGTGTGCGTAAAAAGCACTGTCGTGCCACCATAAATTTTCTTTGCGATGATGATATTATCACCTGCCTGGGCTAAATTTATGATGCTATAAAACAAAGCCGACTGACCGCTTGCAGTCGCTATCGCAGCGGCTCCGCCCTCAAGTGCAGCGACCCTTTTTTCAAAGATATCTGTCGTTGGATTGCCAAGTCTTGTGTAGATGTGGCCGCCATCCTTTAGATCGAACCTAGCAGCGGCTGTCTCGGCACTTCCAAAGTCGTAAGCCGTGCTTTGAAAAATAGGCACAGCCATCGTGCCAAAGCCCTCATGTGTGTCGTAGCCTACGTGGATCGCAGCGGTTTCTTGCTTCATTTTTGCTCCTTGTTTGGTAATTTTGGCGTAAATTATACATTAGCAAAGCCAAAATTTAGGGGATAAAATCAAATTTTGATATAATTTGCCAAAAAAAGGAAAAATTTGAACCAAGTCACGGACAAATTTAAGCGTGTAAAATATCTTCGCGCGCTAGAAAAATTTGCAAAATCAGCGATAAACGGGCTAAAAAGAGATGACTTTGACGAGACTGAGTTTCACCAAAGAGTTGAGAAAAACGCGAAAGTCATCGAAAAAGTAGAGGCTGTTTATCTTGATCAACCATACTCAAAGGCGCTAGAAAATTTTATAAATTTGCTTATCAAAAATGCCCCAAAAGATGAGCTTTTAAAGGCGGCAAATCTACTTGATAAGCTAAAAAATCAAAAGACATATAAAAAAGAAAAGCATAAAAATAAATTTAAGGATGAGGATTGAAAGTAGTTATTTTTGATATGGACGGCACAGTGATCGATAGCGGCGAGGCGATATATAAAACGGTAAATGAAGTGAGATATGAGCTAAATTTGCCGCCACTTGAAAAAGAATTTATCATAAAAGCGATCAACGAGCCAGGTAGAAATTTGGCACTTGAGTTTTACGGCATCGACACGCCAAGCAGGAGCTTAAAAGAGGGCTTTGAAGAGAAATTTAAGAAATTTTATGATGAGTGCGCGACTACCTATGATGGTGTAAAAGAGCTTTTGCAAAAGTGCAAAGAGGCTAAATTTAAGATCGTTTTGGCAAGTAATGCACCGCATGATACGCTAGAGAAAATTTTAAAGAAAAATGAAATTTATGAGCTATTTGACGAGGTCATCGGCGCTAGCAAGGATATACCGCAAAAGCCAGATCCCGCGATGCTTCATTTGGCTGTTCAAAAAACTGGGGCGAGCAAGGCGATCTTTGTAGGAGATAGCCTAAAAGACGAGCTGGCGGCCAAAAATGCAAATATGCCTTATGTGCAAGTTTGCTGGGGTTTTGGCGAGGAGAGTAAAACAGCGACTTATAATGCTAAAAATGTCAGCGAGGCTTGGGAGATAATATTAAATTTTTAACTTAGTTTTAATTGGCTATAATCTTAAGAAATTTTCAAAGAAACAGCGATGATAGATATATTTGAGGGCAGTGCGAGGGATAAATTTTATGACATTTTGTTTAACGCAAATGCCGTTTTGGTTAAAAACGAGATAGATAAAATTTTTGAGAAATTTGTAGCTATGAGCGAGCTTTGCGAGAAGCATGGCGTTAGCGAAGATGAGATCAGAAATTTTATAGCCTCAGAGCAAGATAAAATTTATAACGGAGTAAATGACCTATATATCGAGCTTAGCGGAGAAATTTTAAGCCAAAATGAGTAGAATTTTTGCGCTCATTGCTTTGCTAGCCGCTCTTGTCTTTGCAAAAGAGCCAAATTTCGACCCAAACTCGGTGCATACATTTGAGCTTAAAAAAGATGAGTGGGCGAGGGTCTTTATAACTGAGAAAAAAACTCAAAGAGTTGAGACGTTTGACTTTCGCTGGACGCTGTTTGATAGCACAAATATCACTGTGCAAAGCTTTTTTAGGCGCTATCCAAGGCAGATGGTCTTTTCGCTAAGACAAGGACAAAATACCTACATGCAGCGAGTTTTGCCTGATTTTATGATGCCGCCAAACGAGAGTGTGAGCCTTTATATATCATTTATTGATTTTAGGGACAAAAAGGCGCATTTTAGGGTGGCGCTGCTAGATGAGAGTAAGCGTGTGGACGTGGGTTTTAGAGATCCGCACGAGGATAAATAGAAGGATAAAAATGGATAAAATCGATGAAATAATGAGCAAATTTATAAGCGAGCTTGGCTACAAAGAGGCGTTTGAGATGTTTTTAAAGATAAGCTCAGGCAAGAAGCTACGCTCAAAACTTCTTTTAAAGATCGCAGGCGAGAGTGAAATTTCTCTTAAGCTTTGCGCTATCATCGAGCTCATCCACCTTGCAAGCTTATTGCACGACGACGTCATAGACGAAGCAAATATAAGGCGCGGCAAACCAAGCATAAACGCACTTTTTGGCAGTAAAAACTCAGTCATGCTAGGCGACATCCTCTACTCAAAGGCTTATTTCGAGCTTACAAAATTTGATCCAAGCATCGCAGCTGTCATCTCAGACGCGGTCAGTAAGCTAAGCATCGGCGAGATGATGGATGTGAAAATGGCTGAAAATTTTAACGAAAACGAGCAAGAATACTTAAAAATGATCTACTATAAAACAGCTGTTTTGATAGAGGCTACGGCTATTTGTGGGGCAAAGCTAGCTGGCAAAGATAGCGAGAAATTTGGACTTTATGGCAAAAATTTAGGTCTTGCATTTCAGATCGTTGATGATATATTAGACATCACTCAAGATGAAAAAACGCTTGGCAAACCAGCACTTAACGACTTTGTCGAGGGCAAAACAACGCTTCCTTACATTTATCTTTATAAGAGCCTAGATGAGGCTGGTAAGGCAAAGCTTAGATCGCTTTGGGCAAAGAAGCTAAACGCGGACGAAATTTCGTGGCTAAAAGAAAATTTTGATAAAACTAGCTCACTTAGCAAGGCTATAAATGAAGCTAAAAGGCTTGGTAATGGGGCGATAGAAGCGATAAAAGAGTATAAAAACGCCGAGCTTGAAGGGATCATAAAAAGCATGATAGATAGGGAATTTTGATGCACTATTTAGATATAAGTTTTACATATAAAAATACTGATATTTCGGTCAGAGAGAAGCTTGCCTTTGATAGTGACGAGAAAAAAGAGCAAATTTTAAAGCTGATAAACTCAAACAAAAACATAAAAGAGAGCATGGTGCTAAACACCTGCAACCGCGTCGAGATCATAGCAAGTGTAGAGGATGTAAAGGCTGCTACTGCTCATATCATCAGGTGTATGTCGATATTTTCAGGCGTTTTCGAAGATGAGCTTTATGAGAGAGCTGACATCTACGAAAACAGCGGTGCTGCGCACCACCTATTTGCCGTGGCAAGCTCGCTTGATAGCCTAGTAGTTGGCGAAACGCAGATCGTTGGCCAGCTAAAAAATGCTTTTAAATTTGCCTATGATAATAACTCATGTGGCGAAGATATCAGCAAGATCATCCACTACGCATGTAAGTGCGCTGCCAAGGTTAGAAACGAAACTCAAATTTCTAAAAATCCGATCTCAGTTTCAAGCGTCGCCGTGGCAAAGGCAAAAGAAATTTTTGGCACGCTTGAAGGTAAAACGGCTATCGTCGTGGGCGCTGGCGAGATGGGCGAGCTAGCAGCAAAGCACCTAATCTCAAGTGGCGCAGAGGTCATCATCATAAACAGAAGCTCTGAGCGCGTCGAGCAGCTAGTTGATAGTCTAGGAGATAACGCGAGCTGGGATAGTATTTTGAAGTTAAAAGAGTATGTAAATAACTACGACCTTATATTTTCAAGCACCGCAGCCCCGCACGCCATCATCACAGGCGAGATCATCGAGCCAAAAGAATTTCACAGATACTTTTTTGATATCGCCGTGCCAAGAGATATCGATCTTTTAAACACAGAGCTTATCAGCGTCTATACGGTCGATAGTTTGGAGGAGATCGTGCGTAAAAATTTAGCCCTTAGAGAGGAGCAGGCGCAAAAAGCCTACTCGATCGTTGGTCAAGATACGAGCGAGTTTTTAAAGACTTTAAAAGAAGATATGAGCGTGCCTCTTATAAAATCTATCCGCAAACAGGCTGAAATTTGCGCTAAAAATGAGTTAGAAAAGGCGATAAAAAAGGGCTATTTAAAGCATAGCGATTACGATGAGGCACAAAAGCTCATCCATCAGGTCTTTAAAGCCTTTTTGCACCAGCCAACGATGAAGCTAAAAGGGCTTGCAGACGAGGAGAGAGCGAGCGAGCTTTCAAACGGAGTTAAATTTTTATTTGACATAAAAGATGAACAAAATTTTCAAGCAGGAGATATAGATGAAATTTAGTAAATTTTACGCCCCAACGACCAAAGAAGCGCCAAAAGATGCATCTTTACCAAGCCATCAGTTTTTGATAAGAGGTGGCTTTGTCGAACAGATCGGCTCTGGGCTTTACAACTATCTGCCGCTTGGAAAGATCATGCACGATAAAATTTCACGCGTGGTAAAAGAGGAGATGAACGAGGCTGGCGCGCTGGAGGTTAGCTTTAGCGTGGTCACTTCAGGCGAGCTTTGGAAGCAAAGTGGTCGCTACAATGTCTTTGGCAAGGAGCTTTTGCGCTTTAAAGATAGAAAGGATAATGACTTTGTTATAAGCCCGACAAACGAAGAGGCAGCCGTTGCTTTGGTGCGTGGCAAGGTGACTAGCTATAAGCAGCTACCGCTAAATTTATACCAGATAAACACCAAATTTCGTGACGAGGCAAGACCACGATTTGGCTTACTAAGAGGTCGCGAATTTACGATGAAAGATGGCTATAGCTTTCACTCGAGCAAAGAGGATCTTAAGCGTGAGTTTGACCTTATGGAGGCAACTTATAGTAAGATTTTTACCCGCTTGGGGCTAAATTTTAGAGCTGTTGAGGCTGATAGCGGAGCCATAGGAGGAAGTGGCAGTAAAGAATTTATGGTGCTTGCAAGTAACGGCGAGGACGACATCCTTTGCTGTGAGGCTTGCAGATACGCTGCAAATGTCGAGGCGGCAAGACGCAAATCAAGAGTTAGCGAGGCTGAAGCGCCAGAGGCAGACGCGGCTAAATTTCTAACGCCAAATGCAAAAACGATAAAAGATGTGGCGGAATTTTTCAAAGTTAGCGAGTTTTACTGCATAAAAGCTGTTATGAAAAAGGCGATTTATGAGGACAAAGAGGAGGTCGTGGTCTTTTTTGTAAGAGGTGATGACGAGCTTCAAGAGACAAAGGCGCAAAACGCTTGCAAGGCGCTTGAGCTAGTAGATGCTAGCGAGGCTGACGTGGCTAAAGCTGGGCTTTGCGGTGGATTTTGCGGGCCAGTTGGACTAAAGGATGTTAAATTTTTCATAGATAACGAGCTAAAAGGCGCAAACAACATGATATGTGGCGCAAATGAAAAAGACTATCACTTTGTTGGCGTTAGTGTTAGCGGATTTAACGAAGAGAGATTTAAAGACCTTGTAAAGGTAAAAGAGGGCGATAAATGCCCAGTTTGTGGCGGAAATTTAAAACTTAGCAAAGGCATAGAAGTCGGTCATATCTTCCAACTAGGTGATAAATATTCAGCTGCGATGAACGCGACATATCTTGATGAAAACGGCAAGGCTAAGCCATTTTTGATGGGCTGCTACGGCATTGGCATAAGCAGGCTTATCGCTGTGATGATAGAGGCTAATCACGACGAGAAGGGCTGCATCTGGAAAAAAGAGTGCGCGCCGTTTGATGTGGAGATAATCATCTCAAATTTAAAAGATGAAGCGGGCGTGAAATTTGCATTTGAGCTTTATGAGAGCCTTAAAAAAGCTGGCGTTAGCGTCATAATCGACGATAGAAACGAGAGATTTGGCGTTAAGATGAATGATTTTGAACTTATCGGCTTTCCTTATGCGCTGCTTGTGGGTAAAGAATTTGCAAATGGTAAGGTCGAGTTTATAACAAGAGATGGGCTAAGCAAAGAGACGATAGAGGCAAGCGACGCCTTTAGAAAGATAAAAGAAAGCTTATGAGATTTTTCGCATTTTTGTTTTTTTTGATAGAAGCGGTGTTTATCTATCTTTTTGTAGATAAATTTGGCTTTTTAAACTACTTTCTTGAGGTGCTGGTCTCTGGATTTGTTGGCATCGCACTTCTTTTTAATGCTGGATTTTCTAGTTTAAATTCGCCTCAAGTGGCGTTTAAGAGCTTTCTTGGCGGAAATTTATTTAGTCAGTTAGGACTTAGTTTTGGTGGAGCGCTACTCTTTTTGCCAGGGATTTTGACAGATATTTTTGGCATAGCCGTGGTCGTTTTTTCTTTAGTGTTTAAGAAAAATGCAGCGAAAAATGAGAGCTATCAGGAGTTTAAATTTCAAAATTTTAGCGAGCAGGGCAGTAAAAAAGATGATGGCGAGATCATCGACGTTGAGGTCATCGAAGAGCCAAAAAGAGTAAATTAGGAGATATGATGAAAGAGATAAAAATTGCAACTAGAAAGAGTATCTTAGCGCTTTGGCAAAGCGAGCATATCAAGGCTAGGATCGAGGCGCAGCACAAGGACGTGAAGGTCGTGCTTGAGGGCATGAAAACAAAGGGCGATGTGATCCTTGACACGCCACTAGCCAAGATCGGCGGCAAAGGGCTTTTTACAAAAGAGCTTGAAGATAGCATGCTAAAAGGCGAGACTGACATCGCAGTGCATAGCCTAAAAGACGTGCCAGTAGTCTTTCCAGAAGGGCTTAGACTAGCGGCTATTTGCTCACGTGAGGACACGAGAGATGCGATGATAAGTGAGAAATTTGCTAAATTTAGCGACCTGCCACATGGCGCAAAGGTTGGCACAACGAGCCTACGCCGCAAGATGCAGCTACTTATCATGAGGCCTGATCTTGAGATCATCTCGCTTCGTGGAAATGTGCAAACTAGACTTAGAAAGCTAAAAGAGGGCGAATTTGACGCGATCATTTTGGCGATGGCTGGCATAAACCGCCTAAATTTAAAGGCTGAAGTGGCGCACATCTACACATTTGGCTTTGACGAGATGATACCTGCGATGGGTCAGGGCGCTCTTGGGGTTGAAGCTAGAGATGAGAAACAAATTTTAGAGCAGATTGACTTTCTAAACGATGAAAATGCAGTTATAGAAACGACCATAGAGCGTGACTTTGTAAGCGTTTTAGAGGGTGGTTGCCAAGTGCCAATAGGCATAAGTGCAAGGCTAAAGGGCGATGAAATTTCTATCGATGCGATCGTTGGTTTGCCTGATGGAAGCGAGTTTATAAAAGATAGCTTAAAGAGTAGCAAGGATAAATTTCAAAGCATCGGCAAGGAGCTAGCACATAAATTTATAGAAAAAGGGGCGAAAGAGCTTTTAAAACGCGCTGAAGAGATGGCATAAGCGTGTTTGAGCTAAAATTTAAAGCAAAAGCCATAAGTACTACCAAAAATAGCAAAGACAACTACTATATGATCGGTCTTGCAGACGACAAATATAACTACAAAAACTACATAATCTTTCAAAGACCGATCACACTAAAAAAAGGTGACGACGAAAATGCCGAGATAAACGGCCTATATGCTGAGTGCAATGGCGACGTTTGCTACAACGCTTGCAAACGAGTAAAGATCACTGATAAGAGCATCATTTTTGAGGTGCAAGATAGTCTCATTTGCGTAGATACCGAGGGTGTAAAGCTTAATGAGCGCTTTATGAAATATAGCAAAGAGATATTTGGTGAGCTTCTAGAGTAGCCCTAAATTTAATAATTTGCTTGCTGTTACGCCGCTTTTTTAGCCGAGATGATAGAGTTGTCTTTGCGATAAAAAAACAGACACGCACAAACTGCCTTTGCGTGCAATAACAAAATATTAGCATCGCCTTTTTTATCAAATTTTAGCTATCATCCTTAAAAATTTAAGGGAAAAATATGGACTACATCAAGCTTTTAAAAGATAATGGCCTACTTAGGGTGATCGAGGAGCCAGTAGATATCGACCTAGAGATCGCGCACGCTAGCTACATCGAGGTCAAATGCGAGGGCTCACAAGCACTACTTTTTACAAACCCAGTCTGCAAAAAAACTGGGCGTAAATTTGCCCCAGTGCTTACAAATATCTACGGCTCAAAAAGGGCGCTTGAGCTGATATTTGGCGTGCAGCCTGATGAGATCGCAGCTGAGATAGAAAAGCTTTTAAAGCCCAAAAAACCTGAGAATTTCAAAGAGAAGCTTGACTTTTTGGCCTATCTTTTTAGTATGAGAAAGATTTTTACCAAAAGGCTAAAGGGCGAGGGCGAGTGCCAGCAGGTCAAATTTATGGGCGAGCAGGCTGATCTTTTGAGCCTACCTGCGCTAAAGACCTGGCCGCATGACGGAGGCGCTTTTATCACGATGGGGCAGGTCTATACGCAAAGTCTTGATGGCGCGCTGCAAAATTTAGGCATGTATAGACTGCAAATTTATGATAAAAATCGCCTTGGCATGCACTGGCAGATCCACAAAGACGGCGCAAATTTCTTTCATGAGTATAAGCGCGCAGGCCGTAAGATGCCAGTCTCTGTGGCGATCGGTGGCGATCCGCTCTATATATGGTGCGCTCAAGCGCCGCTGCCAAAGGGTGTCTTTGAGCTGCTACTTTATGGCTTCATCCGCAAAGAGCCAGCAAAGCTTGTAAAGTCGCTGACGAATGAAATTTACGTTCCGCAAGACGCCGACTACGTGATAGAGGGCTTTGTCGATACGACTAAGAGCGAGCTTGAGGGGCCATTTGGTGATCACACTGGCTTTTATACGCCGGTTGAGCCGTTTCCAGTGATGGAGGTCACGGCGATAACGAGCAAGCATGAGCCCGTATTTCACGCGACCGTGGTTGGTAAGCCACCGCTTGAGGATAAGTATATGGGCTGGGCGACCGAGCGCATTTTCTTGCCACTTTTGCGCACGACCGTGCCAGAGCTACTAGACTACAATATGCCTGAAAATGGCGTCTTTCACAACCTTATCCTAGCTAAGATCAACGCCCTTTATCCAGCGCACGCAAAGCAGGCGATGCACGCATTTTGGGGAGTTGGGCAGATGAGCTTTGTAAAGCATGCGATCTTTGTGGGTAACGATGCACCAGAGCTAGCGGAATACGACAAATTTGCGGACTTTGTGCTTGATAGATTTGGCAGTGAGAGTGTGCTGATAAGCCAAGGCGTGTGCGACCAGCTCGATCATGCGAGCCCAAACTCGTGCTTTGGCGGTAAGCTAGGCATCGACGCGACGCAGGACTTTTGTAAATTTAGCCCTGATGTTTTAAGTGATGACGAGCTTTTGGCTAAATTTCAAAGCCTTGCGCCAAATATTAAGGAGCTTAGGCAGTTTAAAAAGCAGAGTAAAACGCCTATTTGTGTGGTGAAATTTGAAAAAGATCGCCCTGTAAAAGAGCTATTTGAAAAGCTTTTAGAATTTAGGGAGTTTTTTAAGCTACTGGTTGTTGTGGATATGCAAAACTACCTAGAAAACCCATATATGCTGCTTTGGCGCGTGACAAATAACATAGATGCTTTGCGTGATATCTACATAGATGGTGAAAATTTCTGCGTGGATGCGACGAGCAAGAGTGAGCTGGAGGGCTACACGCGTGGCTGGCCTATGCAAACTGACTGTGAGCGTGAAGTGGTGGCTGAGCTTGTGAAGCGAGGCGTAGTAAAAGATGAACCAGAGCTATTTCATAAATTTGAGATATTTGGGTAGGATTGTAGCCTAGTGGCTTTGACATGCTCGTGCGCAAAAGCGGCAAGAAAATGCGCACAGCCGCCCAACCCTTGTAGTTATATTCAAGCGGTTATGCCGGTCGCAGTCGTGTGAAATGCTGGCCCCTATTTGCTGGCCGTCTCCATCACTAAGAATGGCTCGATCGGCGCATAAAGCCAGTGTGATCGCTCAAGTTCGCTCTTGGCAGTATAGGCAAAGCTCTTGATCATTAAGCTTTAAATTTGATTTAGCATTTTGGCTTGATAAAATTGCTTTTAAATTTAAAAAATCGGTTTTTGCACTTAAAAATGGCTTAGTTTAAGGTTGTTTTTACATACTAGATAAAATTTCTTGCCATTTTTATGAAAATTTCTAGTTAAATTTATCTGTTTTTCTTGGTTGGCTTGGTTGGCTTGAAAACTACATCGGTAACTACAGATTTTTAAATTTAGCACTTCAAATTTCTTAAAATACTAAAAATAATATACAAAAATTTACGTAAAATAATATGATTTTGCTTTGCTAGAGGTAAAAATTTAGAGTTGTGTGCTAGAAAAATTTAAATTTGATCTGTTATGTGAGCATAAAAACATCTAAAATCAAAAGATCAGGAGTGTAAAAACTTTTAAATTTAAATAACTAGAAGCGTCAAAACTTTTCAATTTAATAAAGTTAGTAGATTATAGTTGCGTTTTTAAAAAAAGATATGCTATGCCATCTTTGGTAAATCAAGCGTTTAAAATAGCTTATTTTTGTTTTTAGAAAAATTATAAACCCTAAATACAAGATTTAAAATCGCACGAGTGCCATAATGCTTTAAATTTGACGAAGTAAATTTAGCTCATAAATTTACCAAACCGACCTTCAAAACATGCTCTTTTAGGCTGCTTGGTATCTCGCCATTTTCAAGTGCCATTAGCTCGCTCACCCTTAGGATATAAAAGTCTTGCAAGCTTCTGTTAGCAATTTTTTCAAGCTTTTTTGCTAGTGCGTCAAAGATATGAAACTCGGCTTCATTGCTAGCTAGCAAAAAGTCAGCCCCACTATCAAATGCAGCAAAAATTATCTTACTAGCAAGCTTGCAAGCTAGCTCCTCATTAGCCTTTAAAAGATCATATCCACAAGGCGTTTTGGCGTTTAACTCTATAAAATTTGCCTTGTATGCGCTTAAATTTGCAGGCAGTCTATTTTTTATGGCTATCTTAAATTCTTTAAATTTACTAAGTTTTTCTATCTTTTCAAACTCATTTTCATGTTTTTGCATAGCTTTTACGCCTAAAATTTCTTTGAAAAATTTAATCGCTTCGTTGTAAATTTCGCTACCTTCAAATAGCAAATAATCAAGCTCACAGGCTATTAAAACGCCGTTTTTGCCGCCAATAAGCTTTAAAATTTCATCGTTTTTCTCATTTTTATAAAGATGATGAGCTAGCATTA
>CAUUZE010000007.1:0-44199 GCA_963549665.1 Campylobacter concisus | reverse complement strand
GTTTGCGCGCTCTTGAAGCTAGGCATGACGAGGTCAAATGGCCAGTTGGCGAGGCTAAGATCGGCGGGGTCTCTTACGCTGGATTTGGCGGTCAAAACCTAAATTTTACACCGCCAGAGCCAAACATCGTGCTAAATTTTAACCTTACAAGCGACACTGGCGAGAAAAAGGGCTTTTTAGGAGGAGCGCAGCTAAACTCACTACCAAAAACTCCTGATGGCAAGAAGATCATCACAAGCATAGGCGTTGATATCCCAGATGTTGCTAAAAATGGCGACATCATCACGATAAAGACAAACATGAAAGGCGGTGGCAAAACTAGTAGCTACAAAGTGAATACGATAACAAACGAGCTAATCCCAGTTGATAGCACCGGCACGCCCACTGGAGCGCCTCCTATACCTATCGTAAATGGCAAAGCAGAGATCACTGGGGTTGAAATTTTAAACCATGGCAAAACAACCGTGACAAGCTCATACACCACTGGAGGTAGAACATTTACCGCACCGCCAACTGCCTATGAGCTAAACGACACGCCAGCCATCTCAAAAGTGACAGCCACGCTTGATCTTGATAAAAATGGCGACGGCGTGATAGACGCGACCGAGCTAGGATATGGTAGCGGCACGCAAACTAGCGGTATGAAATTTACAGTTCCTGACGAGCTTAGCACTGGAGATAAGATCACATTTAAGCTAAATGAACCGGGCAAACCGCCAGTTGAGAAGAAATTTACGCTAGATAAAGAAAATGGCACAGCCACTGACGAGGACGGCAATACCTATACATTTACGACCGATGAAAATGGCGCGGTTAGTTTTAGTGTGCCAAATATCGCAAACATAACAGCAGGAAGCAGCATAGAAACTGGCGTAGTCGATAAATTTGGCAACGTCTCAGCCACAAGCACTACGCCAAGCAGCAGTGTAAGTGACACCGTCAAAGTGACGCTAACAGCTGATAAAAACGGCGATGGGCTGATAAGTGGCGACGAGATAGGAGACGGCACTTCAAAGGTTGAGATAAATTTACCTCGCACCATAAAGCCAAAAGAGAGCGTCACTATAAACATAGGTGGCTCGCCAAAAGAATTTGTCGTAAGCGACGATGGCACAAGCGTCTATGATAAAAACAACCCAAGCGTAGTAGTGCCAATAGTTAATGGTAAATTTGAAGTGCCAGGCGTAAGCGTGCCAGTGACACCTGGCTCAAGTGTATCTATAAGCACGGCGGTTAATGACGAGCATGGCACGCCAAAACCAAATGGCGCAAGCAACCAAACCACCCCAAGCGTCGTAGTAGCTCCTCCTGTAAAATCAGCCAAGATAAGCTTTGATAGCGACCTAGGGCATAACAATAGAACTCCAGATGGCAAGATAGATACCTCAGAAAACAGATACAATGACGGCGACCCAACAAAGACAGAGGCCTCTATAAAAATCCCAAGCGTGATAAAAGAAGGCGATAAGATAGCCATCGATGTCACCAACCCAGACGGCAGCAAAACGCACAAAATTTACACATATACTAATGGCAAGATAATAGCCCCTGATCACAATGAAGTGCCACTAAATGATGGTAAATTTAAGATCACAGTGCCAATAGAGCATGGCAAAACCACAAGCATAACGACGACCATGATGGACAAGGCTGGCAACAAAGGCGAAAGCGACACAAATGAGATAAAATTTAGCGACAGCCCAGTGGCGAAATTTGTCAAAGACGCTGACGGAGATGGGCTCATAGATGACACCACTGGAGCCATAACGACCTCTGATGTAAAGGTCTATCTCCCAAGTAGTGCAGTGCCAAAAGATGAGCTAAAGATAAGCATCCTAAACCCACTTACCAACAAACAATCAACCGTGAGCTACATCCTAGACGATGATGGCGTGCATATGATAAACAAAAAAGATCCAAGCGATATAAAAGTGATAAGTGATGGAGCTATCACCATACCAGACGTGACGGTAAGTAGCAAGCGTCCGACCTTAGTCGATGCGACCCTTATAAAAGACGACGGGAGTGCGATCTCTGGCACTTCAAGTGGCAGGCTATTTGCCTTTGGCGTGCTTGACTACATAGACGATGTAAAGCTTGTTACAAAGATAGATAATGCCGATATCCACTCTGCAAAATACCTAAACGAAGAGGACTACGAGCATATCATCTCGACAAGCCAGTATGAGTCAAATTCGACCCAAAAGATAAACTATAACATCGCTCTTACAAATGACGAACAGCCATACATTAAATTTGGCATAAATAAGCCAGATACCACAAGTGACGGCAAAGGCTACGTGCTAATCGAGATAAAAGACGAAAACGCAAATGTAAGTGACAGCTTTATAGCTAAGATCGAGAATAACACCGTTATAGCAGACTTTGAAAAAGCTGGCAAAAAGCTAGATAGAACGCACCACATCATAGACGCTACCTACGTGGGGACTGACGGCGTGCCTCAAAGAGATGATAACCTAACTATCACAGTCGATCTTGACTCAAAGCCTGACAAGCTAATAGAATCTGACTTTGATAATATAAAAAACGGCTCTGGCAACTACGCTATAAATTTTAGCGGCAAAGGCGAAGCTGCAAACAATCCACACGATGAAAAATCAAAAGACGTAGAGGTCATAGACGCTGAGACATCTGAGAAGACGACACTGACACTTGATAGAAATTTAAGCTACTCTGGAAGCTTTAACGTAGCGCAAAACACCGGTAGCAAAAACTACATAGTAGAAAGACTAGATGATGCGGGAAATTTAGCCGTTCAAACCGTGACTATGGTAGCAAACAAAGGGCTTGATGTTGATATGTGGTTTTATGATTGTACGAATAAAGAATTTATAAATAAATTTATGTATCCTGGACCATTTTTGCCAACAGATAGCGCAAATTTATTTTATGTAAAGCATCACTATAAAGAGTGGATGGAGTGGGCAGGCGCTAGCGCTACTACTACCTTTGATGAAGTCTCTTTTAGAGGAGGAAAAGACTATAAATTAAGCTGGACTAGACCATCAGCAGGAGAGTTAAACACAAACGATATGGCAAGAGTAGGACACTCCCCTTTGGCAAGCGATACAGACCACACTAATACCCACTACAATGTAAATCACTCAGGTAATTACACCTTACTAGAAGCTGAGACAGTAGGAACAGACCTTGTCATGCATATGAGTGGATGGATATACATACAAGAGGATGGCGAGTATCACGTAAGAGCAGACCACTTTCAAGATCATGTATATATGGAGCTTGGCAATTATAAAATAGTTGCGTCATATTGGAATGGCGACCAACAACCACATCCTCCACAAAATCCGAACCGTTGGTCTACAACGCCAGTTAATCAAGTCGGTAATACAAGTTTGGGATACCCTAACGTCATAACATTAAAAAAAGGCTTTTACAAACTAAATATAGAATATATAGATCAAAGAACAGATGTGGATCTTGATATACAGATAAGAAAACATAAAAATCCGATATATACAGATGCTGACTATAAAAATATTGGCTCGCAAGGAAGTGGCACACATCTTTTTAGTAATAGCTATATAAAAGCTTTGGAAGATAAAGGATACGTTAGTAGTGCTGATACAAATGGCTATAGAAAAGCACTAAATGGTTATGGAAATGACCCAGATGATTTTAATAGAGTAATGCACTTAAAACACAATACAAATACTCTTGAAGGAAGTAATCTAAATGATGTCTTTATCTATAATGGCAAGAGTATAGATGCAAAAGGTGGTGTAGATAAGCTGATATTTGTTGAAGATACAAAACTAGAAAAAGTAAGTAATTTAAATGATACTTTAAAAAGTTTTGAACGTTTGCAACTAGGTACTGAAACCCAAGCTGTCTCAATATCACTAAATACTAAAAACGTTCTTGATATCATAGACTCAAAAGAGACCACCATAACCATTGGCTCAGGAAGTGGCAGAAAAAAGATACAAGATACGCAAAATATGAATACTGTCTTAAAAATCTCAGGCGATGATGAAGATGGCGTTAAGCTAATAAGTGATGGAAATAATAAATTTGAACTAGCTACTGATAAAGAAGTAACTATGCTTAACTGGAAACATAGTCAAGCCATAGGAGATGAATTTAACAAAGTAGAAGTCACAGCTGATAGCGGCAGTAAAACATATCATGATCATAAAAACGTAATAAATGATGCCAGCGGAAATACTACGATACTTAAAATAGACCATGCAGTAAATCAAGTCTATAAAGGCACATACACTGATGGAGCTAACACAAAAACATTTTTCGTTGAGATAGATAAAAATATCAAGATCACTCATGAGGGAGATGATCAAAATAATACCTTTACCTACGATGGCAACAAGATAGACGCAAAAGGTGGCGTTGATACGCTCATCTTTACTGAAAACATCGATCTTAGTAGAGTGGATGATCTAAATGATAAACTAAAGAGCTTTGAAATTTTACAGCTTGGTAGCAAGAGCACTCAGGCGGTCTCGATAGGACTGGATGCCAAAAGCGTGCTTGATATCATAGACTCACAAGTAACAGATGGCGGACTAAAAAGCGTAAATACCGTGCTAAAGATCAAAGGCGACAATAACGACAAAGTGGCGCTGGAGGGCAAAGGCACTATCTTTACGCAAGCAACAGACAGCGAAGTGGCAGCACTAAATTTAAAGCATAGCGTTTCAGGCGATACACACAACCAAGTGGCGATTGATGGTAGCGGACATGCGCTAAATCAAGTCTATAAAGGTGTATATGGTAGCGGAGCTGGCGCACAAACATTTTTTATCGAGATAGATAAAGATGTAAGTGTAGTAAATTTGGTGCATTAAATTTAACTTTGTCAGGCAAAATTTATAGTTTTAGATTTAAATTTCTTAAAAACAAAAGCTTCTTGTAGATTTTTAAACTTAGTTTAAATATTTAAAATGTATAATCCAATTTCTTTTATAAAGGTGGTTGGATAGCTCAGTCGGTAGAGCAGCAGACTGAAAATCTGCGTGTCGGCAGTTCGATTCTGCCTCTAACCACCATTTCTTTTTAATAAAATTTTTCATAAACATGGACAGATGGGTGAGCGGCTGAAACCACACCCCTGCTAAGGGTGCAGCTCTTAATCGGGGCTCGAGGGTTCAAATCCCTCTCTGTCCGCCACCAACCCCAAAAATACGGCATTTAACAACAAATTTATAAAATAAAAAAATCCCTATGCCGACCCAAATTAATAAATTGAAATATCTCGTTTAAAATCTTTTAAGTTTGAATTAAGATAATTTACATAAACGTCATAAATCATCTTAGGTGTGGAGTGACCTAATAATTTTGATAATTCTACTGGAGTAACAAAATTTTGATAAAGCATAGAAGTAGCATAAGTATGTCGCATGTTATAAAGTCGCCTATATGGTAAATTTAACTCGTCTAAAATAGGCTTCCAAAAGTCAGAAGTAAAAACGCCAGTATCTCGGTAAGGTTCGTTATATTGTGTTTGCAAAAGATAGATATTACCTGGATATTTTTCAATATAAGTTTTTAATCTTGTATATAAATTATCTAAAATAGGTATTGATCTAATTGAATAAATAGTCTTTGGTGTATTCTCGCCAAACCTAGAGCGAGTTGAATTTATATTTATAACCCTATTTTCTAAATCAACATCTTTCATTTTTAAAGATAATATCTCACCAGTCCGCATACCAGTAAAAAAACCAACATATAAAAAAATTTGAAATCTATCGTTATATCTAGTAGATAATCTTAAAATATCATTTACCTGCTGGCTAGTAAAAGGCTCTATTCTTGGGGTTTTATGAACTATACTTTTAATATGTATAATGGGATTTTTATCAATAATTTCATCTTCAAGGGCAAGCTTTAAGATCATAGATAGAGAATTTAAATAGTGCTTTTTGCTTTTATTAGAAACGTCTTGAATTGAATTTAACCACAAACGAATAACGCTAGGCTTTATTTCGTAAATATCCATATCAAAAAATAAATTCAACCTATTTTTTACAATGCCCTTATTCTTGCAATACGTCGATAATTTCCATTCAGACTTACCGAGCTTAAGATATAAATCGGCATAGTATTTAAATTTAACGTTTTGCATAATTAAAACTCATTGCAAATCATCAAATTATCTTAAAACAATCATAGTCAAATTTTTTAGCAAAGGCTTCAAGAAGATCATCAAAACTAGAAAAATCACATAACCCATATTCAGAAAAAGAATAATAAGTTTTAAAAGAAGTATCATTAAAATCTTCATAATCATATAATTCAAATTCTTCTAAAACAATACATAAACCTAATTGTGGGAAAAAACAATAGGGGTAACAAGAACACTCAACTAATAAATTTTTCATAATATACTCCTTAAAATTCATTACAAATCAAAAATCTATCTACAAAGCTATCAATATCAGGGGCATTAAGATCGTGCTTTTCGTGATAGTGTGTAAAGTTGTCCAAGTTACGATAAAGCATTAAATTTTCAACATAAGCCAAGTGTTGAACATTTACATCACCGCCCAAGCTTTGATAATAATTAACTAGCTCGTAATCTTTCATTCTGCTTACTGGCCTAACTCTTTTCTTGGCCTTAAACAGTTCATCGCAAATTTTTAAAATTTGCCTTTGTTTTAGAGTGCTACCAAAATTCTTTATTTCATCGCTTGCATCTTCATATCGTTTAATAGTATTGCTATCTTTAATAATCCTAGTTTTTTGCCAAAGTTCGCCAAATTCATCAAATATTTTTAAAGGCTTCCTGGTATTAGGATCAACAACAACAGTAACCAAGCCTTTATTATAGTTTTTAGTAAGAGATATTAAATCAATACTGCCGTTTAGCTTTCTATAAATTTCAAGACTTACAAACGTTTTTGACATAGTAAAACGCCTAATTTTATGCTTTAAATACCAGTAGCTAATATCAGTTAAGTTATCCAAATCAGGATTTTGACGTAAATCATCAAGGGTTTTAAAAATATACTTCATAACATACGAAGTAGCATTTTTAATATCGGTTTCAACCCTGCTATGGGTATCTAAAAAACGATCTTTGATAGCAGAAACGCACTTATCCAAATTCTCTTTAGGCACGAAAACAAGCAAATTTAAGTGACAAGTTCCATCTAAATGCGGTTCTTTCGTAGTTATATAGCACCTTTGATTTTGTGATAGACTTCTAAAATGCAATGAATTCATAATGCTTCTAACCAAAGCTTGAAGCTTACTAGCACCTGCACTAACGCTATGATCTTCATCATCGATAAACTTTTTATTATAAACAAGCTTTTTCTTGCCACTCTTAAGAGTTATAAGCTTTTGTTTATGATACTCGCTTGGCAAGGTAAAAACTGCAAAAATAGGGCAAAGCCCTTGACTTAGAGCATAATCATTAAGGCTAGCTACTCGGTTATTAAGTTCAGCAATGTATCTGTTTGAGTTATGCCAGCTAGAAAAATAAAAATTTGAGTAAGGAACATACTCGCCATTTATTATAAAGAAATTACTATCAAGAAATTTCTTTTGATTTTCTAGCTTAATTTTTAAAAAGATTTTATCGGTTTCGGTAATTCCATACATCTTATTCCTTTAGGTTACACACTTATATTATATATAGCCAAGAGCGCACGCTCATTCCCCACTTCGTGGGGCCCCTTTTGCGTTGCGCGCTGCGCTCGTCAAATAGCGCTCAAGAGCAAGGTGCTTATCTGCTGAATCATAATAAAACTCTGAAAAAATATCTTTCTCAGATGGTAGCATAGTGATAAATATACTAAAGCTATAATCGCTAGTCTTTTCGCTTTTATACGTCGTTATATCGCCAAGAATAGGAATATTTTCAATAAATGGAATAGTCTTTGTTGATTTAATTGTTTCTTTGCTATTAATACCGCCTATAAGAAAAGAATTTGTATCAGTAAGATATACATTTGTCTTTAGATGCCTGCTTGAAATTCTAGGGGTCAATGTATCATCAAGCAAATTTTCAATATATAGATCCAAAGTAAAACTAACACTATCATTAGTAATTAAGACACTTGAAATATAAAGCTTTAAGCCAACATCTTGATATTCAACTTGGTTGGTAGTAATGCTTTGACTATTTTGAATATCGATTGATGATTTTTGAATAGGAGTCTTGATAACGCTCTCAATTACGCTATCTTTATTATCAATAACAGTAACTCTAGGATTATAGATCAGATCAGAAACGCCCTTTTCTTTAAGCAAATTTATAAGACTGGTAACAGAATCTTTATTAACTTTGGTGCTATCGACCGTAAGAACGTTGGTAATAATTTTAAAATAAAAATGATCTAGTGGGTTTAAAAGAGATTCTATACGTGGGCCAATCTCTTTAAGCTTTGTGTTATCTGTGCTAATAATAGTAAAGCTAAGCTGTCGTAATTGATAGCTAGTATCAAGCCCATTAATAAGATTATCAATAATCTTATACTGGCTTTCAGTGGTAATAAGCAATATCCTATCACTATAAACAGTGTATTTTATATTTTCACTAAACAAAGATAAGGCAGATACAACATCTTCTTTTGATATGTGCTTAAATTTTATTATATAGTCTTTCAAAACTGGCTTATCTTCAACTTTTGGATTATATATCAGTAAAACGCTATCTTGAATCAAATAATCAAGACCATTCACGTTTAAAATATCTTTAAGCAACTTAGAAAAAGTATCGGTATTGCTTAAATCAAGCGTAGGTAAAAATACATCAAAGTTAGTATCAACATTGCCACTAATAACAATATTTTTACCAGTTATAGAACTAATCTCGCCTAAGAAATCGTTAAAAGTAATGTTACGATATTCTAAGGCAGATAAACTACTTGAGAGAAGGAAGCATAGGACTAGAATCAGTCTTTGGAGATTTTTCATTTGCAAACCCTTGTGATGAATTTTCTAAGCTTTTTAAAACCCTTTCAAAATCTGCATGGCAAGAAACAAAGTAATCAATGTAGTTGCCTGACTTCTTATCTTGTAAGAATATATGGCAGTTTGAGAAAGAAAGAAGTTCTAAGAAGCTATCTAAAGATAAATCAATGGCGTAATTTCTAAATTTACAACCATTTGGAAAACAAGTTATCCTTAGATAGATTCTATTGTTATTAAAAATAGTGGTGTTTATATCTGAATTATCTACACTATTTGAAATTGTTTTAGGCTCTTTAGAATCAGAAGTATTTACAGAAGTATTTAAATCAACAAACCTAGTATCTTGAATAGTTGATTGAGCTGGCTCATGTTTAGGCTCTAAGAATTTATAAACCAAATAAGAAAAAACTATGAAAGCCAATAAAAATAAAATCTTTTTAGTTGCATAGCTTTTATAAATTTCATTAGATCCACTACTATATAAATTTGATATTTTTTGATTAAATTTCAAATTCTCGGAATTAATAAGGTTATCATTTACCTGCGATGAAGTGCTATAAACTTTATACTTAAAAAGCTTACTAAAAAGCCTTTTACCACTAGGCTGAGCCATATACATTAATTCAGTATGAACTAAATATTCTCTATTTGTCTGACGTTTCGACTGGAAAAGAAAGATAATATCAATCCCAAAATGTCCGTGATAGCTTAAAAACCTACCCAAGCTATCATTAAACGTTTTAGTAAAAGTGTTGTAAGCTTCATCAAGAACTATTAAACAATGATGATAATTTTCATATATGCCACTTTTTAAGGCATATTCATCATAATTATCTACATTATCTAAAAAGCCATTTTCGTATTGAGAACTAAGGGTATATTCTTGACTAACCGCAGTAAGAAAATCATTTTTATCATATTGCTTTACAAAGCCATCAAAATGATCAAATTTTAAACCATTGATATTAGTGTAGATAAATCTATACTTTGATTCACCTTTTAAGTGCAATTCGTATTCATCATTTATTAAATGAACTGCCTTATAAGTTTTTCCAGAACGTGGCGGACCAATAATTAAACTAAGCATGCTATCTACTCATTAAAGTTAATAGATCAGTTATGATCTTTGTCATATTAGCCCTAACATACAAGATAACCCTATAAAGCTGAAGAGCAAAGAAAAGGCTAAGAATAGATATAAACAAGGTAATTGCAGTTGAAAAGGCAGAAGCTAAACCGCTTTGATGCAAAAATTCCATAGCAGAGTTTAAAACAGTCTGATTAGACAAACCACCAAAAGAACCGCTAACGCTAGAGCCATAATCAAACATTTTAGGGATATAATCCCTAAGTAAATTCCAAATTTTCATAATAAATAAAATGGAATATCCAGCAAAAGCAATAAGAAAAGCAACAAAAGAAGCATAAATAGGCACAACAAAGGCTAAAATTGTATTTCTTATGCCAATTTTTTTTACCAGGAATTCAATAAAATTTACAATAAAGCCACCAACGGCACCGATTAACCATTTCATGAATCACCACCCACCCTAAAGAGATATTTCAAAGAAAACATAATGATCTCGAAGCTAAACCAAATCGTGAAAAATAGAGTAAGAATAGACCTATAAGGAGTAACAAAACGGCAAGGATCGATCTCAAATAAATTCTTAGTATTGCTACCAGGAGTTGGGCCACTAATACTAAAAGGACAAGTTCCTTTAGGAATATCAGGGGCATCAATACCTTTATTAAAAATTTCTAATGACTCGTTAAAGTTATTCATTAAGTTGTCAATATCGCCCTTAAAATTGTTTAAAAAATTAAAGGCATCATTAACAGATACATCAAATTTAGTAAGCTCGCTTTGTAGTGCCGAAAAAGAAGTAGCAGTATTAACATTAGGCTCATAATTCCATTGATCTAGCTGTTTCAAGTTTAGCACCGTTTCTATTTATAGCTTGCTCTAAAGAGCTTAAATCAATAGACTGGGTAGGCTGACTAGGGGTAGTTGTAGATGATGAACCGCCTCCACCTGAGTTAGACGAGCTACCAGATGAACTTGTTGATGTGCTATCTTTAGGAATAGAATTAGTTACATTATTATTTGAATCAATAGTATTAACATAGCCAGTTGAAAATTTACTACTACCGCTTGGAGTCCTATAAATATAAGAATAAGTTACATTTTGAACCTTAGAGCCACTTGGATTAGTAGTTTCAACAACATCAACATCAATAACGCTATTATCAGGAGTAACAATATTACCTTTATAGGTTGTCTTATTGCCAGCATTGCTAGTTTGCTTAATCGTCATAGGCAAATTTGGAGTAGGCTTATCAGAAGCTTTAAACATAGTATTTAAATCATAATCAAGGTTAATGTTTTTAACTTCATTAGGAACGGTTATTTCTTTTGTGGGGATAGGCTTAGACATATCCTTTAGCTTGGCAGTAACTATTGTATTATTCTCAAGTTTTGAAATGGAAGCATCTTTAGGCAAATCAAATTTTCTTAAATTTGGCGAAACGTCGGCAGTTGCTTGGGGCGATTTAACTATATTTGATGAAGCTGAAGCAGTGGCATCGAGCTTGCCAGTTTCTTTAAAAACGCTATTAAAAACAATTGCATTATCATCAACTGGATTAAGGTTAAAGACTGGCTCAGGACCTGAAACAGTAGCCTTAACATCAACTATTTGGGGGCGATATTCAAGTAAATTTAAATTAGCAGGCTTAGCACCACTAGAAAAAAGACCTTTAAAAAAAGAACCCAAAGAGCTAAGACCATTTTTAATAGCATTAATAGGCAATGGGATCATAAAACCGCCCATAATGAAAAGATCATTTTCAAGCTGTATTTCAGCCTTAAATCGCTTAACAGTTTCAGGAGCATAACAACCTTCAGGAAATTGCATACAAGTAGCCATTTCAGCACCACTAAGATTATCATAACAACCATCGTGAAATTGCCAACCCTTTTTTTCACAAGTAGGTTTATCTATTTTAGGATCAGGCAAGCACTCTTCAACTATTTTATCTCTTAAAAGAAGCTCTACCTTTCTTTCATTATAGATCATAGGCTTAGGACACCAATCAGGGCGTTTTTGCTCTTGCTCACACTTACCAGTTTCTTGATTAAAAAAATGATCAGCAGGACAACCAGAAACACATTGCAAAGTTTTTGTATTAAACTCTTCCCCAGCATTACAAACAGCGATATTACGTTTATGAAATTCATGAATTGAAACATAGGTAAGAAAAACTGCGTTACTATTATAAGTACCAGAATATTCATACAAATAAGTAAAAGTACCCCAATGACCCTTATCAAGAAAATAATTACTTTTTACATCATCATCAATAAAATAAATATCACCAGTCTGATTATTCCAAAAATAACCACGCAAAGAACCAGCATAAAAATAAGTGTCAGAGCTATATACTTCATCAACATATACATGACCAGGATCATCAGGACGATCAAACATAACATATTTATTATTAGCCAAAAATTTAACATTACTTTTTTTCAAATAATTATTTGCATCTTTAGTTGAGAAAAAGAATACTTCAGTAGAAAAAGCAAAAGAGCTTAAAAGGCTAAGCAGACAAAAAAGCTTTATAAAAAATTTAACCATGATATTCAGCTCCTATTAATACCTGACGCCCTGCGGTTGTCGCTTCTTTTTTGTCCTAAGGAAAAAAAGAAGTTAAAAATTTAATATCCAGCACGTCGAAAAAATTAAAACCTACTTGACAAAAGAGAGAGCTATAACGTATATAAATATAGGCACAAAAAAGAGAGAGAAAACATTTAAAAAATAATTAAATACATCATTGTTAAATACTTCAATCATCGTGTAGCTCCGACTATAATTAACCCAATAAGAAAAGAAAATGCTATAAGTATCGCAGAAAGACCCATTAAAAAATTAAATTGATATTCATATATGCCTAAATTTGGAAGTAAATCATTTTTTTGAATGTAGCAAATATTAGTTTCAGTATTAAATACATAGTTTGTTTGAAAATTAGAAAATGAATAATCAGAAGTAGAAACGCTATCATCAAAATTTACTAAAAATACTTTTTTATCTTTTATGTAGAAATCTTTAACGCAGATATTTAAATTAGGGATATATATAGCATTTTCTTTCATTATTTAAACCTTATAAGGGAGCAAAAGCCCCCCTAAAATTATTTTATGAAGCCCTTAACTCTGCGAGCAATCATAAAGATAAAAGCGACAGCGATAACACCAGCAAAAACATAGTCAAACAAAGCATAATCAGCTTTTAATGGCGTAGCTGGAACAGTTGGAGCGTCTGCCGCAAAAAGAGCTGGAGCAGTTAGTAACATAGAGCTAGCAACAGCAACTTTACCCTTAGTAGATTCTAGAAAATTTTTAAGTTTTTCCATATCTAACTCCTTTTTAAAATTTTAGAGATCAATCTCTACAAAATTTAAAGAATAAACTTTGTAGAAATTGATAAAGGCGGGAGAGTGGTTTGCTACTCACATTAAGGCATAGCCCCCGCTCTTAACTATTTAGATGATTTAGTTTCTTTCAAAAAAGGATTTTCATTGAAAACTTGGAAACTTAAAGTTTCATCAGGGAACATATATGCACCATTGCGAGTATTAATAAAACGATATGGAACAGCGATATATTTGCCTTTTACAGAATCAAATTTTGGCTTTAATGAAAAATCATAATTGATAGTTTCAGTTGATTTGACAAGATAGCCGTGTTGATCGCGACTTTCAAAAGTAATAGTTACGTCGATAGACGATGCAACTTCACCAGTTTTCTTGTCGATACGAGAAATCGGACGAACTTCGTCACAAAGGCCTAAAAGATAAGTGTACATGTGTAGCTCCTTAAAAAATATTTTTTGTAGCTAAGTATTTTAGGGGCAGAGCTACACCACCCCCAACAGTTTTACAACGTATTAAGGTTGTAACAAACAAGCCCCTAAACATCTCTACTCTGTTGCGGGCGGTAAGTTAAGTTATAAATTCATAAGATATTGCTAAAATCCTCTTGCTTAATTAGAATTATTGCAATTTCTTAAAAGGAATTATTGCATAATAATTATAAAACAAATCTTAAATATTGGAATAATTTCAAGAAATGAACAAAAGAGAAGTAGCCGAATTCATCGGAAAAGATATAAAAACTATCTACAACTGGGAGAAAAATAACCCAAACCTATACAAAATACTAGAATTTTATTTTCAAAAAGAAAGTGAAATAAATCCAACGCATAAAGAGCTAATAGAACTATTTGATAAGTTAAGTGAAGTGGAACAACAATTTTATTTATCAGACATAAGAGCAAGAATACTAAAAAAAGAAATAGGTTAATAGAGTGAGAATACTAAAAACTTTATTATTGCTTTGTATTTTTTTAATTGCTGATCCCATAGAAATACACGTAGAGAAAAACAAAAACTACAACAAATACATAAAAGATTTAAATTTAGTAGGCGACTGGAGCATTGAAACAGAAAAATACTTTATAAATTTTATACTCACAGCAGGCAGTAGCTGGGATATAAGTTTTGAAAAAAATAATGAAATTTTACTTGATAATCAACCAAGAGAAATGTTTTGGAAATACGACAATGAAAAAGGAAAAATTAATATTTATAACAAAAAATTGATTACTATTTATAGTGGAGATGAGATAGTGTTAAAAGAATATATAGGAAATAAATGTTTTAAAGCAGAATTAAACAAAAACTACCAAATAAAAATGTGTAAAACAAAAGGCAGAATAGTAAATAACGTAAAAGATTTAATAAAAATAGATATGAAATAAAACGTATAGTATTCAAATCCCTCTCTGTCCGCCACCACTTATAAACAATCACAAATTTTTATCAACTTTTGCAAACATTGAGCCACGGTTTTAACGTTATTTTAAAGTCTTTATTCAAAAAATTATAAACTATTACAAACAATAGCAAACTATTATTATCACAACTTTTTAGCTGACTAGCTCAAAAAAGTAGCCAAAAATTTTGCCTTAGTCAGCTAGAATAAAAACAATACCTAAACCCTCACGCCAATTAGTGATCACAGAATTTAAAAGTTAAAGCCAACAAAAGCTTTTAGCCGGCGCATACAAGCTCTAAAAACCTAAAAGCCTTGATAGATGTAAAAAAATAGAGATAGCACTTCATAGCAATTTTATAAAAATAACCCATTCTTACTATGAAATTTCATCTAGAACAATAGAAAATTTTAGTTAATAAAAGTTGATTTGCTATGAAAATTTGAATTAAAAATTCAAGGGCATTGCGCCCTTGAAATTATGATCTAACAGGTGAAAGATAAGGTTTTTCAGAGTGCATAGACATCTCGTTTTGTTGTCTAAATGCTATATACTCCTCTTCACTTAACCTTTTTATGTTAGCTATAGTGATCTTAAGAGGTGTGATACCTGATAGTGGGTCGTGGTCTTGTGCGTTTGCAAGCTCGTTACCGTCAGCCTCACTATAGTGGAAAGTCGTAAATATCGTACTTTCTCTAAGGTCAGGATTTACGCGAAGTTTAGCTGCGATCCTGCCACGTTTATTCTCTACCATTGCATAGCAGCCATCTTCTAGCTCTCTTTCTCTTGCGATATCAGGGCTTACTTCGATTAGCGGACCTTCGATACCAGCACCATACTCTAGCGGTGGGCACTCTCTAGTCATCGTACCTGTGTGGTAGTGATAGACTTTTCTACCTGTTGTAAATAAGCAAGGATAGACCTCATCTGGCACTTCGCTCATCGCACCTGAGCCTACTGGATAGCCATCAGGTATATGCATTTTGGCTTTAAATTCAGCCTCCATGCTTGCACGCTTATCTTTATCATCAGCGTAAAGTACTGGAGCTAGGCGGAATTTACCATCAGGTAGCATTGATTTGTGATCAGTATAAAGATCAGGTGTGCCTGGATGATCTTCATCAGGGCATGGCCAGCTGATGCCACCTAGTTTTTCAAGCCTATAGTAGCTGATACCGCCAAAGAATTTAGGCATTAGTTTTCTAAGCTCGTCCCAAACCTCTTCTGCACTTAAGAAGTCAAATCCCTCAAGTCCCATAGCTTTTGCGATGTTGCAAACTACTTTCCAGTCAGGCTCTACGCCACCTACTGGTTCGCTTGCTTTTCTAGTTCTTTGAACGCGGCGAGATGTGTTGATAAATGTTCCATCTTTCTCACCCCAACCAGCTGCAGGTAAGACAACGTCAGCCTTTTGAGCACTTTCAGTAAAGAATAGATCTTGCACGATGAAACAGTCTAGGTGATGTGTAGCATGCACAAAGTGCTCTGTCCAAGGGTCACTCATAACAGGGTTTTCGCCATAAACGTAAAGCACTTTTAGCTCGCCGCTATCCATCTTATCAGGTGCGTATGTTAGTTTAAAGCCAGGCACTGGATTAAGCTCGAAGTGCCATACTTTGCGAGCTTGCTCTTGTGCGTAAGCGCTATTTACTGCACCTGCTGGGATGACGTTAGGTAGTGCGCCCATATCGCATGAGCCTTGAACGTTGTTTTGTCCACGAAGTGGATTTACTCCAGCGCCTTTTTTGCCTAAATTTCCTGTTAGGATCGCTAAATTTGAAAGTGAGAATACATTTGATGTACCGTCGCTAAACTGAGTGATACCCATAGTGTAGCAAATAGCCGCAGTGCCAGCCTTGCCATAAAGTCTAGCAGCCTCAATGATGAGCTCTTTTTTCACACCAGTCTCACGCTCAAATCTCTCAGGAGTGAAGTCTTTTACCGCTTCTTTTAGGTACTCAAAACCCTCTGCATATTTTTCGATAAATTCTGTATCTTGTAAATTTTCAGAGATGATGACGTTCATCATTGTGTTTAGTGTTTTGATGTTTGAGCCAACTGGAATTTGCAAGAATATATCGGCTTTTTTAGCCATATCGGTGCGTTTTGGATCCACAACGATCATTTTTGCACCACGCTCTAAGCCTCTTTGCATCTGCATAGCGATGATCGGGTGGCATTCGCTTGTGTTTGTGCCTATTAGTAAAAATACATCTGTATCAGTCGCAAATTCAACAAGATCGTTTGTCATCGTTCCGTTTCCAAGGGTGCTGGCAAGACCTGCCACTGTTGGAGCGTGTCAAAGACGAGCGCAGTGATCTACGTTGTTACTTCCTAAAGCACGAAAGAATTTTTGAAATACATAGTTGTCTTCGTTGTTTGAACGAGCTGAACTAAAGCCCATGATAGAGCTTGGACCATATTTTTCAACGCTATTTTTAAAAGTCTTTCCTAAAAATTCATAAACCTCTTCAAAGCTAACCTCTTCAAGTTTGCCCTCTCTGTTAAACTCTCCGTTTAGTTTTCTCATCATTGGTTTAGTTAAACGTTTTGGAGAATTTACAAATTCCCAACCAAACATACCTTTTAAGCACAACTCGCCATCATTTACATGGTGGTTCTCAGTCGGCTTTGCATCGACTATCCTACCGTTTTCTACGATAAGGTCTATGCCGCAACCAGTTCCGCAATACGGACAGGTTGTTTGAACAATCTTTTGCATAGATTTCCTTTCAAGTAATATTTCTAATAGTTCGGTTATTATATACCTTAGAATATAAAATTATTTTTAAAACTAATATTTTTTTTTAATTTTCTTTTAAGTAAATATGCAAAATTTGCATATTTCTTTGACGCTGAATTTACGGAGTTTTTTGCTGTTTTTGTCTTATTTTGAATTTGGTTTTTTTGCTTAAGTGATAAAAAATAAATTTAAAAAATATGAAAATTTATAAAAAAATGGGCGATTGCTCGCCCGTTGAATTAGTTTTTGCGTGTGTTTGCGTCTGGAGTGAAAAGTGGCTTATCAAGAAGTTTGAAATCGCCTATAAATTTCTGACCCTCTTCGCTTGTTGCCCATTTTATAAATTTCTCTGCATTTTCGATGTCAGTTTTAGGGCAGTGTTTTGGATTTACTGCGATTAGAGAGTAGAAGTTTTTAAGGTCGTTGTCGCCCTCGTTGATGATGACCATCTCAGGATGACCTTTTTGATTTGCTTCATATTTGATATAAGTACCGCGGTCAGTAAATGTAACGCCTTTTTGCTCAGCAGCAGCATTTATCGTAGCTAGCATGCCTTGACCTGTTTGCATATACCAGCTATCTTTTTCAGGGACTTCACCAGCGATCTTTTTCCAGATGCCTTTTTCTTTATTATCTGTGCCTGATTTATCGCCACGTGAGAAGAATTTGATACCATCTTTTTTGATAAGCTCAAAGCTTTGTTTGATATCTTTACCTTTAAATTTATCAGCGATAGATTTATCAGCGATAACGACGAAATCATTGTACATTACGGCATTTCTTTTTAAGCCAAAGCCTTTTTCTACAAATTCTTTCTCAACTTTTGGTGAGTGAACGAAAAGTACGTCAGCGTTGCAGTCTTCGCCAAGCTTTAGAGCTGCACCTGTACCAACAGCTGTCCATTTTATATCAACACCTGTTTTAGCCTTATAAACTGGGTAGATCGCGTCAAGCAAGCCAGTGTTATCTGTACTTGTTGTAGTCGCCATGATTAGTTCATTGTCAGCACCAAACGCCAAAACTGCGGCTGCTAGTGAGCCTAAAATAATCTTTTTCATTTTTCTCCTTTTTAGAAAATGTGGTATTATAGCATATTAAAATAATATGAATAAAAAAATTAGGAATAATATTTGGATTTTTTACTTAATGGCTTTGCAGAAGCCTTTAATCTACTTTTAAACGGCAACCTTGAAACATATTCAGCTATCAAGGCTACCCTTTACACATCAAGCGTGTCGATACTTTTTGCTGTTATTATAGGCTTTCCGCTTGGTTTTATACTTGGCTTTTATGACTTTAAAGGTCGCAAAATTTTACGCCTTCTAAGTGACACAGCTCTAGCCATGCCAACGGTTGCCATTGGTCTTATTTTATACGCATTCATCACTAGAAACGGCCCGCTTGGTAGTCTAAATTTACTCTTTACGCTAAAAGCGGTCATGCTAGGCCAGTTTGTGCTTGCCCTTCCTATCATCATCTCGCTTACTGCAAGTGTGGTTGAAAATATGGAGAAAAAGCACTATCTAACTATCCTAAATTTACGCCTTGCGCCGGCAAAGCTAGTTTGCTGTGTGCTTTACGAGCTGCGCTACGCTCTCATGGTCGTCATCGCCACCGCATACGGCAGGATCGTGGCTGAAGTGGGCGTTGCGATGATGATAGGTGGCAACATCAAGTATTTTACCAGAACGATCACCACAGCCGTTTCGCTTGAGACGAATAAAGGCGAATTTGCCATGGGTATAGCACTGGCTATGGTCTTGATATTTATCGCATTTTTAGTAAATTTAGCGATCTTTGCGCTCAAAAAACTAGACAAATAGGAGCAAATTTTGATAAAGATAAGAAATTTACACCTAAGCTACGGTAAAAGCGAGATCCTAAATATCCCAAGCCTTGATATAAATACCAAAAAGATAACCGCTCTAATGGGCAGTAATGGCAGTGGCAAAAGCACGCTAATAAGAGTGCTCTCGCGCCTGCAAAGCCCAGATAGCGGCGAAATTTCTCTCTGGGGAGAGAACAAGCCAAGCCTTGAAATGCTGCGTAAAATTTCAGTTTTATTGCCTGAACCTGCCCTTTTAAAAAGAAATGTTAGAGAAAATTTCAAAGCCATTTTAAAAAGTAGAAATTTACTAAGCGAATTTGATGAGCGAACCAGCGAAGCACTCGCTCTTGTGGGACTTGATGAGAAATTTTTAGACAAGCGCCACTTTGAGCTAAGCTCTGGTCAGACGCAGCGCATCGCATTTGCACTTGCACTTTCTTTAAGGGTGCCATTTTATCTGCTTGATGAGCCGACAAATAGCGTTGATATCGCCACTTCAAAGCTCTTTAGCAAGGCTATAAATTTGATGCACGAGAAATATGGCTGCGGCTTTGTCATCGCAAGTCACGACGAGAAGTGGCTTAGCATGCTAGCAAATGAGTGCGTGTTTTTGCACAAAGGCAGGGTCTGCGAGTTTGAATACAAAAACATCTTTGAGATAGAAGGTGGCGTGCTAAGCTTTGGTGGTGACGCGCGGCTAAATTTGCCTTCAAATTTTAAAGGTAAAAGCAAGATCACGATCAACCCAAGCAAGATAAAAATTTCTAAAACAGGTGGAGAGGGTCAAATTTCAGGGGTTTTGCACTCAGCCTCGCTTTATATGGGCGATGAAAAGCTTTTGAAGGTCAAAGTTGGCGACTTTTTGATCAAAATTTTTAGCCATGATGATGAAATTTTAAAGATTGGCGAGAGAGTATTTTTAGAATTTGAAGATGGCTCGATGCTCGCTTTGGAGTAAAATTTACTCCCACTCTTTAAATTTAGCCAAAAAATAAAAATGGATATCAAAAAAGAGCTAAATTTTAATAATCCTGCTAAAAAATCATATCTTATATAACTCCCTAAAAATGGCGTTTTTAAATATGCAATTAAGGCATATTTAAGCTTTTTTTAACTTTTCTAATTTATTTTATTTTAAGCCACATTAATAAGGCAATTAATTGTATAGTTTCAGTGTCGTTAAAAAACTATTTAAGGAAAAAGGTGAGCACAAAAGAGGAATTTGCAGCTGGCAGAAAACTTTACTACGCTACTTTCTCTAAATTCTTCGTATTTAGTGAAGATGAAAAGAGATTTGATGGTCTTAGTAAAATGCTTGATCTCATAGAAGAATACAGCCTAAATGATGAAGTCTCGCATGCTGCTACTAATATAAAAAGTAAATTTAATGAAAAAAATCCAGAGAATTTGATCACCGAATTTGATGACATTTTTCACACTCCGCCAAGTCCGCTTCGAAATTCGCTCTCTTTTTACGATGAGGGTTATGAAGTGGGTCATGCTTGCGCTGATGTGCGTAAAATTTTAGCTAAGACAAACATCAGAAGAGATGAGAGCAAATTTAAAGAGAATGAAGATAATGTGGGCTTTGTCTTTACGCTTATGAACGAGTTTATCGGTAAATTTGACGAGTGCGAAGAGGAGCTTTTTAAAAATATTATAAATCCAAACATTGATGAGTTTATAGAGAATTTATATGAGCATAAAAATAGTGAAATTTACAAGGATGTGGCCGTTTTGCTAAACGAATTTATCGCGTTTGAGCGTGTGGCACTAAACTCACCAAAACCAGTCAAGATAGACCACAAAAAGAGCGATGGTCTTTCAAGATCTGAAAGCATAAGAAGAGAAAAAAATAGGATAAGAAAACTAAGAACGGAGGGTACATATGCAAAATAGACGCGAATTTCTAAAAAAAGTCGGTCTAGTTGGCGCTGTGGCAGCAAGTGGTGCGGTAGCAGCAAATGCTAATGAAAATTTAAAATCAGGAAAGAGTAAAAAGACCGAGGTGCTTTACAAAAGAAGCAAAAACTGGGAACTTTACTACAAACAAGCAAAATAAAATTTGATAGAAATTTAAGAAAGGATGAAAATGTCTGAAGCTAGACTAAACGCTACGCCAAACAACATCGGCCGTAGATCGTTTTTAAAAATGGCTGCATTAGCAAGTACTTGTGGAGCGGTCGGCTTTGCAGCAAGCAATGTCACAAGAGAAGCAACAGCTCAAGAGATGGCAAACCCATTTCCAGACTCAAAAATAGTAAAAACTGTCTGCACAGTTTGCTCTGTAGGATGCGGAGTGCTAGCAGAGGTAGAAAACGGTGTTTGGGTACGTCAAGAAGTAGCACAAGATCACCCAGTAAGTGCTGGTGGTCACTGCTGTAAAGGAGCAGACGTTATCGATATGGTGCGCTCACACTGCCGTGTAAAATATCCAATGAAAAAAGTTGGTGGCAAGTGGCAACGCATCTCTATGACGCAAGCACTTGACGAGATCGGTGCAAAACTAAAAGCTTACCGCGAGAAAAATCCAGAGCAAGTAATGTTCTTAGGATCAGCAAAAGACTGCAACGAGCAAAGCTACTATATAAGCAAATTCGTTGCGATGTTTGGGACAAACAACCTAGATCACCAAGCACGTCTTTGACACAGCTCTACAGTCGCCGGTGTGGCGAATACTTGGGGTTATGGAGCTATGACAAATCACCTTGGAGATATCCAAAACGCGAAGTCTATTTTTATAATCGGATCAAACCCAGCGGTAAATCACCCAGTTGGTTTTAGACACTTTTTAAAAGCAAAAGAAAAGGGCGCTAAGCTAATAGTAATTGATCCAAGATATACAAGAACGGCGGCAAAGGCTGATTATTTCGCACAAATTCGCCCAGGAACGGATATACCTTTTATATATGGCATGATGAATCTCATCTTTGAAAATGGCTGGGAGGATAAGAAATTTATTGATGACCGTGTTTATGGTATGGATCTGATTCGTGAAGAGGCTGCAAAATGGACACCAGAAGTCGTTGAAGATGTGACTGGAGTGCCAGCTGCAACTCTTAAAGAGATCACAGAAGTCTATGCTAAAAACCGCCCTGGCTCAGTCGTTTGGGCGATGGGTCTAACTCAGCACACAATAGGTAGCTCAAACACTCGTATAGCTCCGATCTTGCAACTAGTGCTTGGCAACATGGGCGTAAGTGGCGGCGGATGTAACATCCTAAGAGGCCACGACAACGTTCAAGGTGCAACTGATATGGCAAATTTACCAGATAACCTACCTGGTTATTACCCTAAAAATGAAGGAAGCTGGAAATATTTTGCAAAAATGTGGAAGGTTGATTTCGAGTGGTTGCAAAAGAATTTTATTAAGCCTGAGTGGATGTTTAAGCCAGGATTTTCACTTGCACGCTGGTGGGCTGGTACGCTAAATGGTAAAGATGGCAATGATGCGATCGATAATGCAGGAGATAGCCTAAAAGCTCTTGTAGTTATAGGTAACGGCATAACATCTACTGCACAGCAAGCAAAGGTTCAAGAGGGTCTTGATGCGCTTGAGCTACTTGTTTGTGTAGATCCGTTTGTAAATGACGCTGCCGTTATAACAAATAAAAAAGATAATGTATATATCATACCTGCTTCAACTCAGTATGAAACTAGCGGCACAGTCGTAGCTACAAACAGAAGTGGCCAATGGAGAAGCCAAGTATGCAAACCACTTTATGAGAGCATACCTGATCATGAATTGTTATTTGAACTAGCTAAACGCATAGGCTTTTATGACGAGCTAACTCGCACTATAAGGGACGCTGACGGCAAGATAGAGTGGCCAGAAGCTGCTACTCACGAGATAGCAAATATCATAAAAACTATCGGTATGACTGGCTGGACACCTGAGCGCCTAAAACGCCACCAAGAGAACTGGGATAAATTTGATGAAGTAACATCTCTTGGCAAGCCTGGCACTCCTGTTGAAGGCGAATACTACGGACTCCCATGGCCATGCTGGACAGAAAATCACCCAGGTAGCCCAATACTTTATGATACACATAAATCAGTTCGCGAAGGCGGAATGGGCTTTAGAAACCGCTTTGGTTTAGAGCACAACGGTGTTAGTCAGCTAGCAGCTGAGGGCTCAGCGCCAGTTGGTTCATCTATAAATGGCGGATATCCTGAGATCAAAAAAGACAATATCGAGAAAATTTTAGGCATCACACTAACTGATGATGAAAAAGCAAGGATCGGAGCCAGCTGGTCAACTGATGATAGTAATATCATAGCAACAAAATGTTTGGAGAAAAACATCGCTCCATATGGCAATGCACGTGCTAGAACTATCGTTTGGACATTTGCTGATCAGATCCCTCAACACAGAGAGCCGATCCACTCACCAAGACCAGATCTAGCCAAGAAGTATCCAAGCTTTAAAGATAAAGCAAAACAATACCGCGTTGATACTAAATTTGAAAGCTTGCAGCAAAGTAAGGACTTCTCAAAAGAATTCCCTATCAACCTTATTACAGCTCGTCTCGTAAATTTCAGTGGTGCTGGTATGGAGACGCGTGCTAGTAAATATCTATCACGCATTACGCCTGAGATGTTTGCTGATATCCACCCAGAGCTAGCGGCTAAACATGGCATTAAAAATTGGGATTTTGTTTGGGTTCATTCACCTGAGGGCACTAAGATCAAGGTTCGCGCAAGGATCGTGCCATCAGTCAAGCCTAATATGATATTCTTGCCATTCCACTGGGCTGGATATATGCAAGGTGTTGATATGACTGGAAATTTCCCAGAAGGAACTTTGCCATTTGCGGTTGGTGAGAGTGCAAATACCGTAACAAACTACGGATATGACATAGTCACTCAAATTCCAGAAACAAAAGGCGGTCTTTGCCGCATAGAAAGGGCATAATATGAGCGCATTTAACGATAACAATAGACTTAAATTTTACTGCGACACAGATAGATGCATTGATTGCAACGGTTGCGCAGTAGCATGTGATGAAGCTCATGAGTTGCCTATCGGCGTTAGAAGACGCCGCGTTATAACGCTAAATGAAGGCGTGCCAGGTAAAGAAATTTCAACGTCAATCGCATGTATGCACTGCGAAGACGCGCCTTGTTCGCTTGTTTGTCCGGTTGATTGTTTCTACATCAGAGCTGATGGCATCGTGCTTCACGATAAAGACATCTGTATAGGTTGTGGATACTGCTTGTATGCTTGCCCATTTGGTGCGCCACAATTCCCTAAAGATGGTGCTTTTGGCGCAAGAGGCGTAATGGATAAATGCACTATGTGCGCAGGCGGTCCGCTACCAACCAATAGCGAAGAAGAGCGTGAAGTATATGGACAAGATAGAATTTCTGAGGGCAAGGTGCCAGTTTGTGCTGCGATGTGCTCTACAAAAGCTCTACTAGTTGGCGAGTCAGATGTGATCGAAAAAATCTACAATGACAGAGTTGCTGCAAGAGGTTATGGCGAAAAAGACCTAAAACAAACTACTGTTTGGAAGATCGCTTACTACGCTGGCGACAGACTAAAACTAAAAGCGTAAATTTATAGGTGCTTTTTGCACCTATAAAATTTGTTATTTTCTCTAATTTTATACTTTAAGAAATATGCCTATTTTGCATATCAAATTTTAATTATAATAACGTTTATTTCGTATCAAAATACGTTTAAGCTTTTTGCTTTGTTTAAGCAAGTTTTTACTACAATCCAAAATTAAATTTAGCTTTTTGGGCTATCATTTGTGAAAACTTCAAGGAGCAAGATGGAACCGATTTATAAAACACAGATCATCAAATATAAAGGCGAGCAAAAAGCACAGGTTGATGATATTTTGGTGCGTGAGATCAAGCTTGAAATTTACATAAATGACAAAAAATTTGGTGCCGTTATGGCAACGCCAACTGACCAAAAGGCGCTTGCTGTGGGCTATTTGATCAGCGAAAACGTCATCACAAAGCCAGAAGACATAGCTGAGGTTAGGCTCTCAAGCGACGAGCTAAGCGTCTATGTAAGCGCCAAAGTGAACGAAAAACGCCTAGAGCAGTTTGACGAAGAAAAGGTCATAATAAGTGGCTGTGGCAGAAGCTCAACGGCAAATATCGACCCACAGGCGATGGCAGCAAGAGCTGTAAAAAGCGGGGCTAAATTTAACAAAAATATGATCCTTGCTCAAATGAAGGAGTTTTACACGCAGTGCGAGCTTTATGAGATGACTGGCTGCGTGCATACGGCAAAGCTTTTTGTAAGCGAAGATAAATTTTACATAGGCGAGGATATCGCTCAGCACAACACGATAGACAAAGCCGTTGGCAAGGCCGTTTTAGACGGAGCTAACTTAGCAAATTCATTTTTGATGGTGAGTGGCAGGCTTAGCTCAGAGATGGTCGCAAAGGCTGTTATGCAAGGCGTTCCAGCGCTTATCTCAAGGACAGCGCCAACGAGCCTTGGCGTGGTGATCGCTCGTAAATTTGAGCTTACACTTTGTGGTTTTGCAAGGGGCGAAAATATCAACGTTTATAGCGGCGAAGAGAGAATTTATGAGTAAAAATTTAGAAGAGCTAATAAAACAAACGCTAAATAAAAGCGGCAAACTTGACTGCGGAACGGCTTTTAAGATCGCAAACAAGCTTGGCATAGAAGTCGGCGAGGTAAGCGACGAGGCAACTAGGCTTGGCATCAAGATAGACAACTGCGAGCTTGGGCAGTTTGGCGCCCTAGATAAAGACCGCGGTAAATTTACATTGTCACTAAAACTAAAAGAAGTGAGCGACGAAAAGGGCAGAGTTTTTTGCAAAGATGCAAGAGAGATGGCGGCGGCTAACGGCGGGCTAAAGACCATGCGCTCGACGCTTAGAGACTACGGCTTTGACGTGAAGTACTGTCAGCTAGGCTGTTTTAAGGAAAAGAAAGGCAAAAAGATGAGAGTAAAGACGAAGACTTGGATAGAAAACGACGAGGGCGAGCTTATATTTGGCAAGGGTAAAACCGAAGTTTTAGACGTTATAGCCGAGGTTGGCTCGATATCAAAGGCAGCTGAAATTTTAGGTATGAACTATAAAAAATGCTGGTCACATCTGCAAATTTTGCAAAAAAATTTAAAAGAAGATCTCTTTACGACCAAGCAAGGTGGCGGAGATAATGCTGGCACTACGCTAAATGATAGGGCACACGAGCTTATAAACGCCTATAAACAGCTTCAAAACGACATCGAAGACTATGCAAATAAGCGCTTTAAAGAGCTATTTTTAAAACAAGACGAGAAGAAAAACGATAAAAAATAAACCAAATTTTTAAAAGGAGAAAAACATGTATGTAAAACTAAACGACAGGACTTATCTAAACAAAGATAAGATCACTAGAATCAAGATCGATAGCGTTCAAGACGGCATTCGTATCCGTTTCTATGAGGGTGCAAACCAAGTTGCTAAGAGCCAAAGATTTGAGAGTGAAGTAAAAGCTAACGAGTGGTTAGAGAAAAACTTCTTAAACAAATAAACACACGCGAGTGGGCGCCCTGCCCGCTTGTAACCTCACTTTATACAAAATTTCATTATAATCGTGCTTTTAACCAAAAGGAAAACCGTGCCAAACATAGATGAAGTAAGAAAAAATATCATTTTAAAAGATGGAATTTACTATTTTGACTACACAGCCTCAGGCCTTGCCTATGCGCCTATCGAAGATGAAATTTCAAAATTTTTAAAAACCTACGCAAACACTCACTCAGACAGCAGCTCAAGCGCCGTGCTAACACAAAAACGCTATGAAAACGCAAGGGCAGAGCTAAAGGAGCTTTTGGGGCTTGATGATAGCTTTTATCTAATAGCAACAGGCCAAGGTGCAACGGCTGCGATAAAGAAATTTCAGGAGATAATGGGAATTTATCTGCCGCCAACCACAAGAGCCTTGATCGGCGAAGCAAATTTAAGAAGCATAAATTTACCTCTCGTGCTTGTTGGCCCCTATGAGCATCACTCAAACGAGATCAGCTTTCGTGAAGGGCTTTGCGACTGCGAGCGCACCTTGCTTGATGAAAACGGCGAGATAGACTACGTTATGCTTGAGAGGACGCTAAAGCTAAACGCAAAAAGAAAGATCATCGCCTGCTTTAGCGCCGCCTCAAACGTCACAGGCGTGAAAACCGACTACAAGAGAATTTACTCGCTCGTTAAGAAATTTGGCGGAGTGGTGGCATTTGACTGCGCAGCAACCAGCTCGCATGAAAATTTAGACGCAGCATACTTTGACGCAGCCTTTTTCTCGCCTCACAAGCTACTTGGTGGAGTTGGGAGTTGCGGGCTTTTGGCGATCAAAAAAGAGCTTTATACAAGCGACATACCAAGCTTTGCAGGTGGCGGCACCATCGCTCTTGCGACGCCATCAAAACACCTTTTTATAAAAAATGTCGAGCAGCTTGAAGAGGCTGGCACGCCATCTATCTTGGGACTGGTGCGAGCAAGTCTAGCCTACAACTTGCAAGCAAGTGTCGGAGTGGAAAATATCAAAGCACGCGAAGATGAGCTGGCAAATTTCTTTGAAAAAGAGCTTAGCAGCATCGAAGATATCACCATTTATGGCCCTAAAAATGCAGAAAAACTGCCTATTTTTTCATTTAATGTGCGCGACATTTCGCCTTATGACTTTGCCGCAACTCTTAGCAACAACTACGGTATACAAAGCCGCGCTGGCGTGATGTGCGCTGGGCCTTATGCTTTTGATCTGCTGGGACTTAAAGAGAATAAGATCTTAGAGAAAAAGCCAGGTTTTGTAAGGGTGAGCATGCACTACACGCATACAAAAGAGGACGTGCTCTATCTCATAAACGCTATCAAATCATCGATCAAAAAGCACCGAGAGCTTTGGGGCGAGGAGAAGGCGATGTATGAGATGTTTGGCGGGAAAATTTAGGCTAAGTTTATTAGGATTTGAAATTTAAGCATTTTTTTTAAACAGCCTCTGCCAAACTAGCTCTGTTTTTCAAATTTAAACTGGTCTTATTTATATTAAATTTCTTTGATCTGAAATAAAATTTAAAATTTATCATGGTAGCACATAAGCCCAATAACAAAGCTTGCCTGCCCACTCAATAAAAATATTCAAATTTAACTTGTAACTTTAGTGGCGGTTACAATTTTTGATTTGCTCAAATTTTAATAGCAAGTTTTTTTAAAAACAGGTTTTGAAATTTAAACGCTTTGCTTTAAGTAGCTTCTGTAAAAATTAGTTTTTTAAATTTAAACCTGCCTCATCTACATCAAATTTCATCACTCCAAAATAAAATTTGACTATAAAACCAAAACCTATCATAGCAACACACAAACCCAACCAAAAACGCGCATCTATCACACCCAACCAAATACCTTTAAATTTAACTTGTAAATTTAATAGCAGCTATTACTTTTTCTATCTTACTTAGCTCAAATTTTAATAGCAATCTTTTGCAATAGCCTAGAAAACGAAACGTTTTTTACAATTTAAATAAGGTAAGCCGTGTAAATTTAATATCCTATGCACTTAAACTTACTAACCTCAGAGTGGATAAATTTAGGCGTTTTTAAATTTAGAAGCCAAAATTTCAAATTTTACTTTGAAATTTCATCTTTTATCTTTTGATAAAGCTCCAAAATTTCATCTTTTTTGATGATAAAACTATTTTTATTTGCGATCAAGTAAGCTGAGCTTTGCATGATGTCGCCAGCCACTTTTAGCCCATTTTGCTTCATGGTTGAGCCAGTCTCGACCACATCGACGATCGCGTCACTTAGCCCAACAAGCGGCGCTAGCTCGATCGAGCCATAAAGCTTTATGATCTTCACGCCAACAGCAAGCTTGGCAAAGTAGTTTCTCGTGATATTTGGCATTTTTGTAGCGATCCTTAGCTCAGACCTTGAAAAGTCAAGCTCCTCTTCGTTTTTTATACCGATGCAGACCTTGCACTTGCCTATTTGTAGATCAAGCAGCCTCACTACATTTGGCTTATGCTCTTCAAGCACGTCAAGACCGACCACACCGATATCCGCCGCGCCTTCGGTGACGTATGTTGGTATATCTTGGTTGCGAACCATTAAAAATCTAAAATTTCCCTCTTCAAGGATGAGTTTTCTATCTTCAAACATAAAGCTCGAACCAAAAATTTCTCTAAAAATTTCAAGTGTATCTTCTGCGATCCTGCCCTTTGGCAAGGCTACTGTTATCATTTTAAAATTTCCTTTTTTTCATCGATTATTTTTTGCATGGCACGAAAGATCAGCATCTTATCACAAATAGCATTTTTAAAAAATTTAGATAAAAAGTCACCATCTCCGCCAGTAAAATAGACTTTTTTGCTGCCTGCTAGCTTTGAAATGAGCGTGATAATGGGCTTTATGATGCCATAGCTCACAGCGTCGCTCGTCTTTTGAGGCAACGCATCGATGTCAATTTGTGAATTTAGTGTCACATCGAGGCGTGGCGAGATGCTTTTATAGGCATTTAACATAGTTGCGATGCCTGGCAAGATGTAGCCACCAAGATGAAGTGAGTTTGCCATTATATCGACAGTGATAGCACTTCCAGCATCTACTATAACGCCATCATTTATCATGTAGCACCCTGCTTTTCTATCTACTCCAAGCCCCTGATAGATCGTGTCTATCTCAAAGTAAGGCTCTAAATTTATAAACATTTCGTCCTTATCTATCATCCGCAAAATTTCTTCATTTACACAGATAAAATAGACCTTTTCGTCTGGCTTATAGTTTTTAAATTCGCTAACTTTTATGTGTGTGATCTTGCCATTTTGTAAAAAAGAGGCGTTGGTGTTGCCGATATCACACAAAATCATAACAGCTCCAGCCTTCTTCTTTGAAGTAGTTTAGGGATTTTGAGCAAATTTGAGAGTTGTAAAAGATCACACGTTTTTTGATCTTAGTTTGAAATTTCTCTTCAAATTTAGTGCAAATTTCATTTATCTCGCTGGCTTCTTTGAGCAAAAGCCTGCTTTTTGCACTTCTTAAAAAAACGATCTCGTAAAAATTTTTTGTATCAACACCAAAAAACGCCTCAAGCGAGCGTTTCTTGGTAAATTCGCTAAGGTCAAGTCTTTTTAGATCCCTTAGCAAGATCTTTTTAGCTTCGAAAAGCTCCCAAATTTTTTGGTTCATTGCCCTAGATTAACATACTCGTTATCGTAGTAAAATGCGCCATTTCCCATGAAGCTTTTATCTTTTATCTCGTCGCTAAACTCATAAATTTCAGCTCCGCTAAGATCTAAATTTGTCTTTATAACATAGCCAGTTTTTTCGATGACATAGAGCTTATTGTTAATGATAGTAGCTGCTGAGAAGATAGCAAATTTGAAATTTACCTTATTTTGCTCTTTTAGCATGAGGTCTGTTCTTACGATCGTGCCATCTTTTTTAAAGATATAAATTTCATCGTTATGAACTAGCACATCTTTGATCTCGCCGTCATAATAAACTGTCTGGCTTGGATTGATGACGATTAGTTTTTTGGCTGTTGCTGCGATTAGGTTATCGCCCTCAACGCCTAAAAATATGATGTTGTTAAAGAAATTTTCAGAGCTTACGACAACGTCGCGTAAAATTCTACCAGTCTCTTTTTGCACGATGTAAATTTTGCCATCTAGTGCTGGATAGACGATGAGTGAGCTCATAAAGTAAGGTGCCACAACCCTTGAGTCAACCGCTGCGATCTCAGATGAGCTATACTCCATTAGTGTGGTAGCTGTGTTGATGTCGATTAGGTAAATGTGGTTTGATGCGCTGATAGCTGCAAGTTGGTTTTGATCAAGCGAAGCTGCTACGATCGCAGTTGGAAATTTACCGCTATAAACGCTGTGGCCGCTAGGATCAGTCACGTTTAGGTCGCCATTTATGCTAGCTGAGATGACAAAGCCGTTGTTTTCGTTTAAGAAGTTGAAATTTTCAGGCAAAGTAACGCTTTTATTTAGCCCATTTTTAGTGATGATGTTGCCATTATCAAGCGTTGCGCCATTTGCATTTGCTGATTTGATGTAAGAAGGAAGATCTTTTGACAAAGATATCTCACCAGAAGTTTGCGCAGGCTCAAAATATTGTCTTTTTGTGCCGCATCCGCTTAGAACTAAAGCCAAGGCAAAAGCCAAGAATAGTGTAAGTTTTTTCATTATTTTATTCCCTGATAGTGTTTGAAATTTTTAACTAAAGTTTGTAGTTGTGAGTCAAGTGCGATCTTGTTAAATTCGTCGTTTGCCTCTTTGATCTTGTTTTCTTTTAAAAGCTCAAAACCTTTTAAAAGTGCGTTATATTCGCTTAAAATTTGAGTATTTGCGTCGCCAGTTTGTGAAAGGATGATATCTTTTACGATCGGATTTACTTTTAAATTTGCAAGCTCACTAATGCCTTTTGTATCGTTTTTATCAAGCATTCGCCCAAGTGAAAAAAGTGCATATAAGCTTGGCTCTTTCTCCTTTAAAACATTTAAAGCGCTTGTGTCATTTGGATTTAAGATAAGCTTTGAATAGGCTAAATTTGCCTCCTCAACTCTGTTGTCGTTTAAAACCTTACTAGCGTAAAATCCGATGAGTGCGACGATAGCTGCCACGCATAGCACGATCAGCAAAGTTTTGTATTTCCTAAAAAAACGCTCTCCCTTGATCATACTCTCAAGAAACTGCTCCTGGGCGTCGATCTCTTTTTTTATCTCGGTTAAGTCTTCTTTTATAGCCAACGTTTTTCCTTGCTTTTGAAAAATTTTAATTCGCAGATTTTAGCATAATTAAATTAAAAGTAGCCCAAAATTAAAGCTTGAATGTGATATAATGCCTCAAAATCAATTAAAAGGTTGCTTAATAATGCAAATAGACGACACTCTCTTAAATAAACTAGAAAAACTCTCCGCATTACAAATTAATGATGAAAAAAGAGAAGAGATCAAGAAGCAATTAAGTGAAATCGTATCTTTTGTCGATGTTTTAAACGAGCTCGATCTAAGCAGCGATGAGGCCGTAGTCAGCTCTATAAAAGGTGGCACTCCATTAAGAGAAGATGAGCCACATTTAAGTAACGTTGTCGATGAAATTTTAAAGCACGCCCCTTCACGCGAGGGACACTTCTTTGCCGTGCCAAAGATCATAGAGTAAAATATGGATCTAATCGAACAACTAAGAGCGCAAAGCTCGGATGCCCAAACCAAAGTATCAGAGAGCAATCTCTCTGGTGACATCCAAACGCTTTTAAAAACCGTTGTTTTCAATAAAGCCAGTGACCTCCACCTAGTCTCAAGGTCTGAGCCTCAGATAAGGATAGATGGCACTTTAAGGCCGCTTGAATTTGGCGTGCTAAGTGGCAAAGATATAGAAAATTTATGCTACGCTCTAATCACAGATGCCCAAAAAAGCGAACTTGAAAACAATAAAGAGCTTGACTTTGCTATTGAACTTCCAAATATCGGTCGCTTTCGTGGCAACTACTACTATACGATGAATGGCGATCTAGCGGCAGCTTTTCGTATCATACCTATCGACATCCCTTCGCTTGATGATCTAAATGCACCACAAATTTTTAAATATATCATCAAACGAGAAAAAGGCCTTATCCTAGTTACTGGACCAACAGGCAGTGGTAAATCAACGACGCTTGCTGCGATGCTTAATGAGATAAATTTAAATTATAGAAAGCACATCATCACCGTTGAGGACCCAGTCGAGTTTGTACATAACAACAAAAAAGCCCTATTTTCACATAGAAATATCGGCACCGACACACACTCTTACTCAAAGGCGCTAAAATTTGCACTTCGTGAAGACCCGGATATCATACTTGTGGGCGAGATGAGGGATAGAGAGACGATCTCTACGGCTATTACAGCAGCTGAGACTGGACACCTAGTCTTTGGCACGCTTCACACAAACTCGGCTATACAGACTATAAATAGGATTGTTGATAGCTTCGATGGAAGCGAGCAGCTTCAAGTAAGAAATATGCTTAGCGTTTCGCTGACTGCTGTCATCTCACAAAGTCTGATCCCAAAAATAGGCGGCGGAAGGTGCGCTGTGCATGAAATTTTGATAAATAATATGGCGATTTCAAACTTGATACGCGAAAACAAAGTGCATCAAATTTACTCTCAAATGCAGCTAAATCAGCAACAAACTGGCATGAGCACGCAGACTCAAGCCCTGATGAAAGCGCTAAAAGAGGGCTTGATCACAAAAGAAAACGCGCTAGCCTACTCAACTAGCCAGCAAGAACTTCAAAATTTAATAGGAACTGTATGATGGATTTAGTAACTTGGTTTGACATTATCATTATCGCCCTTGTCTTGATGCTGGGCGTAAAGGGCATAATAAATGGCCTCATAAAAGAGACTTTTGGGCTCATCGGACTTATCGGCGGCTTAGTCGTTGCTAGCAGGTTTTCAGATGTGGCTGAGGGTTTTATAAGTAAAAATATCTATAAATTTGAAAATCCTTCATTTTTACAATTTGTCGCATTTATCGGACTTTGGCTAGTTTTTTGGCTAGTTTGTCTGCTAGTTGGCAAATTTTTATCAAAGATGGTTTCAGTAAGCGGGCTTGGCTTTTTAGACAGGCTTGGTGGATTTGTCATGGGAAGTGGCAAAATTTTCCTCACATTTTCAGCAGTCGTTGCCGTGATGTCAGGCACTTCGCTAAACAAAATGATCGAGCCATACTTTACAAATAGCAAAGTCTATCCGCTTTTACTTGAAACTGGCAGGTGGATAACAAACGTCGATATGAAAAATATCAAAAATGAGCTAGATGAGATGGTAGTAAGACCAAAGGATACAAACAAGAGTGATGCATTCATCTCAATGGATGCAAATGCAAGCACAAACACTGACACAAACGTCACCAAAGGGGAAGAAAAATGATAGAAAATTTAGAATATGATGCCTTGCTTGAGAAATTTAAAAGAGTTCTTCGCGACAACGGTTTAAAATATACAAAACAGCGTGAAATTTTACTAAAAACGCTTTATAACAACGACGAACACTTTACGCCAGAGAGGCTATATCTTTTTATAAAAGAGACCTATCCTGAGCTAAATATCGGCATCGCAACTGTTTATAGAACGCTAAATTTACTAGAAGAATCAGAGATGGTAACATCTATCAGCTTTGGCTCACAAGGCAAGAAATTTGAGCTTGCCACAAAGCCACACCATGACCACATGATATGCAGAAAGTGCGGCCTTATCATAGAATTTGAAGATCCTATGATAGAAAAAAGGCAGATAAGCATCGCAAAAGAGCATGGCTTTAAACTAACTGGTCACATGATGCAGCTTTATGGAATTTGCGAAAAATGTTCAAAAAATAATATAAAGGGAAAGTAAGGTGATATTTGACAACCAACACGAAATTCAAAGATTAGAAAGCATAGATGAGCTTAGAAATTTAGGCATAAATCCATATCCACATTTTCTTAGAAGAGATATGAATATCTCTAAATTTAGACTTAAATTTAACTATATAAAAGATACAGAAGAGAAAAAAGCAGAGGGGCAGCTAGTTGGCCTTGCAGGCAGGATAAAGCTGATCCGTGACGCTGGTAAAGCGGTCTTTGCAAACATCGAAGACGAAAATGGAAATTTACAAATTTATTTTAGCAACAAGACGCTTGATCCAGAGTGGTTTAAAATCGTTAAAAAATATGTAGAAATAGGCGATATTGTCTATGTTAGAGGCTACGCTTTTATAACAAAAACTGGCGAATTTTCAATGCACGTAAATGAGCTTAGCTTAGCTACAAAGTCGATAAGTCCGCTTCCAGAGAAGTACCACGGGCTAGTTGATGTTGAGACAAGATACCGCCAAAGATACCTTGATATGATAATGAACCCTGAAGTTAGGGCTGATTTTAAAAAGCGCTCGGTGATTATAAGCACGATTAGAAGATTTTTTGAAGAAAAAGGCTTTTTAGAGGTTGAAACTCCGATGCTTCACCCAATAGCTGGTGGCGCAAATGCAAAACCATTTGTAACATTTCACAACGCCCTTGGAGTTGAGAGATACCTAAGAATCGCTCCAGAGCTATATCTAAAGCGCCTTGTAGTTGGCGGTTTTGAAGCTGTTTATGAGATGAATAGAAACTTTAGAAACGAGGGCATGGATCTAACTCACAACCCTGAATTTACAAGCATAGAGTTTTACTGGGCATATCACAACTACCACGATCTAATGGGCATCACAGAGGATCTATTTAATGTAATTTTAGAAAAACTTGGCATGGAGAAAGTGATAAATTTTGATGGCATGGAGATTGATTTTAGCAAGCCATTTAAACGCATAAGCTATAAAAAAGCCTTAGTTGAGATAGGCGGACTTGCTGAAGATATCGTAAACGATAAGGCTAAAATTTTAGCAAAACTAAGAGCTGATGGCTTTGAAGCAAACGAGAAGCTCGACCTTGGCCACTTGCAGGCTGAACTCTTTGACAACTACGTAGAGAGCAAGCTCATCCACCCAACTTTTGTCATCGACTATCCGATCTCTATTAGCCCACTTTCAAGAAGAAGCGACACAAATCCTGATGTGGCAGAGAGATTTGAGCTATTTATAGCTGGTCGTGAGCTAGCAAATGGCTTTAACGAGCTAAATGATCCAATCGATCAATACAACCGCTTTAAAGCGCAAATCGATGCTAAAAACGCAGGCGATGACGAGGCTCACGAGATGGATGAAGACTATGTAAAAGCCCTAGGATACGGCATGCCGCCAGTTGCAGGCGAAGGCATAGGCATAGATAGACTTGTGATGCTTCTAACAGATAAAAAATCAATACGCGACGTTGTCCTCTTCCCAGCGATGAGGCCACTAAAAACTGAGACAAAGGAGAACGAAAAATGAGTTTGCAAAGCTACGATAAAGATATTTACGACCTAGTAAATTTAGAGCTAAAACGCCAGTGTGATCACCTTGAGATGATCGCTAGCGAGAATTTCACATATCCAGATGTTATGGAGGTGATGGGCTCAATCCTAACAAACAAATACGCTGAGGGCTACCCTGGCAAGAGGTATTATGGTGGCTGTGAATTTGTCGATGAGATCGAGCAAATCGCGATCGATAGATGCAAAGAGCTTTTTGGATGCGAATTTGCAAACGTTCAACCAAACTCAGGCTCTCAAGCAAACCAAGGCGTTTATGGAGCTTTGCTTAATCCAGGCGATAAAATTTTAGGTATGGATCTAAGCCACGGCGGACACCTAACTCACGGCGCAAAGGTAAGCAGCTCTGGCAAGATGTATGAGAGCTTTTTCTACGGCGTCGAGCTTGATGGTCGCATAAACTACGATAGAGTCATGGATATCGCAAAGATAGTAAAACCAAAAATGATCGTTTGTGGTGCGAGCGCATACACAAGAGAGATCGAGTTTAAGAAATTTAGAGAGATAGCTGACGCTGTTGGCGCGATACTTTTTGCAGACGTTGCCCACATCGCTGGCCTAGTCGTAGCCGGTGAGCATCAAAATCCTTTCCCACACTGCGACGTCGTAAGCTCAACTACGCATAAAACTCTAAGAGGCCCAAGAGGCGGCATCATCATGACAAACAACGAAGAGTATGCTAAAAAGATAAACTCTTCTATCTTCCCAGGTATCCAGGGTGGCCCACTAGTTCACGTCATCGCCGCAAAGGCAGTTGGCTTTAAGCACAACCTTAGTCCTGAGTGGAAAATTTACGCCAAACAAGTAAAAGCAAACGCTAAAAAACTTGGCGAAGTGCTAATAAGCAGAGGCTTTGATCTAGTAAGTGGCGGCACTGATAACCACCTAATCCTAATGAGCTTCTTAAACCGCGAATTTAGCGGAAAAGACGCAGATATCGCTCTTGGAAATGCTGGCATAACAGTAAATAAAAATACAGTTCCAGGCGAGACAAGAAGTCCGTTTATCACAAGCGGCATACGTGTAGGTAGCCCAGCTCTTACAGCTCGTGGCATGAAAGAAGCTGAGTTTGAGCTAATAGCAAACAAGATAGCTGACGTGCTAAGCGACATCAACAACGCATCTTTACAAGAGAAGATAAAAGCCGAACTAGTCGATCTTGCTCATAAATTTATAATCTACGATAAAGCGACATTTTGATGCAAAGTATTGATACATCTCTTATAAAGATAATAACGACCCACTACTACATCAAACGTGACACGATCGTCAATAAGATAGAGTACAAGGGTAAAATTTTCTTTGATAAATTTGAAAAGATCAACGAACCACTAACTTATAGTGTCATGAAAGAGCATGAGGAGGGCAAAGCTATAATCGCCCACTCGCTAATCAATGCAAGTGACAAGGTCGAAAACATAGTCTTTGACTACAACGGCAGAACTCCAGATAGGTTTTGGCATAGAGCGCAGCTTCTTTTAAGAGAAGAAGGCTTTATAAATTTCACAGCCTACGAGACCAAGACGCCAGGACATTTACACCTTTATGTGCATAAAGGTCACACTACGCTAAATGAAGCTTGTACGCTTGCAAATATGCTAAGCGCAAAGCTTTCACAAAAGTTAGCCAAAGAGTGGAGAATGTTCCCAAATCAAGATATGCCAAAAGAATTTAACATCCTAACTTTGCCATATAACCTCTATCAAAAAGAGCGCGGGGCAAGTTGGTCAAAATATATGTAAGGAGAGATAATGGAAAACGAAGAGTTAAAAGATATACTTTTAGAAAAAGATGATGAGGCAAAGGGCGCAAAACTAAAGAAACTTCTTATGTTTATAGCAGCTCTTGTTATACTATTTTTAATCATCATCGTAGCCATGAAGCTTATAAACTCAGGCGACTCAACACAAGCACAAAACGAAGCTGACTCAAGACTAGTTCTGCCTCCAGTGCCAGCAGAGCAGCCAGTCGATACACAGGTGCCTGCACAAGATACAAATTCAGATGTTAAAAAAGGCGATACACAACTTTTCGAGCAAGTGCCTATCGTGCCTGAAAACAAGCAACAAGATGATTTTGAAGATATGATCAAAAAGCTAAAAGATAAAGAAGGCGCAAAATCAGCTCCTAAAACTGAAGAGCCAAAAGAGGTAGTAAAAGCTGTCGAGCATCCAACTGAAGCACCTAAAAAAGCTGAGACAAAGGTAGAGGCTCCAGCTAAAAAAGCTGAAACAAAAAGCGAAGCTAAAGCAGATAAAAAGCCTGAAGCAAAGCCAGCTAAAACTGAGGCAAAAACAGAAAAGAAAGCTGAAACTAAAGCTGAGAAAAAACCTGAAACAAAGGTAGAGAAAAAGGCTGAAGCTCCTGCAAAAGCAGAAAAAACAGAAAAAGTAGAGAAAAAGGCTGAAACTGCCGCAAAAGCTGAGAGCGTCGCAAAAGGCTCTTATGTTCAAGTATTTGCGACTAGTAAATTTAACCCAAATGCCGACTATATGAAAAAAATAGCAGCCAAAGGCTATAGCTACAAGACTATAAAAGCTGGCGAGCTAACTAAAATTTTAGTTGGTCCATTTGATGAAAAAGGGCTACAAAAAGCTGTAAATGACATAAGAAAAGATGTCAATAAAGACGCTTTTGTCTTTAGAGCAAAATGAAAACCTTCGCAGTTTTTGGAGATCCGATAGCTCACTCGGTATCTCCAAGACTACACAACAAAGCCATTGCCGATCTAGCTCTTGATGCCCTATATACTAGGGTCTTGCTAAAAGATGGCAATGAGCTAATCAATAAATTTAGATCCCTAAAACTAAACGGCGCAAATGTCACACTCCCGCATAAAGAATTTGCTCTAAATTTAGCCGATGAGCGCTCAGAGGCAGCCCGCAAAATAGGCTCTGCAAACACTTTGGTGCTAAAAAATGAGAAAATTTATGCCTACAACACTGACGCACCTGGTTTTTTAAAAGCGATATCAAATTTCAAAGAGGCAAAAAGCGCCATCATCCTTGGAGCTGGAGGCACCGCAAACGCCCTAGCCTACGCACTTAGATCGCAAAACATAGATGTTTGCATACTAAATAGAAGCAAGGCAAGACTTGATAAATTTAAAGATCACTATGAGTGCTTTAGCTGGGATGACTATAAAGAGCATAAATTTGATCTGGTAGTAAATTCAACCTCAGCAGGGCTAAAAGACGATCTTTTGCCAGCACCAAAAGAGATTTTAGATGGCATTTTAAAAAGCGCTAAATTTGCATTTGATGTGATATACGGCAAGCAAACGCCATTTTTAAAAGAGGCTAAAAGGCAAAATTTAGCATGCAAAGACGGAGCTGATATGCTCTTGTATCAAGCGGTCTTGGCGTTAAATTTATTTTATAATGGCAGCCTCGATGAGAAAAAGATAGAAATTTCTATGCGAGAGACTTTGAGTTTATAAATTTTAAAATTTAAAATTTATTTTTAAAAATAATTACCGCAAATTACAACGTTTTATTACTTTTTTATTTCACTAACTTTATTTTATTTTTTAAGACAAACTCCTAAATTTAACTACTTTACGGCCGTCCAAAAAAGTTTTTAGTGACATTTTATCATCTAAAATCACATTGTACCAAGGTACAATTGTGACATATTTTCAAAGGGATATAATCAAACTTAAAATATAAAACTACATAAAAAGGGGAATTTATGGCAAGTATTATAGGCGTGGTTAAAAGTGTTTCAGACAAAAATGCAAGGGTTGTAAACAACCTAACAAAAGAGGAGAGAGCCCTAAATGTGGGCGACATACTCTTGCAAAATGATACTATCATCTCAGATGATGTAAATTTTAAAGTTGAAGTTGCCAAAGTGGGTGGCTCGGACGAGGTTTTTACTGGAAAGCGTATCGATCTTACAAATTTTGCAGATGATAGCTCTAGCGCACAAAGTGGTAACGACGAGATCGCTAGCTTGCAACAAGCCATCTTAAAAGGTGAAAATTTAACAAATTTAGAGGAGACAGCAGCTGGTGGAAACCAAGCTGGCGGTAACGCTAGTGGTGGTGGCGTTAGTCTTGGAGCAGCTAGCTTTGCTCAAGGTGGTCACTACTCAAACATAAATGCAAATTTTCAAAATCTAAGCAACATATCAAGAGGCGAGGCGCCAAGCGTGAGCTCCGTCTCAGGCTACGCAGATGCTGGTGCCAGCGGCACAGCAAGCCCTGATGAGATAGAAATTTTACACGTTGATAAAGAGATATTTACCAAATTTGCAGCCACAGAGTCTGATATAGCAAATATCGTTAAAGCAAGGGTTGATGAGGCAAAAGCTAAGATCGAGGCAGCTAAAAACGCAACATACGATAACGAAACTTTTACCAAAGAGTACTCATGGAGCGATAAAAAAATGCCAGATGGCTTTTTAGACAAGACAAACAAGGCAGTTGCGACTAATCACCTTGACTGGATGGATATAAAAAACACAACCAACGATAACCTAGTCGATCTAAGGATAGGCGGAAGGGAATTTGCACTATTAGGTGGCTCATCAGGCAACAACGTCGTCTTAGGCGGCGGCGATGATATAGCACCTGGTGATCCTTTTGTTGATGACACCGTAGCACTTGGCAACGCTTCAGGCAACAATATCATAAGCTTTGAAACAAATGACCCTACATTTCGCGCCTCTATCGAGAGCGATGCTACAAGCGGTGATAACACCATCTTGTCTGGCGGAAGCAGGCTAAATGCCGGCCTTTACACAGTGTCTGGTCACAATGTAGTAGACGGCAGCCACTCATCTAGCATAGAGGTAAAAATAGGCGGTAGGTCGTCTTCAGACGCGGGGTCAGCGTGGGGTATACAGGATAACGACGCATCATTTATCTCACAAGCTAGCAACACCGTGCTTGGAAGCGACAATGCTGATTATGTAAGTTTTATAAACGCAGCAGGAAACAACCTGATCGATCTAGCTGGCGGCAATGACGAGGTATTTATCTCAGATAGGGCTGGCGGCACAAACGCTACCATATATTTAGGTGATGGCGATGATGTTTTATCAGCAGGACCGGTAACTAGCTACTATACACATGTAAGGCAAAATTTAAATATCGATGGTGGAGCTGGCAATGACGAGATAATAACCATCAGCAAGCAAGGCACCTATCATATAAATGGCGGAAGCGGTGACGACACGATAATAATGAGCGCGAACAACTTTAATGGCGTAGTTGATGGCGGCGAAGGCTATGACACGCTAAAGCTTGCCACGCAAGGACAGGCTGAGACTATCGACTTTAGAGCACTTGCTAACGGCGAGCTTGATGCAAAGATAAACAATATAGAAGAAATTTCATTTGACAAAAGACAAAGCGTAAGCTACGATGGTATCAGCGGTGACGGCTCTGGTGTACATATCAAAAATATAAATGCGCAAGACGTTCTTGATATCACGGACGATAAGGATGTGGTGCTTAAATTTACAAGCGGCAATACAAGCGGAAATTCGCTTTCACTTGATGGCTTTAGCGTCTCAAGTGATCAAAGTGGCGCACAAGCTGGCTACACTAGATATGAAAGCCAACTAGTTAGGGTGCTAAACGACGACACTGGCGAACTTTCAGCCCCGATGACTGTGAAGATCGATATAGAAAACACGATAACAGTTGATCTTTAAAATTTAGAAGTTAAATTTAAAAAACCCTTTCTCAAACTGAGAAAGGTTAAAATTAGGATGGTTTACTTTTCAAACGCTTTTTGCAAGCTAAATGGAAATGCCTGATAGCCCATTGCATTTGTCATTTTTATCTCGATACCAGGCTCTTTTGCGCCCCACTCAAACTCATCGATGTGCGGGCTAGGAAGTCCTACTGGGCGACCTTTTGCGATGTCAAACTGCATGCCAGCAACGGCTGAATAGACCATCACGCTATCAAGGTCATCTTGATACTGCGTAAGGCTAGTAACTGAGCTATACCACTCTTTACCGCGCTCTTTGCCGTACTCCCAGATCTGCTCAACGGTCTTTTTTTTCTCATCGATCTTATAAACGACCGCGCGAGAGTACTTCATGCCAGCGATGGCTGGTTGCTCCATGCCCCTTGTATCGCCGTTGTCAAAGACACTTAGATAAATTTCGCCTTTTTTAGACTTGCTATCTATCCTAAATGCTGTGTGCTGAGTCCATTGCCAGTCAAAGCCACCTTTGTCGCTCTCGTATCCTGGACATTTTGAGTACTCATCTTCGCAGACGATCTTGTTGCCTTTGCTATCGACTGGCTGAAGGAGTTTATCTTTAAATTTATCGCCCCAGCCCTTGTGAGCGCCCATGATCCATTTTACTTGTTTGTCACGACCGATCTTGATAACTGCGTCTTGGTGACGGCTTGAGATGATGATGCTATCGTCACTTGGGTCGTAATCCACACTATTTACGTGCGCCCAGTTGCGTCCTGGACCTGCTCCTACGATATCGCCCCATTTATCGTGTGTATCCATAGACTGAAGCTCATCAGAGCTTGCTGTGTGACCTGCTTTTTTAGCGTCTATGTTTAAGCAAACTGCGCCTTGATCAAGCGTTTTTAGCACGATGTCGCGGTAAGGGTCGAGAATTTCATATAGTCTAAAGTCATCAACTACGTTGCCGTCGCGGTCAAGCTCAACGATGACGTCACGCACTGTTCTTACATTTTTACCATCAGCTCTTTTATAGTCGGCATTTGCCACGCGCAAGAAGTAGTGTCCGTTTTGTGCTACGTCCATTGAGTGGGAGAAGTCGTTGTAGCTAGCTGGTAGCTCGCGGTTGAAAATTTCTCTACCCATGATGTCGTATTTTGCGTATCTTTGGCCATATCCCCAAGTCATAGCGCCGTCGTCGTTTTGCTTAAAGCCCATCATAACGCCAGCGTGAAATGGCTGTTTTAGGTCGTAAATTTTGCTTGGTTCAAGATACCATCTAACCTCGCCTTTTGTATCAAGGATGAAGTTATTTGGGCTGTAGTTCCACTCGATTGCACCGCCGGCTGGGTTGTTCCAAACGACTTTTGTACCCTTGCCTGTTTTATTTACAAAGTTATTTACATAGTAAAGCCTGTTTGCAAATTTAGCGCTTGCAGGCTTAGTAACCTCGATCTTGTCAAATAGCGCGCCTTTTTGATTTGGCGTGCCAGCGCTCTCTAGGTAGATAGCTGGGGCGTAAATTTTATAGCTCTCTTTTATATGCTCAGTCTTGCCCTTGTAGCTCTTGTCGTACTCGACTTCAACGGTGTTTTGATAGTCAGGATACATGCCAAAAACTGGGATGCCACCATGTGTGCGAAGATGCTTGTCAGCCACTTTGTAGCTTATCACCTGACCGCCTTGTTTTGGCACGATAGTGACCTTAGCGTTGCTTAGTGTGTAGCCGCCATTTTTGATGACTGCTGTAAGTGGGGCAGTATCGTATGGATTTACCACTACTTCGCCGATAGCTCCAGTGATAGCGTAGTCAAGTTTAGCCCCGCTTGGACCGCCTATCGCAAAAGCGCTCGAGCAAAGCACAGAGGCTAGTGCAACACAACTCAAAGTCTTTCTCATAACATCTCCTTTAGATAAATTTTATAAACTCTACTCATAAAGCTTATAAAATTTAGAAAAAGCCTTGGCAAAAACCAAGGCTTAAATCAGTAAAAGGAATAACAAAAATGATTTGCTTTGTGTGTAATTGTAGTAAATCTTTATAACATAAATTTAACGCTAAGATTAATAATAGCTTAAAATTTAAAAATATATTTAAAATTTATTAAATAGCGTATTCAACCTCGTTATCTTCGCCATTTATAATGTCAAATATAATAAAAAATGATGCTAGCAAATTTACCTAGTCTTATTACTACTTTGCCTCTCTTAAAAACCTATGTTCTTTAAAAAATTTTCGAAGTGATTTTTGCTCTTTTGGGCCGATCTTGTAGCTTATAAATTTAAGATACCACT